>NZ_JASJVE010000012.1:0-191764 GCF_036346185.1 Pseudomonas sp. 10C3 | reverse complement strand
GGGGTATAGCGCAGTCCGGTAGCGCGCCTGCTTTGGGAGCAGGATGTCAGGAGTTCGAATCCCCTTACCCCGACCATATTCTACTCAGGCTGTACATGAGTTGAAGATCAAGGCCAGATGCCATGCGCATCGAAGCCAAATAAAAAAGGCGTCCTTCGGGACGCCTTTTTTTATGCCTTTGATTTGAGGGGTAAGCAGGGTATCTACGGCCTAGCGGGCAGAGGCTGGGGCTTTTGATCTGCATGTAGGAGCTGACTTGTCTGCGAATAAGCCCGGCACGAGCTTCCGGCGGGGCTGGGTTTGACCCACAACTTGCGCTTGCGCGGTGAGGGTCAAGACGGTATTCACAAGGGATCAGCGCTTTTCTGATTTTGATAGGGCTGACTTCTCTGCGAAAGGGCAGCTCATAGCGTCAGATAACTCAACAAGCGGCTCAACAGGCCCAGACCAATCACCACGATCAGTACCACCGCAAGGAGCAGCCAAGGCTTGAAAGGCCTGCGCTCGACGGTGTGCACGGGTGTTTGCAGATACTCTTCGACACGTTGTTGATCTTCAGGATTCAGGCGGCTGGTCATTTGAGCCTCATTCGGTCGGCGAAAACACATGAGTGGGAGTCTAGTCGTGAAAACCGGACTCTCTGAGCGTCAGGCATGAATGATCTAAAGGGGTTCGACGCACAGGGTGTCGTCCAGGCGAATAATTCCGCTTTGCAGCACCCGTGCGGTGATTCCGCCATGGCCGCGTAAGGCTTGAAAGGTGCCGTGTCCCAAGCGTTGCTCGAGCCGGGCGCAGGGTTGGCACCAGCCGGTGGTTTCCAGAATCGCCTGGCCGACTTTGAAGCGCCGTCCCTTGAGGCTGAACAGATTGATGCCGCTGATCACCAGATTGCGTCGCAGGTCTTGGGGCACGATGGGGTGTTTCTCCGTGCGGCTCATTAACGAGCTGACCACCGCCAGATGTTCCCACTGGATCAGCGTCACTTGCCGTGCGTTACGCGGGCCTGGCCGCGAATGATCGCCCGTCAGGCCAGCCTCGCGGCGTGCTTCCACCGCTTCAAGCTCAATCATGTCGACACGGGATTCGGGGCGCACGCCAATCCAGCGGACCAGGCCCTGTTGAGGGACATCCGCCAACAGTGCTTGCAGTGGGCTGGTCTGTAACGGGTTCATAAGCTGATTCCAACATCGAAAACGACACTGCGACCTAGATTGGTTCGCAGGAAATCCGGTGCATCCGGGTGTGCGAACAGTACGCGGGCGAAGGTTGGTCCGACCAAGGATAACGAGCGCCAGCCTTGGCGCAGGTATTCAGTGGGCGGCGGGAAATGACTGTTCAGATCGAGCACTTCACGCTTGAGGCTGGCGAAAGCAATGATGTCCAGTTCGCCCAGGTCCAGCCCGCGTTCGCGGTAGTTGTGTGCTTTTTTACGCAAGGTGGGTGCGAGGCGCTGCAACAGCTCATGGGCCGCAATGCGCTTGGGTTTCGCCTCGCGCCGCACCAATTGGCTTAACGAAAACGCACTGCGCCGCCGCTGTAATTCTTCGCGCCACTCGTCGTTCAACCGACGGCCTTCATCGAGAACAAAGAACACTTCGAAACTCGCATCGCGAAACAGCACGTCTGGCGGTTCTTGCCCGGCCGGGGTGAAGTCTTCATTGCGGTGCGTGATGTTCAGGCCTTGCAGCAAACGCTGGCAAACCCAACGCTCACGCTCCCACTTACGCGCATTGGAGAGGAACGCGTTGGCTTGTTCGGCCTGGACCGTAAGCAGGCGTAAATAATCTGAGTCATCCATGAGCCAAGCTTAGCGTTCATTTGAGTCCTGAAAAATAGAGTCTCTCAGACTTTTTACCGAGTAGCCCCTGCCTGCGGCGTTAGGCTTACGGTAAAGATTGAGGCTCATCCGTCTTCAGGACTTGGATTCGAAGAGGTTGTTTGAGTGGTTGGAATGGAAAGTTGCGTCCGTGAAATTTAAATGATAGTTTTTCATGAAATTATTAAATAATAATTTCACAGGCGCCTGTATGTTTCAGCAATCGACCCAGCACATTGCCAGCTATTACGCTCATCCTTTGGAGCGTCCGGCATGAACAAGCAAGAAGAAATCGCTGCCTTGGCGATCCTTATTCACGATTTACGCAAGCACAAGAAATACACCCTGAAGGAACTCGCAGACAAAATCGGTCGTTCTGTCGGCTTTCTCTCGCAAGTCGAGCGTGGCTTGTCACGGCCCACCGTGGCTGACTTGACGGCGATCAGTGAAACCTTTGGGGTACCGACCACCTATTTTTACAGTTTGCCAAAACTCAAGGAGTTGCCTTGGGTTACCCGGCCGGATGAGCGACGCACGCTGTATTACGCCAACGGGATTACCGACATTTTGGTTTCGCCGAAGATGAAGGCCGCCTTCTCCATGCTCGAAAGCCAACTGGAGGCTGGTGCCAGCAGTGGCGAGCGGCACTTGAGCGATAGCTCCGAGCAGGGCGGCTATGTTCTGGAAGGCGAGTTGACGCTGTGGCTGAAGGATGACGAGGCGCCGGTCACCTTGTACCCCGGCGACAGTTTTCAACTGGCCAGCCATGCCCATTGTCGCTACGGCAACCTCACCGATCAGCTCACCCGGGTTCTCTGGGTTTACACCTGATAACACCGACAAAAATCAAAGGAAGAACAACGATGGATGCTGAGTGCTCTGATCTGCTGGCTGAGGTTCGTGCTTTTCGCCAACGCTACCCCGAGGTGCGTTACGTCGACCTGATTTCCCTGGACATTCCCGGGCATTTTTACGGCAAGCGCTATCCGCTGGATATGCTTGAGAAAGTCGCCGCGGGCAGTGCCCTTAAACTGCCGCAGAACTGCGTGCTGCTGGGTGTCCAGGGCGGGCTGTTCAAGATTGGCGACTACTGCTTCAACGACGGCGACCCGGATGCCCGTCGCCGTCTGGTGCCCGGCACACTCAAGCCAGTGAGCTGGGAAGCACAACCCTTGGGGCAGATGTTGATTACCTCCGATGGTACCGAGGCGCCTATCGAGTTCGAACCGCGTGAAGTCCTGGCACAGGTGCTGGATCGCCTGCGCAGCAAGGGTATTCACCCTGTGGTGGCCTTCGAGCTGGAGTTCTATTTGTTCGATAAACAGCTGCGCGACGGACAGCCACAGTTCCCACGCGATCTGTTGACGGACGATGCCGATGATCAGCCGAATATGCACATCGAACGCTTGTCGCGTTTTGCTCCGGTGCTCGATGACATGGTCGAGACGGCGCGGGCCCAGGGCATCGATACCACGGTGATCACGGCCGAGCTAGGCCCGGGTCAATTCGAGATCAACTTTGGTCACCTTGATGACGGCCTGCGTGCCGCCGACTGGGCCGCTTTGTTTTGCCGCAGCACTCGCGGTGTCGCCCTCAAGCACGGTTACCGCGCCAGCTTCATGGCCAAGCCGTATTTGCAGCACCCGGGCAGTGGCATGCACGTACATGTCAGCCTCTACGATGATAAGGGCAATAACCTGCTGGCAGCCAACCAACAACAAGCGCTGCGTCATGCGGTGGCCGGTTGTCTGGAGCTGCTACCCCATTGCATGCCAATCTTCGCACCTAACCAGAATGCCTTTCGCCGTCTGGGCGGCACAGTGAACGCAGCGACGCGGGCCAGTTGGGGTTTTGAGGATCGCGATGCCTGTGTGCGGATTCCCGAGTCGGACCCGCAGAACCTGCGAATCGAATATCGTCTGGCCAGCGCCGACGCCAATCCTTATCTGGTTCTGGCGGCGATCCTGATCGGGCTGGAGAACGGCTTGGCCAACGGCCATGAACCCATCGCGCCACTCAACGAAGACCGGAGCAGCGGCATCGACTTTCCGCTGGAAATACTCGACGCAGTGCGTGCCATGCAAGACGAACCACGGATCCGCGAGAGCCTGGGCGCGGAGTTTGTCGACGTCTACTGCGAGAATAAACGCCAGGACCACTTGGCCTTCATGCAAGAAATCAACGCGCGGGAATACCGCTGGTACCTGTAAACGACGGCTGATGGTTGTTGTGCGCTGACGGGTAACTCTGCCGCCTGAAAGACGGCAGGTTTTTAGCGGATGACTTGTCAGCGAACACCACCATCAACTCTTCAACCAAAGCAATATGACGGGGCACGTGCAGAGACTCGGTGTGAGTACTTACTTGTGCCGTCCGATCAGTTGCAGGAACTCTTGACGGGTCGTGCTGGACTCACGGAATGCGCCCAGCATGACCGATGTGTTCATCACCGAGTTCTGCTTCTCCACCCCTCGCATCATCATGCACATATGCTTGGCCTCGATCACCACCGCCACACCGGCGGCACGGGTGACCTCTTGAATGGCCTCGGCAATCTGTCGGGTAAGGTTTTCCTGAATCTGCAAACGCCGGGCATACATATCGACGATGCGTGCGATTTTCGAGAGTCCCAGGACCTTGCCGGTGGGAATGTAGGCCACGTGTGCCTTGCCGATGAAAGGCAGCAAATGGTGCTCGCACAGCGAGTAGAGCTCGATGTCCTGGACAATCACCATTTCATCGCTTGAAGAGCTGAAGAGTGCGCCGTTGACCACGCTCTCAAGGCTTTTTCCATAGCCGTTACACAGGTATTGCATGGCCTTGGCTGCACGCTTTGGGGTATCGCGCAAGCCTTCTCTCTCAGGATTTTCGCCAATGCCCGAGAGAATCTCACAGTACTGATTAGGCAGTTGGTCATTCATTGAATGTCGTCCTCGCAGGCTCGGCCTTTGGTAAGGGTCTTTAAATGCCGAAAATTCATGAAGGGGGCTGGACTCGGAGGTATCGGGGCAACAGAGGGATGAAGCTGGGCTTGGCACCGCAGTCATCGGGATGTTCGCTTAAGGTCGATGACAGGAAGAGGGCAGTGGCGCAGTGCTGGGTACCTGACCAGTACGACACGTTGCCAACTGCCCTCCGGATAAAAACTTATACGAAAAATAACTACTTGTACAATTATTTGACGTTAATCTCTCGAAAATAGCGGATAAACTTGTACATGTTGATAATTTTTAGACGGCCGTGTACAACATTTTGCGGTGTGACTGTCACGGTGTACGCCTGTGAATTATTGCCTGACGGCCTGTTGGTACGGATGAGGAGAGCTGTAATGAGGACTAAAGCATTTTGCGGGTCACCCACTCTGCCACTGGCGCTCTATGTCGATGGAGATTGCCCGTTGTGCGCTCGAGAGATTGCCTGGCTACGGCGTCATGCCGATCCGACCCGGTTGATACTGATTGATATCAGCGTGCCTGAGTTCGACGCGGGAGGCCTTGATCGAGATGTAAAAGCGTTGCGCGATCGGCTTCATGCGCGCACTGCCAGCGGCACCTGGCTGACAGGTATTGACGCCACCTTATGGAGCTGGCGCGCAGCAGGCCTTGGACGATGGGCTGCGCCCTTGGCTTGGCCTCTGTTGCGACCGGTACTTTTGATCGGCTACACGTTATTCAGCGTATTGCGGCCACATCTTGCATGGTTACCTCACCCTGAAGGCGCCAGACGCTGCAACTCCACAGGTAAATGCAAAATACCTGATTGAGCCGTATGTCTGCGTTCAGGTCTACGATTACGTTGAGTTTAGCGCCCCGGCGTCGGTGTAGACTGCGAGCAAGAATTAAACCGGTACCAGAGGAGAGCGTCGGGTGAAATTTTGGTCAGTATTAATGCTCTGCCTTTTGCCACTGGGTGCGCAGGCGCTTGAAGTCGGCGAGCAGGTGGCCCCATGGACGCTGCTGGATCAGTTCGATCAGGCCTACACCTTGAATGACCAGGCGCAAACCTTGCTGGTCGCTCGGAGCATGGGCGCCGCCAAGCTGGTGAACGCCGCTTTGCAGGGCAAACCCAAGGGCTACCTGGAAGCGCGCAATACCGTATTCGTTGCCGATATCGAGAAGATGCCCGCGTTGGTCGCCAAGCTGTTCGCGGTGCCGGCCATGCGCGCTTACTCCTACCGGGTCATGCTTGATCGCGATGCCCGGGTCGTGCCGCGTTATGCCGGTGACCCCGACAAAGTGCTGTGGCTGCAACTGCATAACGGGCAGCTGGTCAAAGAACAGCAATTCAGCACGGCCGATGAATTGCGTAAGGCGCTTGATCAACCATGATCAGCGCACAGGTCCTGTCCACGGAAACCATGACTGTTGGCTGGCTGCTTTATCTGCCCGTGCTGTTGTGGGCGGTGTGGCGTTCGCCGTGGGTTGAACTGTTTACCGACAGCCGGCGTCAACACCTGCTGTTCGGGACCGTCTTCGCGTTGTTTCTGCTATGGCTGGTGCGGCGTGATTTTGATACCGGTGTGTCGTACCACTTCATTGGCATGACTGCGGTGACCTTGCTGCTCGATTGGCCGCTGGCAATTGTCGGTGGGCTGGCGGCGCAGCTGGGCTTGTTGGCGCTGGGGCGGCAGGATCTTGCGGCTCTGGGGGTGAACGGCATGCTCCTGGTTGTGCTGCCGGTGCTTGTGACTGAAGCCTGCGCGGTAGTGGTGGAGCGGGCCCAACCGAAAAACCCTTTCGTGTACATCTTTTGCTCGGGCTTTTTTGCCGCGGCATTGTCGGCCTTGCTCTGCCTGCTGCTGGGACTAGGTGTGTTGTGGTGGGACGGCCTGTTCGCCATGCCGGAGTGGCTGGAGGATTTTATCGGCTACCTGTGGTTGATCATTTTCCCCGAGGCGTTTATCAACGGCATAGTGATCAGTGCACTGGTGGTTTTTTGCCCCGAATGGCTCGAAACGTTCAATCGAACCCGTTACCTGCAAGCGCCGTGGAACGATGACGGGCCGCGCAAAGGCGACAGCTGATTGAGGTTATCAGCTGTCGCGTTTGATCAATGGTCGTGTGACGGCAAGTCGCCGGAAAACAGTTCGTCTTCGGCATCCGGGCTGACAGGGATCGTATTTTCTCCGGCAGCCCAGGCGCCCAGGTCGATCAGCTTGCAGCGATCAGAGCAGAAGGGACGAAACGGGCTGACAGCGCCCCATTCCACGGGCGCGCCGCAGGTTGGGCAGTCGATGGTCAAAGGTTTGCTCATGGTTGGCCTCCACGCAAGGTTAAATAAAAGTGATGCAGGCGCTCGACTTCGCTCTTCAGCCACGCGGGATCGCGGTCGTTGATCAGCACATCATCGGCGTGACGCAGGCGCTGCTCGCGGCTGGCTTGAGCCTTGAGAATGGCCTGCACCTGTTCCTCGCTGGTACTGTCGCGCTGCATCGTGCGCTGGATCTGCAACTGCTCCGGGGCATCAATGACCAGCACGCGCTGAGTCATCTTGTACTGACCGGACTCCACCAGCAGCGGGGACACCAGAATCGCATAGGGCGATTCGGCGCGTGCCAGGTAACTGATGATCTCCTGACCTATCAGCGGATGGAGCAACGTTTCCAGCCAGCGGCGCTGCTCGGGGTCCTGAAAGATCAGGCCGCGCAACGCGCTGCGATCCAGTTCACCACTGGCCTGCAGCACCTGAGGGCCGAAATGCTCGACGATCTTCGCCAAGGCTGGACGCCCAGGTTCAACCACCCAGCGTGCGGCATTGTCAGCATCCACTAAATGAACGCCGAGGTCGATAAAGTGCTGCGCCGCAGCGCTTTTGCCGCTACCGATGCCGCCGGTAAGGCCGAGAATCCAGGGTTTGAAAGCAGGGTTGGTCATTTGAAACCGGCAAACTGCATGTAGGAGGCGGTTATTTGACCACCCCAGAGCAAAGCAATCCACCCTGCAATCGCCAGATAGGGACCAAAGGGGATCGGTGTGCTGGTCGTGGCATTGCGCAGCCGCAGCATAATCAGGCCCAGCACCGCACCCACCAGCGACGACAGGAGAATCGTCAACGGCAGAATCTGCCAGCCCCCCCAGGCGCCGAGCATCGCCAGCAACTTGAAGTCACCGTAACCCATGCCTTCCTTGCCCGTGACCAGCTTGAACAGCCAAAACACCAGCCACAGGCTCATGTACCCGGCCACTGCGCCCCACAAAGCGTCATGCAGGCTGGTGAACAGGCCGAAGGTATTCACGATCAAACCCAGCCACAACAGCGGCAGCACCAGTGCATCAGGCAGTAGTTGGTGATCCGCATCGATCAGACTCATCGCCAACAAACCCCAGCTCAACACCAGCATCGCCGCCGCTGGCCAGCCAAAGCCGAAATGCCAGGCGATATACCCCGAGAGCACACCGCAGGCCAGCTCAACCAAAGGGTAACGCTTGCTGATCGGCGCCTTGCAGCCAGAGCATTTACCGCGCAGACACAGATAGCTGATCACTGGCAGGTTTTCCCAGGCACGAATCGTGTGCGCGCACTGCGGGCACTGGGAGTGGGGCAGCATCAGGTTGAACGTTTTGCCGATGGGTTCAGCAGGTAACGCCAATACCTCCCGCGCCTGAATTTTCCACTCGCGTTCGAGCATTTTGGGCAGGCGGTAGATGACGACGTTGAGGAAACTACCGATCAGAAGGCCAAGGATCAGGGTGGATAAAACAAAGGCCAGCGGTGAGCTGGCCAGAAAGTCGAGGAGGGGCATGTTTAGACCACAGAGCCGAGCTTGAAGATGGGAAGGTACATGGCGACGACCAGGCCGCCAACGACGACGCCGAGGACAACCATGATGAAGGGCTCCATCAGGCTGGTCAGGTTATCGACCATGTTGTCGACTTCGTCTTCGTAATAAGTAGCGACCTTGTCGAGCATGTTGTCCAGGGAACCGGACTCTTCGCCGATAGCCGCCATCTGAATCGCCAAGGAGGGGAAAACACCCGTGCTGCGCATGGAAAAATTCAGTTGCATGCCAGTGGATACATCTTGCTTGACCTTGTTGACCGCATTTTTGAATACAACATTGCCTGTCGCGCCTGCGACTGACTCCAGCGCTTCGACCAAAGGCACGCCAGCGGCAAACGTAGTGGACAGTGTGCGAGCGTATCGGGCGACCGATGACTTATAAATAAGAGGCCCAATGATCGGTAATTTCAATAGGCCTCTGTCCAGTCCGTCGCGAAACCGCTGCGAATGTTTAAGTGCATATTTGAAGCCGAATATGATTGCGACAACAGCGGCAATGACGATCCACCACCAGTCCTGCAGTATCTGGGACAGGCCTATCACCATCAGAGTGAACGCCGGTAATTCTGCACCGAAGCCGGTAAAAATCATTTGAAACTGCGGCACTACTTTGATCAGCAGAATTGCCGACACCATCAAGGCTACGACCAATACCGCGATGGGGTAGGTCATGGCTTTTTTAATTTTGGCTTTCAGCGCTTCGGTTTTTTCTTTATAGGTCGCAACCCTTTCCAATAAAGTTTCCAGCGCGCCCGCTTGCTCGCCTGCGTCCACCAGACTGCAGTAAAGATCGTCGAAATATTGTGGCTTTTTGCGCAACGCCGAGGCAAAACTGTTACCCGCAGCCACCTCCTGTTTCACCTCATTCACCAGCTTTCGCATATTGGGGTTGTCAAACCCTTCACCGATGATGTCGAAAGACTGCAGCAGCGGAACGCCGGCTTTCATCATGGTCGCCATTTGCCGGGTAAACAGGGCAATATCCAGCGGTGTTATTTTTTTGCCACCACTAAAAATAGAGGTGGATTTCTTGCGTATTTTGCCTGGGGTAATGCCTTGTTTACGTAGCTGAGCCTTGATCAGGGCAGGGTTATGCCCACTTAATTCGCCCGTCAGTTTTGCACCTTTCTTGTCCGTGCCTTCCCAGGAGTAAACACTGACTTTGACTGCTGCTGTTGCCATGTTTAGTCCTTGGTGACGCGGTTGATTTCTTCAAGGCTGGTGACACCCTGCATCGCTTTCATCAAGCCCGAAGTGCGCAGGTCATTAAAACCATCTTTACGCATCTGGATGCCGATATCGATGGCGTTGCCTTCCTCCATGATGATCCGTGCCAGAGCTGGAGTATTTTTCACCACTTCGTAAATCCCGATACGGCCTTTGTAACCGCCATTGCAGTGCTCGCAACCGACCGGCGCATAAATCTTGAAGCTGCCGATGCGGTCTGCGGGAAAGCCTTCCTTGATCAGGGTTTCACGCGGAATATCGATTTCTTTTTTGCAATAGTTGCAGAGCTTACGGGCCAGACGCTGAGCGATGATCAAGTTGATCGCGGTCGCGACGTTGAATGCTGCTACACCCATGTGATGCAGGCGGGTCAGGGTTTCCGCCGCGCTGTTGGTGTGCAGGGTGGACATGACCATGTGCCCGGTCTGCGAAGCCTTGATCGCAATTTCAGCCGTCTCCAGGTCGCGGATCTCGCCGACCATGATCACGTCCGGGTCCTGACGCAGAAACGCGCGCAGCGCTTGGGCGAAATCCATTCCTTGTTTTGGGTTGACGTTGACCTGGTTTATGCCTTCCAGGTTGATTTCTACCGGGTCTTCCGCGGTTGAAATGTTGATGTCGACGGTATTGAGAATGTTCAGGCCAGTGTACAGCGAAACGGTTTTACCCGAGCCTGTGGGGCCGGTGACCAGAATCATCCCTTGCGGCTGTTTCAGTGCCTCCAGGTACAGTGCTTTTTGCTCGGGCTCATAGCCTAGGGCATCAATGCCCATTTGTGCGCTGGACGAGTCGAGAATCCGCATCACAACCTTTTCACCCCACAAGGTCGGCAGGGTGTTGACTCGAAAATCGATCGATTTGGTTTTTGAGATGCGCAGCTTGATCCGGCCATCCTGTGGCCTGCGCCGCTCGGAAATATCCAGCCCGGCCATCACCTTCAAGCGCGCCGCGATTCGACTGGCCAAGTGGATTGGTGGTTTGGCGACTTCATGCAGAATACCGTCGGTGCGCAACCTGACCCGGTAAGATTTTTCGTAGGGCTCGAAGTGCAAGTCTGATGAGCCCAGTTTGATGGCGTCCAGCAGCATTTTATTGACGAAGCGCACCACTGGCGCGTCGTCGGAATCTTGACCTGCAATGGCATCCTGTTTTTTATCGTCAGCGAGCCCGACGTCCAATCCTTCGAGATCGACATCTGCCAGATCGCCCATTCCTGAGGACTGGCTGTCAAAAAACTTGTCGATAGCGTCGGTGAGCTTGTTGTCTTCCACCAGAATGGCTTCGGTGGTCAGCCCGGTATTGAACTGAATATCGGTGATGGCCTGGTGGTTAGTGGGGTCTGATATCCCGATGAACAATTTATTGCCGCGACGCCACAACGGCAACACATTGTGCTGACGAATCAGCTTTTCGCTGACCAGGCCTTTGGGCAGGCTGTCTTTGTCCAGGCTGCTCAGGTCCAGGAACGGCACCCCAAATTGCTCGGAAGCGATCTCGGCCAGCACCAGGCTTTTCACCAGCTTGTTTTGCACCAGGTAGCTGACCAGCGAAACCTTGTCGCGTTGGGCTTGTTGATAAGCCTGTTGCGCAGCTTTTTCGTTGAGCAGGTTGGTCAGCACTAATTGCTTGGCCAGCCCGGTAAGAACAACATCAGTCATAAAACCACCAGACACAGACAGTGGGAGGTTTATAGCGCAGTCGGGCGGCCATGCCAAATAACGGGAAGGAAAGTGACGAAAATTGTCAAACTGAGCTCTTTTAGGGTGGGCGCTGGCTAGGGGGATTAGGCCATAGGTTGTGCAGGCTATTAGGAAGGTCTTGGCACGCGCTGTGCTTTTAGCTAGAAAGGGCAACACTTAATTGACGCTTGGAGACGTACTCATGCAATCACAAAAAGGCTTTACGCTTATCGAGTTGATGATCGTTGTCGCGATCATCGGGATTTTAGCTGCTGTGGCGCTACCGGCTTACAGTACCTATACGCTCAAGGCGAAAGCGGCAGAAGCGACTAGCATATCCTCTCCGGCCCAGACTGCCCTGGCATTGGCGTTCAACGAAAGCTCTTTGATTAACGGATCTACAAACGCAACTCTGGGATTGCCTGCCGCCGCGACTATCACAAGCAAATATGTAACATCGGTAACTGCTGCAGGCACTTCGGCGCTTGGTGGCACTGTCACAGTAGTCATGCAGGGCACGGGTTCTGCTGATATAGATACAAAAACTATTATCTATACCATGACATGTGTAGCTAGTGCGCAGTGCACTTGGGGTATCGGTGGGACGGTCGACGCCAAATATCTTCCGAAGCTCTAATGTCAGTTTTTGACTAGGTACTAGGTATACGTTCTGCTGTTATGCGAAAGTAAACGCATCAACAAAGACAGCTTTAGCGGTTTCTGTTGGTGCGCGCTCAGTATTATGGTGTACGACAGTCAACGACTTCTCCGGAACAAAAAGCAATACTAGCCTCATCCATCCGCCGAAATAGCTCAGTCCGGTAGAGCAGCGCACTCGTAACGCGAAGGTCGTAGGTTCGATTCCTATTTTCGGCACCAGCGTCAGAAAAAGCCCGATCACTGATCGGGCTTTTTCATGCCTGGCGAAACGTCAGAGGCTCAAGCGCATCGACAGGTCCACGGCTTTTACGTCTTTGGTCAGCGCCCCAATGGAGATGTAGTCGACGCCGGTTTCGGCAATCGGCAGCAGGGTGGTGTCGTTGATGCCGCCGCTGGCTTCGAGTTTGGCGCGGCCGGCGGTGAGGCGGACGGCTTCGCGCATGTCGTCCAGGCTCAGTTCGTCGAGCATGATGATGTCAGCGCCGGCAGCGAGGGCCTGGTTGAGTTCGTCGAGGCTTTCGACTTCGACTTCCACCGGCTTGCCGGGGGCGATTTTACGGGCTGCGCTGACGGCTTGGGCAATGCCGCCGCAGGCCGCGATATGGTTTTCCTTGATCAGGAAGGCATCGAACAGGCCAATGCGGTGGTTATGGCAGCCGCCGCAGGTGACGGCGTACTTTTGCGCCAGGCGCAGGCCCGGCAGGGTTTTACGGGTGTCCAGCAGCTTCACCTGGGTGTCGGCGACTTTGTCCGCGTAGAACTGTGCGCACGTCGCAACGCCCGACAGCATTTGTAGAAAGTTCAGCGCGCTGCGTTCGCCGGTGAGCAATGAACGCGCGGGGCCTTCGAGGTGGAACAACGCTTGGTTGGGCTTGACCCGATCACCATCGGTGACCTGCCAGTGCACGGCAACGCGAGGGTCCAGCTGACGAAAAACCGCATCCACCCATGCAGAGCCACTGATCACCGCCGCGTCGCGAGTGATGATAGTGGCTTTGGCGAGGCGTTCTGCAGGGATCAATTGGGCGGTGATATCGCCACTGCCAACGTCCTCAAGCAACGCACGGCGCACGTTGGCTTCGATTTCGGCAGTCAGGTGGGCGAGGCGTAGATTTGGCATAGCGGGCTCCACTTTCTAAGTGGCCGGAGTATAAGGCACCCCACCGCCGCAACCCACCCCGTGACACGCCCCTTGTCTAAAGCCTTGGCGTGCAGTTGGTCGGTTTTATCGACGGCGGTGCGATAGATGGCGTTTTTGAAGGTCTACCCAGCGCAGGTCAATTTCTGCGCGGCGAAGAGTTCACTGGCGCAACAGACATCTTTTGCAAGATACTCCGCCTTGCAATTGACGTCATGACTTTGACGAAAATCGAATTTAAAGGAAATCGCTTTACGGACGGGGCTTACACGTCTTGTCTGTAGAGGGGTTTTGACTGTATTCAAGAGGAAGCTTGCATGCAAAACGACGGAAAAGTGGTGCCGTTGAATAAGGTGACCCCTGAGCAAACGGCGAGTTCGTCGCTGGCCAGGTTGCCCGTCGTATTCTTGCAAGTCCGTGATAAAGCCGCACAGCAACTCAAAGAGGCGCTGCAAACCTTATTCGATAACGCTGACGACACGTTGTTCGAAATGGCGGATCGAGCGCACAACAACGCAGAACAGAATATTTTCTTCGAGGCCATGCGCGACCTGCGCCTCAAGCGCAAAAGCATTGAACGCGGTTTTCTCGACAAGTTTTTTGAGGCCTTCCTGCGTCTGGGGCAATACGAGGTCAACGAGCCGGTCGTTGCGCCGCCCGTGTCCTTCGACAAGCTGGCATTGGTGCACAACGACGATCTGGAAAGAACGGTGGCCGTGGAGGCGATGGTCTCCAAAGTGCTGAGCCGCGATGGCTTTGCCTTGGGCCAGTTGACCACGCGTTTGAACACCCTCATCCCCAAGCGTTTGAGCGACGAAACCAACCCCATGGGGCCGACCTTGTTGTGCGATTTCTTTTTGCAGGCAGGGCGCAGCCTTGGCGTGGAAATCAAGGTCAAACTGATCATCTTCAAGCTGTTTGAAAAGTACGTGCTGGCCGATGCTGATCAGCTGTACGCCGAAGCCAACCAGTTGTTGATCGACAACGGCATTCTTCCTGAACTCAAAGCCGCGCCTGTGCGTCGTGCCGCTGATCGTTCGGCACCCAGCGGACGTTTGTCTCAGGGCGCTGAAGAGGACGTTTCGGCACGCGTCAGTCAGAAATTCGAGCAGGACGTGCAAGAGGTGTTTGCGGCATTGCAGGAGTTACTCTTGCTCGTGCGTGGCCGCGTCACACCCCCGAATGAAGCCAGCACCGAAACCAAGCCGATTTCCAGTCAAGACCTGTTGCGCCTGTTGTCGCATCTGCAGCAGTACGTGCCGACCCCGGAAGCGCAGGATGATTTCGATCTGCGCAATCAGCTGGATCAGTTGTTGGCCCGGGTCAGTATGAGAAGTGGCAAGTTTCGCGTGGTGGCCTTGGTCGATGAGGACGTAATCAACCTGATCGCGATGCTCTTCGAGTTCATCCTTGATGACCGCAATTTGCCGGATTCGCTCAAGGTTTTGATTGGGCGGCTACAAATCCCGATGCTCAAGGTCGCGGTACTCGACAAAAGTTTTTTCAGCCGCGGCACCCATCCGGCGCGGCGGCTGCTCAACGAAATCGCTTCAGCCGCGCTGGGCTGGGGCGGGCGTGACGATAATCTGCGCGACAGCCTGTACCTGCGTGTCGAACACATCGTGCAACGGCTGCTGAATGACTTCGTTGATGACCCGGCGATTTTTTCGGAATTGCTCGCGGACTTTCTGACGTTCACCAACGATGAACGTCGGCGCAGTGAATTATTGGAACAGCGTACTCGCGATGCTGAAGAGGGTCGCGCCAGGGCCGAGTTGGCTCGCCAGCGCGTGCAGCAGGAACTGAACCAGCGTCTGCTGGGCAAGACATTGCCTGAGGCGGTGGTGCGCCTGCTGGAGGAAGCCTGGAGCAAGGTGCTGTTGTTGACCTGCCTGAAGCACGGTGAACAGTCAACGGAGTGGAGTGCGGGTCTGGCTGCCATGGACGATCTGATCTGGAGCGTCGAGCTGCATTCGGAAGCCGATGCTCGCCAGCGATTACTGGATCTGGTCCCCGGTTTACTCAAGTCGTTACGTGATGGTCTGACCAGTGCCGCGTTTGATCCGTTTGCCACCGGCGAATTTTTCAGTCAACTGGAAGCCTTGCATGTGCAGGCCTTTCACCACTTCGCACGTCAGCAGGACCATCAGGAAGACAACCTGGCAGCCTCTGAGCCAGCGTCTGAAATGGTTCAGGTGGTTGAGGAAATCGTCCTGATTGCCGCCGGTGAACAACCGGTAGGCGAGCCCTTGGTTCGCTTGGCGGATGACGATGTCGCCCTGCTTCAGGTCGACACACTGCGGGTGGGCTGCTGGGTGGAAATGCAAGAAGATGACGATCAGGCAATGCGTTGCAAGCTGGCGACCATCATTGAGCCCACGGGCCGTTATATTTTCGTTAACCGCAGAGGCATGAAAGTCCTGGAAAAGACCCGCATGGGCTTGGCTGTGGAGTTTCGTCGTGGCGCCATCCGCCTGCTGGACGATGCGTTGCTGTTTGATCGAGCGCTGGAATCGGTAATCAGCAATCTGCGTCGGCTCAAGCGCGATTAACCTGCCTGCCTGACACAGGCCCACTGTGCAGGCAGTGGCAGCAAATTCATGGGTGAAAGTATTTTCAGACACTGAATATTGCTGCCCCACTTCCCCTTATCGAGGGCATACTTGTGCTCATCGATTCGTCTGTTCAGGGAACCTTTCATGCAGCTGGACTCCGCAAGCGGTTGGTGCCACGGCGCGCATCACTGCCCGTCGCCCAATTTCAATGCGCGACCCGACGCTGACATTTCTCTGCTGGTGATCCACAACATCAGTTTGCCGCCCGCTCAGTTCAAGACCGGTAAAGTCCAGGCCTTCTTTCAGAATCAACTGGATGTCACAGAACACCCCTATTTTGCAGGTATTGCTGATTTACGCGTGTCGGCGCATTTTTTGATCGAGCGAGACGGGGTGGTCACTCAGTTTGTCTCCTGTCTGGACCGCGCCTGGCATGCCGGTGTGTCCAGCTTTGAAGGGCGTGAGACGTGCAATGATTTTTCTATCGGGATCGAGCTGGAGGGCACCGATGATGTGCCGTTTACCGACGCCCAGTATGCTGCGCTGATCGAGTTGACCCGGCAGTTGCAGGCGACGTTTTTGGGTATCACCACGCAGCGAATCTGCGGCCATAGCGATATTGCCCCGGGGCGCAAGACCGATCCGGGCCCCTGTTTCGACTGGGCGCGTTATCGAGCTGCTTTGCAGGATTGAAGTGAGGGACGGGTAATGAGTTTTCTGGTGTTGCTGCTGGCAGTCTGGATAGAGAAGTTTTCGGCCCTGCGCCAGCGCGTTCAGCGTGACGGTGTGTGGCTGCGGGAGTTGGCCAAAATGGAAGCCGGCCCAGGCATGAGCACTCGGCCTTGGCTGATCCTGGCGTTGATGGTGCTATTGCCGGTGTTGCTGCTGGGGCTGGTGTTGATTGTGCTGCAGTCGGTGGCGTATGGCTGGCTGGCGTTTCCGGTGCACCTGCTGGTGTTGATTTACAGCTTGGGGCGTGGCGATCTGTTGGCCGCATTGGGGCCCTTTCGCGATGCCTGGCGCAGAGGCGACGAGCAGGCTGGCAGCCATGTAGCGGAGCGTGACATGAGGGTGGTCGCCGATAACAGCGAGCAACTGCTCGAAGGCGTTCAGAGTTATTTGCTGTGGCAGGCCTATCAAAGCTTCTTTGCGGTGATCTTCTGGTATTTCCTGCTTGGCCCGGCTGCGGCCCTGAGTTATCGGCTGTTGGCTCTGGCCGCTGAACATGGGAAAACCCCGGCACTGGTCGAGCGCGCCGGGCAGTTGCGGCATGCTTTCGATTGGGTGCCGGTGCGTTTGTTGGCCGCCAGTTTTGCGTTGGTCGGCAACTTTGTCGCCGTCACCCGAGTGATGCTGCATGAGCTGCTCAACTGGAACATCAGTGCTGCCCAGTTGGTCACGAAAATCGGTCGGGTTGCGGGCGAAATACCCGCGCCGGTGGTGGGCGCCGACGGCGTCGCCAGCCTTGATGCGCTCTGGGAACTGCTGCTGCGTTCAGCGGTAGTCTGGTATGCAGGCTTTGCCTTGTGGACGTTGCTGGTCTGATCAACGACCGCCGACATTCCCTGTAAACGATTACCCCCGTCTTCGACGCCGCCTGCCCGCGGCGTCTGTCGCGTTTACCTTTAGTTACAAAACCCCCAGTCGATATCAGGTATACAGGTTCTATCGCTAAATAGTGGGTTTGCGCTATTTGGATGATTCGCGGCACCCAATAAAAATAAAAGAAAAGGGAGACTTCTTGTGAAGAGCCTTTTGTACCCGGCTATCGCGTTGATGAACCGTCTGAGCTTTGCGATGAAGTTCACCCTCATCAGCATCCTGTTTTTCCTGCCCATGCTCGTCACCAACTTTTATCTGGTGCGTGATGCGTATCACGAGCTGGTCGGTACCCGCACCGAGCTGGAAAGCCTTGAGCTGCTGGGCACTAGTCTGTCCCTGCGCCGTGACCTGGAAACCCTGACCGATCTGGTAGAGATCAACGCCATTCTTGGCCAGTCCGTGCAAGCCGCGGAACTCGAGGCGCAGATCAGCGCCCTTGAAACCACACTGCTCAACACCCTGCAGAGCCTGACGCCGCTGACGACAGACGTCGCTCAGGTCGCGGCTTTCAATACCAAACGGGACGAATTGATCGCCGACTTCAAGGCGCAACGGGGAGAATCTTCGTTGCAAAACAAAAGTGCCTTGATGGAGAAACTGCGGAACAAGGCTCAGACCTTCAGCAAAGTCATTGCCAGCCAGGCCGGACTCGGCCAGGACGACAGCAGCGATGTGCGGCAACTGATCGAACTGGTCACCAGTGTGACCCCGATGGTTACGCAGATGATTGGCGATGGTCGCGCCATGGGCTCGTATTCGTTGGGCCAGGGCGTGCTTAACTCATCGGCCAGCACCCGCTTCGATGAGCTGTTGCAGAATCTGGAAAAACTTCAGGCCGATTACGGTTTGAAACTGCAAGATGCCATGGACGCCAGCCCGGCCGTGCGCAGGGCACTTGAGGCGTTAGCCAAAGCCAGCCTGGGAACACTCAAGCAAAGCAGTGAGCTGTTCGAAGAACAGGTGGTTTCGGCCGACACGCTGGATATGCCGTGGCAGAAATTTTATCAGCGCACCACCGGGCTGATGGCGCAAACCTATCAACTGAATGATGCAACCCTGGTGTTTCTCAACCAGGAACTGCAAGGGCGACTGGTGCAGAACCGCTCGCACATGATGTTGCTGGTGACGGCACTGGCGGTGGTCTTTTTCCTGATCTTTTACCTGTACGGCGGCTTCTATGCGTCGACCCGGACGACGTTGAAACGACTGGGCGCTGTGATGGACAAAGTTGCGGCGGGCGACATGACCGCCAGTTTCAAGGCTGACAGCCGCGACGAGTTGGGTGAGCTGGGCATGGTGTTTAATGGCACCGTGATGAAAATTCATGACTTGATCGAGCGGGTGGGCCAAACCGTTGTCGAGGTCGAACGTCAGGCCAGTCAGGTCGAGTCTGTATCGGCAGTCAGTAATCAGGCGGTGGCGGGGCAGCGCAGCCAGATCGAGCAGGTTGCCACCGCGATGAATCAGATGTCGGCGACCGCGCTGGAAGTGGCGCGCAGTGCGGCAGCGGCAGTGAGCAGTGCGCACAGTGTCAATCAGGAAACCGTGAGTGGTCGTGGCTTGGTCGAATCACAGCAGGGCAGCATCGCCCGGCTCGCCAGTGAGATTGATCAGTCGGTACTGGTGATCAATCAGTTGGCCAGCGACAGCGCATCGATCAGTCGTGTGCTGGACGTGATCAAAAGCATCGCAGAACAAACCAACCTGCTGGCGCTCAACGCGGCCATCGAGGCTGCGCGTGCGGGTGAGCAAGGCCGAGGGTTTGCGGTGGTCGCCGATGAGGTGCGCACCCTCGCCAAGCGCACGCAACAGTCCACCGAAGAAATTGAACAAATGATCGCCAGGTTGCAAGGTGGCGTTGGCGCGGCCGTCAAGGCCATGGGCGTCAGTCATGAGGTGGCCAACGGCACGGTGGGCCAATCGGAAAAGGTCCAGCGGGCGCTGGAAAATATCCTTGGCGCAGTGGGCATGATCGTCGATCAGAACCAGCAGATTGCGACTGCCGTTGAGCAGCAGACAGCGGTCGCCCACGATATTGATCGAAACATCGTCGAGATCAACCGTGCTGGCGAGCGTACGGCGGAGGGGGCGAATCAGACTGAACACGCCAGCCGTCAACTGTCTGCGCAGGTGGTGGAGTTGAAGCAGCTGATTAGCGCGTTTCGGGTCTGAGGGTATTCAGCCAGCAATGGGAGTCGCCACTGACTCCCAGTTGAACAATTCGCATGCATTACGGGTGCTGGCATCGGCCAGATCGTCGGCGCGCACGCCCATCAAGTCTGCGACCACCCGGCAAATATCGGGCAGGTGCTCCGGGCTGTTACGTTGGTTCGGGTACATCGACGGGGGCATGTCCGGCGCGTCGGTTTCCAGCACCACACTGTCCAGCGGCAGGTCGGCGATGACCCTGTGCATGCGCAGTGCTTGCGGCCAGGTCGCGGCACCGCCCAGGCCAAGCTTGAACCCCAGCTTGATGTATTCCCGGGCTTCTTCCCGACTGCCGGCAAAGGCGTGGATGATCCCGCTGCGTTGCAGTGTGTAGCGTTTGAGCGTGGCAATCACCTGTGCATGGCTGCGCCGCACATGCAGCAGGACGGGCAGTTTGAAGTCGTCTGCGAGTTGCAGTTGCGCCTCGAAAAGCACTTGCTGACGTTCGCGGTCCAGGGCTTCCAGGTAATAATCCAGGCCGATTTCACCGACTGCACAGACTTGCCTATGGCCCTTCAGCCGTGTCAGCCAGTCGCCTAGCTCCGTCAAATGCTCCGGACGATGCTCATCGAGGAACACAGGATGCAGGCCGAACGCGGCGTACAGTCCCGCATCGCTTTGCACCAGATCCCACACGCGCTGCCAGTTGCGCTGATACACGCCCAGCACCACCAACCGTTGCACACCCATGGCCCGACAATTGGCCAGGACTGTCTGACGATCTGCGTCGAAATCCGGGAAGTCCAGGTGGGTGTGGGTGTCGATCAGCGCCATGCTCAGGCCTCGCGAATCCGCTGCTTGAAGGTCCGCGCGATGGCGTGGACGCCAGGTTGGTAGTCATCCTTCTCGATGGCCGCCAGCGCCAGGGCCAGTGCTTTCTCTGCGATCAGGTGATGCTGCTGGGCCATGGCGTTGACCGGCAGGGGTAAAAAATCCAGCAACTGCGTGTCGCCGAACGTGCCCAGGTGCAAGTGTGCAGGGTTGAGCGCGTGGCTTTGCAGCAGGTCGAAAACACCCTGCAACAGCACGTATGAAGTGGTGACCAACGCATCGGGTAAATGCCCGAGCCGTTCGAGCAAATCGCCGGCCAGACGCCGACCGCAGGCACGGCTGAAGGCCTCGCCCTGTTCGAGTATCACTGCGCCCTCGAAACCTTCGAGCGCGTGTTGAAAGCCGGAGGCGCGAGCGCGGCTGATACTGAGCTCAGGGCGCGCACCGATCAGCGCAATGTGTCGTGGCAGCGGCTTGAGCAGGCTGCGGGTAAGTTGCAGGCTGGCTTCATGGTCGTCACTGACCACTGAGCAAAAGCGCGTGGCGTCCATTTCCCGGTCGATGGCAATGATCGGCAATCCGGCTTTCTGTAGCTCGCCGTAGCTGTCATCGCTGTCTGGCAGGCAGCTGGCGACGAACAGGGCATCGCAGCGTCGGGCGCGAAACAGCTGTAACAATTGCAATTCACTGACAGGCGCATCATCGGAGCTGGCGATCAGCAGTTGATAGCCGTGGGCGCGGGCGCCTTGCTCCAACGCTTTGGCGATGCAGGCGTAGCTGGGGTTTTCCAGGTCAGGCAGGATAAAACCGAGGGTGCGGGTGTGGCGGCTGCGCAAACCGGCGGCCTGCGGATTGGGGCGGAAGTCATGCTCCTCGACCACCTTGCGCACGCGCTCGACCGTAGCGCTGCTGATGCGCTGCTGTTCGGCCTTGCCGTTGATCACATAGCTGGCGGTCGTAACGGACACACCGGCCAGACGGGCAATATCAGTGAGTTTCAAGCCGAGAATTCCTTTCGTTGTTTGTGTGCGCGCCGATCTGTGTGGAAATTCTATGTTGCCTGGTGAATGTTCTGCGTCAATCACTCCTCATGAAGCTCCCTGCTTTTTCGTGGGGCTTTGAAAAAACTTCCGCCTGCCATCTGACGGTTGGACTTCAACGGCAGCAGATTATCGAGTAACGTGCCGGACTTGATAGATTAAACGATTCAGCAAGGCAAATTTTCTGCCGTAATCTACAACACGGGACTGTCAGACAGTTATCCCTTCATCGCCTAAGCTGTCGTTCAATTCAACCCGTTCTTGTTCATCGGTTCCTAAAACAAGAAGCAAGCGCCCAACGGCGCTACAAAGGAGAAAGGCATGCTCGAACTCACCGTAGAGCAAATATCCATGGCCCAGACGGCTGTGGATAAGTCCGCCGCATTGCACCTGCTTGCCGATAAGCTGGCTGCCGATGGACTGGTCGCCGAGGGCTACCTTGAGGGTTTACAGGGCCGTGAAGCACAAGGCTCGACTTTTCTGGGCCAGGGCATCGCCATTCCCCACGGTACTCCCGAAACCCGTGACCTGGTCTTCGCCACAGGCGTGCGCTTGCTGCAGTTCCCCGAGGGCGTGGACTGGGGCGATGGGCAGATGGTTTATCTGGCCATAGGTATAGCTGCGAAATCCGACGAGCATCTGCGTTTACTGCAATTGCTCACGCGTGCATTGGGCGAAACCGATCTGGGCGAAGCGTTGCGTCGGGCGAAGAGCCCCGAGGCGTTGCTGAAATTACTTCAGGGTGCGCCGCAGGAGTTGGCGCTCGATGCGCAGATGATCAGCCTTGGCGTGTCGGCGGATGACTTTGAAGAGCTGGTATGGCGTGGCGCGCGGCTGTTGCGCAAGGCCGATTGCGTCAGTAATGGCTTCGCGGCCGTACTGCAACAGGTTGAAGCGCTGCCTCTAGGCGATGGTTTGTGGTGGCTGCACAGCGAGCAGACGGTCAAGCGTCCAGGGTTGGCGTTTGTCACGCCAGATAAACCGATTCGCTTTCTGGGTCAGCCACTCAATGGCTTGTTCTGTCTCGCCAGCCTGGGCGAGGCCCATCAGGCATTGCTTGAGCGTCTATGTGCGCTGCTGATCGAAGGCCGTGGCCACGAGTTGGGCCACGCCACCAGCAGCCGTGCGGTGCTCGCGGTATTGGGGGGTGAACTGCCGCAGGATTGGCCGAGTGAGCGTATTGCACTGGCTAACGCCCATGGCTTGCATGCACGCCCGGCGAAAAACCTCGCGCAATTGGCTAAAGGTTTTGAAGGCGAGATTCGGGTGCGCATCGTCGACAGTAGTGAAGCCGCCGTCTCGGTCAAGAGCCTGAGCAAGCTGCTCAGCCTGGGTGCGCGCCGCGGCCAGGTGCTGGAGTTTATTGCTGAACCGAGCATCGCCGCCGATGCCTTGCCCGCGATACTCGCCGCTGTGCGAGAAGGTCTGGGCGAAGACGTCGAGGCGTTGCCACAGGAAGCCCTGGCCGTTGAAGTTGATGTTGTAATCACCACCGTATCTGAGGCTGAGGCATGGGGCCCGAGTCTGGTTGCACCGGCCGAGGGCAGCCTGATTCAGGCCATCGCAGCGGCCCCCGGTATCGCCATGGGGCCGGCGCACATTCAGGTGCCACAGACCTTCGATTATCCGCTACGCGGAGAGTCCTTCTCTGTCGAACGTGAGCGTTTGCAGCAGGCGCTGGGCGAGATTCGCCAGGATCTTGAAAGGCTGATCCAGCACAGTCAGGCGCAAGCCATTCGCGAGATTTTCACCACCCACCAGGAAATGCTCGATGACCCCGGCCTGACCGATGAAGTCGGCAGCCGCCTGGAGCAGGGCGAAAGCGCGGAAGCGGCCTGGATTGGCGTGATTGACGCCGCCGCACGGCAACAGGAGCTGTTGCAGGACGCCCTGCTGGCCGAGCGCGCCGCGGACCTGCGTGACATCGGGCGTCGGGTGCTGGCTCAGCTGTGTGGTGTCGAGACCATAGTCGAGCCTGAACAACCCTACATTCTGGTGATGGAGGAAGTGGGGCCATCGGACGTGGCGCGCCTGGATCCGGCACGAGTGGCGGGTATTCTGACAGCCCGGGGCGGCGCGACGGCGCACAGTGCGATTGTCGCCCGTGCCTTGGGCATTCCGGCGCTGGTGGGGGCGGGTGATGCGGTGCTGCTGATCGCTCCGGGCACGTTGCTGCTGCTGGATGGTCAGCGGGGACGTCTGAGTGTCGCACCGGATTCGGCGGCCTTGCAGCGTGCCACGCAAGAACGTGATACCCGCGACCAACGTTTGCAGGCTGCGGCGGCGTTGCGTCTGGAGCCTGCGTTGACCCGGGACGGGCATGCCGTCGACGTGTTCGCCAATATCGGCGACAGCGCGAGCACGGCCATTGCGGTCGAGCAGGGTGCCGAGGGCATTGGCTTGTTGCGCACCGAACTGATTTTCATGGCCCACACCCAGGCGCCGGACGAAGCGACCCAAGAAGCCGAATACCGCCGTGTGCTTGATGCGCTCGCCGGGCGGCCTTTGGTTGTCCGGACTCTGGATGTGGGTGGCGACAAGCCCCTGCCGTACTGGCCGATCGATAAAGAGGAGAACCCTTTCCTCGGTGTGCGCGGGATTCGTCTGACCTTGCAACGCCCCCACATCATGGAAAGCCAGCTGCGCGCCTTGTTGCGCGCAGCAGACAATCGCCCGCTGCGAATCATGTTTCCCATGGTTGGCACCGTCGAAGAATGGCGCCAGGCGCGTGACATGACGTTGCGTTTGCGCGAAGAGATCCCGGTCGCGGATTTGCAGTTGGGCATCATGATCGAGGTACCGTCGGCGGCACTCTTGGCCCCGGTGCTGGCCCGTGAGGTGGACTTCTTCAGCGTGGGCACCAATGACCTGACCCAATACACCCTGGCCATCGACCGGGGTCATCCGACGTTGTCCGGGCAGGCCGATGGTTTGCACCCGGCCGTCTTGCAATTGATCGACATCACCGTGCGTGCCGCCCACGCCCATGGCAAATGGGTGGGGGTGTGTGGCGAGTTGGCGGCGGACCCGTTGGCGGTGCCGATCCTGGTCGGCCTGGGCGTGGATGAGCTGAGTGTTGGCGCGCGCAGCATTGGCGAGGTCAAGGCCTGCGTGCGCGAGTTGAACCTGCGTACGACGCAGCAGTTGGCGCAGCAGGCGCTGACCCTGGGGACTGCTGGCGAAGTGCGCACAATGGTGGAAGCCATGTTCATGGAGGTCATGTAATGGCGAAAATTCTGACCCTGACCCTGAACCCGGCGCTGGACCTGACTGTGCAGTTGGATCAGTTGCAGGTCGGCCAGGTCAATCGCAGCAACGCCATGCTCAGCCATGCGGCAGGCAAGGGCCTGAATGTTGCGCAAGTGCTGGCTGACCTCGGGCATGACCTGACGGTGGCGGGCTTTCTTGGTGTCGATAACCAGCAGGCGTTCGAATCGCTGTTTGCGCATCGACAGTTCACCGACGAGTTCATTCGCGTGGCCGGGGAAACCCGCAGCAACATCAAACTGGCGGAAAGCAGTGGACGCATTACCGATCTGAATGGTCCAGGTCCGTTCGTCAGCGAAGACGCGCAGCAGGCGCTGATGGCCCGTCTTGAACAGATCGCTCCCGACTTCGATGTGGTGGTGGTCGCGGGCAGTTTGCCGCGTGGCGTCAGTCCTGAATGGTTGCACGCGCTGCTACTGCGCCTGAAAGCACTGGGCTTGAAAGTGGCGCTGGATACCAGTGGCGAGGCATTGCGGGTTGGATTGACGGCGGGCCCGTGGCTGATCAAACCCAATACCGAAGAGCTGGCCGACGCTCTGGATGCGCCGATCATTTCCATCGCGGCACAGGCTGAGGTGGCGAGCCGCTTGCGGGCACAGGGCGTCGAACATGTGGTGATTTCCCAAGGGTCGGAGGGTGTGCACTGGTTCAGTACCGGTGTGGCCCTGCAAGCCTTGCCGCCCAAGGTGGTGGTTGCCAGCACCGTGGGTGCCGGTGATTCGCTGTTGGCCGGGATGGTTCACGGGTTGCTCGGCGGCCATCCGCCGCAACAGATTTTGCGCACGGCCACCGCCATTGCGGCGATGGCGGTGACACAGATTGGCTTTGGCATCAGCGATGTCGCACACCTGAAGCTGCTGGAAAAAGGCGTCAGCGTGCGCGCCCTGACAGAACAATAAGAGGGATTGTGATGAAGTTAGCCATTGTTACGGCCTGCCCGAACGGCCAGGTCAGCAGCGTGCTCAGCGCCCGGTTGCTGGACGCGGCAGCGCAGCGTCAGGGTTGGAGCACCAACGTTGAAATCCATGATCCGCACACGCCCGGCAATCGTTTATCGCCCGAGGCCGTAGCGGCGGCGGATTGGGTATTGGTCGTCAATACCGGTCCGCTGGACCTGAGCCGGTTTGTCGGCAAGCGTCTGTTTCAGACGTCACCGGCCCAAGCGTTGCAGGATGTCGAAAGCTTTTTGCGCATGGCAGCCGAGCAGGCGACGGTCTATGTCGCCCCGCAAACGGCGCCACTGCAAACGGTCGCAAGTACTGGCGCAAAGCCAAAGCTGGTCGCGGTCACTGCTTGCCCGACCGGGGTTGCCCATACCTTTATGGCCGCCGAAGCCATCCAGCAAGCGGCCAAGCGCCTCGGCTACGACCTGCAGGTCGAAACCCAGGGCTCGGTCGGCGCGCGTAACCCGCTCAGTGCCCAAGCCATTGCCGACGCCGATGTGGTGTTGCTTGCCGCAGACATCGAGGTCAACACCGAGCGTTTCGCCGGTAAGCGCATTTATCGTTGCGGCACCGGCATTGCCCTCAAACAGGCTGAGGCCACGCTGAAAAAAGCTTTGGCTGACGGGCAGGTCGAGTCTTCGGCTGCCGCCGGTCAAGTCGCCCCGAGACAAGAGAAAAGTGGGGTCTATAAGCACCTGCTGACGGGCGTGTCGTTCATGCTGCCGATGGTGGTGGCGGGGGGCTTGTTGATTGCGCTGTCGTTCGTTTTCGGCATCACCGCGTTCAAGGAACAGGGCACCCTGGCTGCCGCGCTGATGCAGATCGGTGGAGACGCTGCGTTCAAACTGATGGTGCCGTTGCTCGCCGGTTACATCGCCTATTCCATCGCCGACCGTCCGGGCCTGGCGCCGGGGATGATCGGCGGGTTGCTCGCCAGCACCCTGGGCGCCGGTTTTATTGGCGGGATCATCGCCGGCTTCCTGGCCGGTTACAGCGCATGGGCGATCAATCGTTATGCGCGATTGCCCGCCAGTGTCGAGGCGCTCAAGCCGATTTTGATCATCCCGCTGCTGTCGAGTCTGTTCACCGGGCTGGTGATGATCTACGTGGTCGGCAAGCCGGTAGCAGGCATGCTCGAGGCGTTGACGCATTTCCTCGACAGCATGGGCACGACCAACGCGATCCTGCTCGGTGTGTTGCTTGGCGCGATGATGTGCGTCGACCTGGGCGGGCCGATCAACAAGGCGTCTTACGCGTTCTCGGTCGGGCTGTTGGCGTCGCAGAGTTATGCCCCGATGGCCGCCGCGATGGCAGCGGGCATGGTGCCGCCGATTGGCATGGGGATCGCCAGCTTTATCGCGCGGCACAAGTTTGCACAGAGTGAACGCGAGGCCGGTAAAGCTGCGCTGGTGTTGGGGTTGTGCTTCATCTCCGAAGGCGCGATTCCTTTTGCGGCCAAGGACCCGTTGCGGGTGATTCCCGCGAGTGTCGCTGGCGGCGCGTTGACCGGTGCTTTGTCGATGTTTTTCGGCTGCAAACTGATGGCGCCTCACGGCGGCCTGTTCGTCATGCTGATCCCCAACGCGATCAACCATGCGCTGTTGTATTTAGTCGCCATCGTCGCAGGGAGTTTACTGACGGGGGTAGCGTATGCGGTTTTGAAGCGGCCGGAAGGGGTGGAAATGGAAGGGGTGCCGGTGGTCTGACGGACCGAGCCTCCTATCAAAAAACCTATAACAAATTGATTGATAAGTAATTTTTAAAAAATAAAATGATCCCATGTAGGCGCTGACTTGTTTGCGAATCGGCTACGCAGCAGTCGTAAAATGGCTGGATTCACCCCCGCATGAAGGTCGTCCCGCCCTTTTCGCAGACAAGTCAGCTCCTACGTCCATGGGCCTATTGCACGATTCCACTTCCACTACCCTCGCGTGGTGGATTGCCAGTACGCCTCAGAAAAGGGACGGGGGCGCTCTACAAAACGCAAATTCCCTGCGGCTTTAGAATCCTGGCTGGCCTATCATTAGCCACCTAACGACAGGTCAGGGTTTGAACCGCATGCTGGGTATATTTTTTGAAACCCTGAACATCACCGCGCCCGTGTTTGCCATGCTGTTTCTGGGCGTGTTGCTCAAGCGGGTGGGCTGGATCAACGACAGCTTTATCCATACAGCTTCCGCGCTGGTGTTCAACGTCACCATGCCTGCGCTGTTGTTTCTCGGCATTATTCATGCGGATCTGCATGCGGCCTTGCAGCCCAGGCTGCTCGCTTATTTTGTCGTGGCGACGTTGCTGAGTTTTGCCTTGTCCTGGGGGTGGGCGATCTGGCGTTGCCCACATGAGGATCGCGGGATTTATACCCAGGGCGCCTTTCGCGGGAACAACGGCGTCATCGGCCTGGCCCTGGCTGCCAGCATGTACGGCGACTATGGCATTTCCCTGGGGGCGATTCTCGCTGCGCTGGTGATCCTGTTTTACAACACGCTGTCGACCATCGTGTTGGCAGTCTACAGCCCGGTGATCAAGTCCGATCCGTGGAGCGTATTCAAAAGCATCCTGTGCAACCCCTTGATCATCAGCGTGCTGGCAGCCGCGCCTTTTGCCTATTTCAACATCGGCTTACCGGGTTGGCTGGAAACGTCCGGCAAGTACCTGGCGCAGATGACCTTGCCGCTGGCATTGATCTGCATCGGCGGCACCTTGTCACTGGCGGCATTGCGCAAGAGTGGTGACATGGCAGTCAGCGCCAGTCTGGTGAAGATGGTCTGGCTGCCGGTGTTCTGTACCTTGGGCGCCTGGCTGTGTGGTTTTCGCGGGGCGGAACTGGGGATTCTGTTCCTGTACTTCGGCAGCCCGACCGCTGCGGCCAGCTTTGTCATGGCGCGTGCGGCCAATGGCAATCATGAGCTGGCTGCGGCGATCATCGTCATCACCACCCTGGCGGCGGCGGTGACGACTAACCTCGGCATTTTCATTCTGCAATGGGGCGGTTGGATCTAGTCCGCTTTTTGGTAGGTGTCGATCACTTCCTGCGCTGCACGAAACGCATCGATCGCCGCCGGTACGCCGGCATACACCGCACAATGCAGCAGCGCTTCGCGAATCTCTTCGACCGTACAGCCATTGTTCAACGCGCCGCGCACATGGCCTTTGAGTTCTTGCGGGCATTTGAGCGCGGTAAGGGCAGCAAGGGTGATCAGGCTGCGGGTTTTCAGCGGCAGACCTTCGCGGTTCCAGACGCTGCCCCACGCATGTTCGTTGACGAAATCCTGCAGCGGTTGGGTGAAGTCGGTGGCGTTGTTCAGCGCCCGGTCGACGAATGCATCACCCATTACCTGGCGGCGCATGTTTACGCCGCTGTTATTGCTGTCAGTCATGGCAATCTCCTCAATGTTGGCGCCGCCAGGCTCGAACTGTACTGAGCGCAAGCAAGGCGGCAAGCAGGGGTAGCACGAAATGAATCATCAGTTTTTCAAGGGTGTCAGCCAGCGGCATGCCGGTGGTGAACGAAATAATATGCAGCCCATAGGCGCCATACAGGGCCAGGAGCAGCAAGCCTTCAGCGCGGGTTACCCGCAGACCTGAATAGAACACTGGCAGGCAGAGTGTCGCGACAGCCAGCATGACCGGTATATCGAAACTCAGCGCGTTGGGCGAGACCGATAGAGGGGCCGGCGCGATCAAGGCGGTCAGGCCGAGCACCCCCAGCAGGTTGAACAGATTGCTGCCAATCACGTTGCCGGCGGCAATGTCCCGCTCGCCACGCCACGCGGCGATCAACGAGGTGGTCAATGCCGGCAGCGAGGTGCTGACGGCGATAACGGTCAGTCCGATTATCCGTTCGGAAAGGCCCAGGTCCTGGGCTATCACCACGGCGGCTTCCACCAATAAGCGTCCGCCGACCACCAGCAAGGCCAGACCGCAGGCCATTACCACCAGACTGCTGAACCATGGAGCTTTCTTGTGCAGTGCCTCTGTCGGGGTATTTTTCTGAAGATGACTGTGGCTACTGCCATGCGCGGATCGACGCAGCAGGATCAACAGATAAATCAAAAGGGTAATCAGCAGGATCGAGCCATCCAGCGCGCTGAGCTCACCATTGTACGAGAGGCCGAAGACCAACAGGCTGGCGCCGATCATCAGTGGAATATCCACGCGCACCAACTGTCTGGCCACCCGTAGCGGAATGATTAGCGCCGAGAAACCAAGGGTTACCAGGATATTGAAGATATTGCTGCCGATCACGCTGCCCACGGCGATGTCCGGGCTGTCGGAAAAGGCTGCTTGCAGGCTGACCGCCATTTGCGGGGCGCTACTGCCCAGTGCGACCACGGTCAGGCCAATGATGAGCGGGCGGACCTTAAGGCTGGCGGCCAGACGCACAGCAGCGCGTACCGACAGCTCGGCACCGATCACCAGCAGGAGCAAGCCACCAAACAGCTGAAGCAGGCTTGGCAGCGGAAGCGTCGATAGCTCGAGAATTCAGATCACCCTTCAGTCGCTCAAGGTTTGCACGCGCACTCGCGTTACGCCGCTGTGCAGCATACCCAGTTGTGCAGCGGCTTTGCGTGACAAATCAATCAAGCGCCCACGGACATGCGGGCCTCGGTCGTTGATACGTACTACGACGGTCTTGTCGTTGTCCAGATCGGTGACCAACACCCGCGTGCCGAAAGGCAGCTCGCGATGGGCGGCGGTCAGGGCGTTTTGATCGAAGCGTTCACCACTGGCGGTACGTTTGCCTTGATGTTTGGCGCCGTAATAGCTGGCGCCGCCGACTTCGTTGTAACCGCGTGGGTCGATGTTATGGCTGGCGCAACCGGCCAGTAGAGTAAGCAGTGCACAAGCGCTGAAGAGCCGCCACATGGATTTTGGTCCTTCATGTTGAGCAGGTTTGGGTCGGCACAAATCCCCTGATACAGGAGCTGACGCGCAACTACGCGTCCCGCTGTGAAGACCAGGCAGCGCGGTCGGTCAGATACTCCGCGCCGTATGGCCTTCGCAGACAAGTCAGTTACTACCCTGGGCCGATGTATCAGCCTTCGAGCTTGCTTTTGAGCAATTCGTTCACTTGTTGTGGGTTGGCTTTGCCCTTGGATACCTTCATTGCCTGACCAACGAAGAAACCGAACATTTTGCCGCGTTTGGCTTCATCGGCGGCGCGGTACTGTTCGACCTGTTCGGCGTTGGCGGCCAGCATCTCGTCCAGCATCGACTCAATGGCGCCACTGTCGGTGACTTGTTTCAGACCGCGCTGGGCAATGACCTCGTCAGCGCTGCCTTCACCGTTGGCCATGGCCTCGAACACCATTTTGGCAATTTTGCCGGAGATGGTGTTGTCGGTAATGCGCAGCAACATGCCGCCCAGCTGCTCGGCACTGACCGGTGCTTGCTCGATTTCCAGGCCCAGTTTGTTCAACAGGCTACCCAGTTCGACCATGACCCAGTTGGCCGCCAGCTTGGCGTCGCCGCCGATGCTGACTACTTTTTCGAAGTAATCGGCTTGCTCGCGGCTCGACGCCAGCACGCTCGCGTCGTAGGCCGACAGACCGAATTGCGCCTGGAAGCGCTCGCGCTTTTGCGGCGGCAGCTCAGGCAGGGTGGCGCGCACTTCAACCAGGAACGCGTCTTCGATCACCACGGGCAGCAGGTCTGGATCGGGGAAGTAACGGTAGTCGTTGGCTTCCTCCTTGCTGCGCATGGAGCGGGTTTCGTCTTTGGCTGGGTCGTACAGGCGGGTTTGCTGGATGACCCGGCCGCCGTCTTCGATCAGCTCGATCTGGCGTTGTACTTCGGTGTTGATCGCCTTCTCGATGAAGCGGAACGAGTTGACGTTCTTGATCTCGCAACGCGTGCCGTATTCAACCTGGCCCATTGGCCGGATCGACACGTTACAGTCGCAGCGCAGCGAACCTTCGGCCATGTTGCCATCGCAGATGCCCAGGTAACGAACCAGCGCGTGGATCGCCTTGACGTAAGCCACGGCCTCCTTGGCGGTGCGCATGTCCGGCTCGGACACGATTTCCAGCAATGGCGTGCCAGCGCGGTTGAGGTCAATCCCAGTCATGCCGCTGAAGTCTTCATGCAGGCTTTTGCCCGCATCTTCTTCCAGGTGCGCGCGGGTAATGCCGACCCGTTTGACCGTGCCGTCTTCCAGCGTGATATCCAGGTGGCCTTTGCCGACGATTGGCAGCTCCATCTGGCTGATCTGGTAGCCCTTGGGCAAGTCCGGGTAGAAGTAGTTCTTGCGCGAGAACACATTGTGCTGACCGATCTCGGCATCAATCGCCAGACCGAACTTGACCGCCATGCGCACCGCTTCTTCGTTCAGCACCGGCAACACGCCTGGCATGCCCAGGTCGATCAGGCTGGCCTGGGTGTTGGGCTCAGAACCGAATGTGGTGCTGCTGCCGGAGAAAATCTTCGATTGGGTGGCGAGCTGGGTGTGAATTTCCAGCCCGATCACAACTTCCCATTGCATGTTCATTCCTCAAAAAATGCCAGGGAGATTTGAAAGTGTAGCGAGCGACGGCAAGACAAGGCGGAAACTGGCGAGCAAGCGGAGTTGACTTTAGTCAATGAGCATTGCGAGCCAGTTTTCAACGCAGTATTACCGAGCGCAGCAGCTTTCAAAATCCCTGGGGGGCGCGGGTGTGCCAGTCAGTGACTTGCTGATACTGATGCGCGACGTTGAGCAGGCGGCCTTCCTGGAAGTACGGGGCGAGCAGTTGCACGCCGACCGGCAGGCCCTCGACGAAACCGGCAGGCATGGACAAGCCCGGCAGGCCCGCGAGGTTGGCGGTAATGGTGTAGAAATCTTCCAGATAGGCAGAAATCGGGTCGTTGTTCTTGGCGCCGATTTTCCAGGCCGGGTTAGGCGTGGTCGGACCGAGGATCACGTCGACTTCAGCGAACGCGTTCATGAAGTCGTTCTTGATCAGGCGCCGGACTTTCTGCGCTTGCAGGTAATAAGCGTCGTAGTAACCGGCCGACAGTACGTAAGCACCGACCAGGATCCGCCGCTGAACTTCCGGGCCGAAGCCTTCGGCGCGTGAGCGCTTGTACAGATCGGTCAGGTCTTTCGGGTCTTCGCAGCGATAGCCAAACCGCACACCGTCGAAGCGCGAGAGGTTGGAGGATGCTTCCGCCGGGGCGATCACGTAATAGGCCGGGATCCCGTGTTGCAGGTTCGGCAGGCTGACGTCCTTGACCACGGCACCGAGCTTTTCCAGCTCCTTGACGCTTTCAAGTACCAGCTCGGCGATGCGCGGGTCGAGACCCGCGCCGAAGTATTCTTTCGGGATGCCGATGCGCAGGCCTTGCAGCGAGCCATTGAGGCAGGCGGAATAATCCGGCACAGGCTCGTCGATGCTGGTCGAGTCCTTTGGATCGAAACCGGCCATGCCTTGCAGGAGCAGGGCACAGTCTTCCGCGTTACGCGCAAGCGGGCCGGCCTGATCGAGGCTGGAGGCATAAGCGATCATGCCCCAGCGCGAAACGCGACCGTACGTCGGTTTCAGGCCGGTAAGGTTGGTCAGCGCTGCCGGTTGGCGAATCGATCCGCCGGTGTCAGTGCCCGTTGCAGCAGGTATCAGACGAGCGGCAACGGCGGCTGCCGAACCACCGGACGAACCGCCGGGAACGTATTCGAGGTTCCACGGGTTTTTCACCGGGCCGTAGTAGCTCGATTCATTGGCAGAACCCATGGCGAATTCGTCCATGTTGGTCTTGCCCAGCGTGACCGTGCCGGCAGCCGCGAGCTTGGCAACTACGGTTGCGTCATACGGTGATGTAAAGTTGTCGAGCATCTTCGAGCCGCAGCTGGTGCGTACGCCCTCAGTGCAGAACAAGTCTTTATGCGCCAGTGGCGCGCCCAGCAGCGGACCGCTCTCACCGGCTGCGCGGCGAGCATCGGCAGCTTGCGCCTGGCTGATCGCCAGCGCTTCGGTCTGTGTGATGAAGCTATTGAGCTGCGGGTCGAGCTGGGCGATACGCGCCAGCAGAACCCGGGTCAATTCTTCGGAAGAAAACTTTTTGTCGGCGAGTCCGCGGGCGATCTCGGCCAGAGTCAATTGATGCATTGCAGGCTCTTTCCCTTACTCGATGACTTTCGGAACCAGATACAGGCCTTTTTCGACCGCTGGTGCGATGGCTTGGTAAGTCTCGCGATTATTTCGCTCGGTCACGACGTCCGCACGCAGACGTTGAGAGGCCTCCAGCGGGTGCGCAAGGGGCTCTATACCGCTGGTATCGACGGCCTGCATCTGGCTGACCAGTTCGAGGATACTATTAAGTGCTTCGGTAGTACGCGGAATATCGGCGTCATTGAGGCCAAGTCGAGCCAAATGAGCGATTTTTTCCACGTCGGAGCGTTCAAGCGCCATGGGATTCTCCAGTGGAAAGCAAACGGATGTCATCCGTGTGGTAGATTGTCGGAACACTATCGCATTTCTACGGTCATAAGGCCGCGAACGTCTAGGGTCGTGCTCGGAAAAACAGCCAATTTAACATATTGGCTCCTTGCCCAAAATCCCTGTCGTTGTTAGAGTTTGCCGCACTTTTTTACCCACGCGTTGCCTAGGGTCCCTTTCCCATGTTCAAGAAACTGCGTGGCATGTTTTCCAGCGATCTGTCTATCGACCTGGGCACTGCCAACACCCTTATTTACGTGCGAGAGCGCGGTATTGTTCTGAATGAACCGTCGGTTGTGGCCATTCGCACCCACGGTAATCAGAAGAGCGTCGTTGCTGTCGGGATGGAGGCCAAGCGTATGCTGGGCCGGACTCCAGGCAATATTGCAGCTATTCGCCCAATGAAAGACGGTGTTATCGCCGATTTCAGTGTGTGCGAAAAAATGCTGCAGTACTTCATCAACAAGGTTCACGAAAACAGCTTTCTGCAGCCTAGCCCTCGTGTGCTGATCTGCGTACCGTGCAAATCCACCCAGGTGGAGCGCCGGGCGATCCGTGAATCAGCTCTGGGTGCGGGCGCTCGCGAAGTGTTTCTGATCGAAGAGCCAATGGCTGCGGCAATCGGTGCAGGTCTGCCGGTTGAAGAAGCTCGCGGTTCGATGGTGGTCGATATCGGTGGTGGTACCACTGAAATCGCGCTGATCTCCCTCAACGGTGTGGTGTATGCCGAATCCGTGCGCGTGGGCGGCGACCGTTTCGACGAAGCGATCATCACCTATGTGCGCCGTAACTACGGCAGCCTGATCGGTGAGTCGACTGCAGAACGCATCAAGCAGGAGATTGGTACGGCCTACCCGGGCGGTGAAGTACGTGAAGTCGACGTACGTGGTCGTAACCTGGCCGAAGGCGTTCCACGTGCCTTCACCCTGAACTCCAACGAAGTGCTTGAAGCACTGCAGGAGTCCTTGGCGACTATCGTTCAGGCGGTGAAAAGCGCCCTGGAACAATCGCCGCCGGAACTGGCTTCGGACATCGCCGAACGCGGTCTGGTGCTCACGGGTGGTGGCGCGTTGCTGCGTGACCTGGACAAACTGCTGGCTCAGGAAACCGGTTTGCCGGTGATCGTTGCCGAAGACCCGCTGACCTGCGTTGCTCGTGGCGGTGGTCGTGCCCTGGAAATGATGGATAAGCACACCATGGATCTGCTCTCCAGCGAATAAGTTCGCCGGACGACTCTCCACGTGGCCCCGTTTACAGGTAGCACTCAGTAGTGCTACCTGTATGCGTTGGGCTGACGCCAACATTTGGTGTTCAACTTCTCAATCTGCGTCCAGGCCGGTTCCATGCCGAATAAGCACAACCCGTTGAAGCTCAACCCAGCAAAAACATGCCTGGGAGGAGCGGCCTATTAAACCGCTTTTCGCAAAAGGTCCCTCTCTGGGCGTGCGCCTGTTGGTGCTGGTGGTGTTGTCGGTTGCGCTGATGGTAGTGGATGCCCGCTTTACGGTGCTCAAGCCCGTTCGCAGTCAGATGTCACTGGTGTTGATGCAGTCGTACTGGGTCGCTGATCTACCACAGCGCTTGTACCAGGGTGTCGCCAGCCAGTTCGGCAGTCGTACCGAACTGATCGCCGAAAACGAAAAGCTCAAGACCGAAGCCTTGCTCCTGCAAGGGCGCCTGCAAAAACTGGCGGCCTTGACCGAGCAGAACGTACGTCTGCGCGAGTTGCTCAACTCTTCCGCACTGGTCAATGAAAAGGTCGAAGTGGCCGAGTTGATCGGCATGGACCCCAACCCCTTCACGCATCGCATCATCATCAACAAAGGCGAGCGCGATGGGGTGGTCCTCGGTCAGCCGGTACTCGATGCCCGTGGCTTGATGGGGCAGGTGGTCGAACTGATGCCCTACACCTCACGGGTCCTGCTGCTGACAGACACGACCCACAGCATTCCTGTGCAGGTCAATCGTAACGGTCTGCGTGCCATTGCCAGCGGCACCGGTAACCCGGAGCGCCTGGAATTACGCCACGTCGCCGACACCGCTGATATCAAGGAAGGCGATTTGCTGGTGAGTTCCGGCCTCGGTCAGCGCTTCCCGGCAGGTTATCCGGTGGCGACGGTCAAAGAAGTGATCCATGACTCCGGTCAGCCGTTCGCCATCGTGCGTGCGGTGCCGACCGCTGCGCTGAATCGCAGTCGTTACCTGTTGCTGGTGTTCAGTGATAGCCGCTCGCCTGAGCAGCGCGCCGCCGATGCGGCGCAAGCCCAGGAAGCGATTGATCGGCAAGCAGCCGACCCTGCCGCAACCCCAGCCAATCCCGCTGCGGCCCATGCACCCGCTACTGCGCCGACGATCCCGGCGGCTACGCATGCAAATCCTGCGTCCGCTGCGCCTGCCCACGCGCCTGCAGCGTCTGCCACTCATTCACCGGCAACCGCTGTGTCGAAACCGGTCGCCAAGCCCGCTACGTCCAAGCCAGCGGTCGCCGCGCCTGCTACCCCTCGGGAGAGGCAATAATGGTTAATCTCGCCCGTGCAAAAAACGGCTGGGTGGTCTGGTTCACGTTCGCGGTAGGTTTACTGCTGAGCGTTTCACCATTGCCGCAGTTCATGGAAATCTTTCGCCCGCTATGGCTGGCACTGCTATTGGCTTTCTGGGCATTGGCGTTACCGCACAAAATCGGTATGACCACCGCCTGGCTGCTCGGTCTGGCCGAGGACGTGCTGTATGGCACGTTGCTGGGGCAGAACGCGCTGATCCTGACCCTGATTACCTTCCTTGTGTTGTCGTTGCAGCAGCGCTTGCGTATGTTCCCGATGTGGCAACAAAGTCTGGTGATTCTGGTGATTTTCGGTCTGGCGCAGTTGGCTCAGCTCTGGCTCAGCGCCTTGACCGGCAATCGTCAGCCGACGCTTGCACTGGTGTTGCCAGCGCTGGTCAGCGCGTTATTGTGGCCGTGGGTGAGTTATGGCCTGCGAGGGTTGCGTAACCGCTTGAGTATCAATTAGGCGGATTCACATTCGCCTGACGTTTCGCCCCGTGACATGTTTTGCGTAGCGCGTATTGCAGAGTGGCAACGCCCACGATCACTGACAGGGAGATGTCCTTATGCCCCCGCTCTATCTGGCTTCGGGCTCACCCCGTCGCCGTGAACTGCTGACGCAGATAGGCGTGCCTTTTACTTCGCTCAGTGCACAGATCGATGAAACCCCTTTGCCCGACGAGGCCCCGATGGCCTACGTCGAACGGCTTGCGCGAGGCAAAGCCGAGGCCGGTCTGGCGTTGCTGGCAGTCAGCGAAGGGGGCTCCAGCCCTTGTGTGATCGGTGCTGACACCGCCGTGGCGCTCAATGGAAAAATCCTCGGCAAGCCGGTCGACGAAGCCGATGCCCTGGCGATGTTGAGCGCCTTGTCCAGCCATGAACACGAAGTGCTGACTGCCATCGCTGTGATCAACAACCAGCGTTGTGAAACCCGTGTGGTCCGCAGTCTGGTGCGCTTTCGCTCGATTCAGGTTGAGGAAGCCAAGGCTTACTGGGCCAGCGGCGAGCCACACGACAAAGCAGGCGGTTACGCGATTCAGGGGCTGGCGGCTATTTTTGTCGCCGATCTGCACGGCAGTTATTCGGCGGTGGTCGGATTGCCGTTGTGCGAAACCGCAGAACTTCTTGGCCGTTTCGGCATACCCTGTTGGCAACGCCTGGAAGGTAATAAACCATGAGTGAAGAGATTCTGATCAACATCACGCCGATGGAGTCGCGTGTTGCCGTGGTTGAGAACGGTGTGCTGCAGGAAGTCCACGTTGAGCGGACCCAGCGTCGCGGCATCGTCGGCAACATTTATAAAGGCAAAGTCGTACGGGTTCTACCCGGCATGCAAGCGGCCTTCATCAACATCGGCCTGGACCGCGCAGCGTTCATTCATGCGTCGGAAATTTCAATGCGCGAAGGTCCGGCCGTTGAAAGCATCAGTGCGCTGGTGCATGAAGGCCAGAGCTTGGTAGTGCAGGTCACCAAAGACCCGATTGGCAGCAAAGGTGCGCGTCTGACCACGCAATTGTCGATCCCGTCGCGCTATCTGGTGTACATGCCCAAAACCTCCCACGTCGGGATCTCCTTGAAAATCGAAGACGAAGCCGAGCGCGAGCGTCTTAAAAAGGTGGTCACCGATTGTGTTGCGCTGGAAGGTATCAAGGAGGCCGGCGGTTTCATCCTGCGCACGGCAGCTGAAGGCGCTGGTGCGGATGAAATCCTGATGGATATCCGCTACCTGCGCCGTCTCTGGGATCAGATCGGCGAGCAGATCAAGACCGTGGGAGCCCCCAGCGTTATTTATGAAGACCTGGGCCTGGCCCTGCGCACCCTGCGGGATTTGGTCAGCCCGCGCATCGAGAAGATCCGTATCGATTCGCGCGAGACCTTCCAGCGGACCACCCAATTTGTCGCCGAGCTGATGCCGGAAATCGCGGATCGCCTGGAGCATTACCCAGGGGAGCGACCCATTTTCGACCTGTACGGTGTCGAAGATGAAATCCAGAAAGCCCTAGACCGCAAAGTGCCACTCAAATCCGGCGGGTATCTGGTCATCGATCCAGCCGAAGCGATGAGCACCATTGACGTGAACACCGGGGCGTTCGTCGGTCATCGAAACCTCGAAGAGACCATCTTCAAGACCAACCTGGAAGCGGCCACCGCGATTGCCCGTCAATTGCGCCTGCGCAATCTGGGCGGGATCATCATCATCGACTTCATCGACATGGAGGATGGCGAGCACCAACGCCAGGTCCTGCGTACGTTGGAGAAACAACTGGAGCGTGATCACGCCAAAACCAACATCATCGGTATTACCGAGTTGGGCCTGGTGCAGATGACCCGCAAGCGCACCCGCGAAAGCCTTGAACAAGTGCTGTGCGAGCCTTGCAGCAGTTGCCAGGGGCGCGGCAAGTTGAAGACGCCCGAGACGGTCTGTTATGAAATTTTTCGCGAAATATTGCGTGAAGCCCGCGCTTATCAAGCGGAAGGCTATCGTGTATTAGCCAATCAGAAAGTCGTGGACCGTTTGCTCGATGAAGAGTCGGGTAACGTTGCCGAGCTGGAAGGTTTTATCGGTCGTACCATTCGTTTTCAGGTCGAGACCATGTATTCCCAAGAACAATATGACGTGGTGTTGCTCTAACTCACCAACAATCCGTCAGCTTCAGTACTAATGGCAGGAAGCCTTCTAATGAGAACTCTGCGTGGCAAATGAGCAATTCCTGACCCCATCGATGACTGCACGGCCGCGTCGCCTGCACGCGCAGCCTTCAGCCCTGAGGGCCAGCTGACATGGAGCGTCTGACGCGTTTTCTTGCCGCCTTGACTCGCTGGAGTCTGGGCGTGTGCGCTTTGGGGTTAGTCTTGACGGCGCTGTATGTCAGCCTCGGCCGACAGCTAGTGCCCTTGGTGGCCGAGTACCGTGGTGAAGTTGAAACCGAGGCCCGCGCGGCGCTGAATATGCCGTTGAGTATTGGCAGCCTCGAAGGTCGCTGGCACGGTTTTACCCCAACACTGCTGGCTCACGATGTGATGGTGGGCGAGGGCGCCAGTGCCCTGCGGCTGGACAATGTGCGGGCGGTGCCTGACATCTGGGCCAGCCTGTTGGCCCGTGAAGTGCGCATCGCTCACCTGGAATTCAATGGCCTGCAACTGAGTCTCAAAGAAGACAAGGATGGCCATTGGGCGCTTCAGGGTTTGCCGGTCAAGGACGATAAGCCCTTCGACCCGGAACAGTTGTTGACCCAGATGCAGGCGGTTGCAGAGCTGTCGTTGCTCGACAGCCAGATCACCTTTCAGCCATACGAACAGGCGCCTTCGACCCTCACGTACGTCAGCTTCAGTTTGCGCACCGGGAGCAGCAGTCAGCGCCTGGACGCGCGTATGACTTTGCCTGATGGTCAGCCGATGGCGCTCAACCTGCGCTCGCGGGTGCAGGCGGAAAACTGGCGTGATGGCGAGGCCGATGTCTACTTGAGCCTGCCGCAGAGTGACTGGGCGCGCTGGTTGCCGGCCAGCCTGACCCGGCAATGGACGGTCTCCACACTCAAGGCTGGCGGTGAGTTCTGGCTGACCTGGGGCAAAGGCACGCTGCAAAGTGCTGTGGCGCGAGTCAATGCCCCGCTGTTGAAAGGGGTCTATGCCGCTCGCAAGGCGACGAAAATCGATAATCTGGCACTCAACGCCTGGTTCCAGCGCAGTAACAGTGGTTTCAGCCTGTCGCTTGAGTCATTGGCCATGAACCTTGGCGACAAACGTTGGGAAAGCCGCATTCAGCTCAAGCAGCAGGACGCGACCCCGGACGTTGAAGAGCTTTGGCATGTGCAGGCCGATCGCCTGGACCTGACGCCGATCACCCCGATACTCGATTCCCTGGCGCCATTACCGGACGCGCTGATGACGGTGCTCGACAACCTGAAAGTCACGGGTGGATTGCGCAACGTGCTGCTCGATTACCGGCCACAAGCCGAGGGCGACAAACGTCTAAGCTTTGCGGCCAATCTGGACAAGGTCGGCTTCAATGCCTATCACGGCGCACCGGCGGCCGGGAATGTCAGCGGCAGCATCAGCGGTGATCTGGGGCAAGGCGAACTGCGCCTGGCTACGGATGACTTCATGCTGCATTTGTACCCGATATTCACTCATCCCTGGCAATACCGAAAGGCCAATGCCCGGCTGACCTGGAAGCTGGATGAGCAAGGCTTTACCCTGATTGCCCCGTACATCCAAGTGGTGGGCGACGAAGGAAAAATCGCCAGCGACTTTCTGATACGCCTGCATTTCGATAGCACCCAGGAAGACTACATGGATCTTCGGGTCGGCATGGTCGAGGGTGACGGTCGTTACACTGCCAAGTACCTGCCAGCCGTGCTCAGCCCGGCACTGGACGGATGGCTGCGCACCGCGATCCTGGGAGGCGCGGTGGATCAGGGGTTCTTCCAGTATCAAGGCTCGCTCAGAAGCGATGCAACAGCCGCTGCGCGCAGCATCAGTCTGTTTTTCAAGGTGCACGACGCCTCGCTGGCGTTCCAGCCGGGCTGGCCACAGCTCAATGGCGTGGACGGGGATGTATTCGTCGAGGACAGCGGAGTCCGCATCAAAGCCAGCAAGGGCAGGCTTCTGGATACCCAGGTCAGCAATGTCCAGGTCAATATTCCGCATGTGACTAACGGGCAAGTCAGTCACTTGCTGGTCGACGGTGATTTCGTCGGTGGTTTGGGTGATGGCCTGAAGATTCTTCAGGAGGCCCCCATCGGCACGGCGGATATGTTTGCGGGCTGGCAAGGCGACGGTTCGTTGCAGGGCAAGCTGAAGTTGGACATTCCCCTGGCTAAAGGCGAAGGGCAGAAGATTGCAGTGGACTTCAATACCGCCGCTGCACGCTTGAAGCTGAGCGAGCCGCCGCTGGAGTTGACTCAGCTCAAGGGGGCATTCCGTTTCGACAACGCCAAGGGCTTGAGCGGCAGCGGCATACGCGCTCAAGCGTTTGAGCGGCCGATCACCGCGCAGATTTATGCGGAAGGAAAACCGGGGGCGATCACCACCCGAGTCGTCGCCAATGGTCAGGTTGCACTGAAGAAACTCACCGATTGGCTCGGCGATACTCAGCCGTTGCCGGTGTCCGGTGACTTGCCGTACCAGGTGCAGATCACCCTTGACGGGGCCGACAGTCAACTGCGGGTCAACTCAAACCTAAAAGGTTTGGCTGTCGATCTTCCTGCACCCTTTGGCAAAACGGCTGATGACGTGCGAGAGAGCGAGTTTCGCATGACCTTGCGCGGCGCTGACCGGCGTTACTGGGCCACTTACGATGCTTTGGCCAATCTGGCATTCGTGGCGCCAGGCGGCAATATCGCAGAAGGCCGGGGCGAGCTTTTTCTCGGCACGGACGCTGCGGTTCTGCCTGACCCTAAAGGTTTAAGAGTGCGCGGGGCACTGTCCGAGTTGGACATTGCGCCATGGAAAACCATCGTCGAACGCTACGCTGGTAATGATCCCGGGGGCAGCGCCAAGCAGTTACTGCGTAGCGCAAACCTGCAGATTGGAAAATTGAATGCGCTGGGCACCACGCTTGATCAGGTCGATGTGCAGCTCAATCGAAAAGACGCCTCCTGGTCTTTGGCGGTCGACAGCGCCTTGCTCAAGGGCACGGCCAGCCTGCCCGATGCAAAAGCCGCCCCTATTGGCATTGACCTTCTCTACGTGCGTTTGCCTGCGCCTGATCCCAATGCAGCGGCGGTAGAGAATGGCAAGGACCCACTGGTCGATGTCGATCCACGGCAGATTCCGGCGATGGATATCAAGGTCTCTCAGTTGTTCCAGGGTGATCAGTTGATCGGAGCGTGGTCGCTCAAAACCAGGCCAACCGCTGCGGGCGTGCGGCTTTCCGATTTGAGTATGGGGCTCAAGGGGATGTTGTTACAGGGCGACGGTGGCTGGGAAGGCGCGCCGGGATCGACCAGCAGCTGGTACAAGGGCCGTGTCGGCGGCAAGAATATTGCGGATGTACTGAAGGCTTGGGGTTTTGCACCCACCGTGACCAGCGATACGTTCGAGCTGAACGCCGACGGCCGTTGGCCCGGTTCGCCTGCCTGGATTGGGATCAAGCGCTACTCGGGCAGCCTGGATGCCACGTTGCGCTCCGGCCAGTTCGTTGAAGTGGAGGGGGGCGCCCAAGCCCTGAGGGTGTTCGGTCTGCTCAACTTCAACTCCATAGGTCGTCGTTTGCGCCTGGACTTCTCGGACTTGCTTGGCAAGGGCTTGAGTTACGACCGGGTCAAAGGGCTGCTGGTCTCCAGTGATGGGGTGTACGTGACCCGTAACCCGATCACCCTGACCGGACCGTCGAGCAATATTGAACTTGAGGGCACGCTGGACATGGTCAACGACCGGGTCGATGCCAAGCTACTGGTGACATTGCCGGTGACCAATAACTTGCCGATTGCGGCGTTACTCGTCGGCGCGCCGGCCATTGGTGGGGCCTTGTTCCTGGTCGACAAACTGCTGGGTGACCGCGTGGCGCGATTCGCTAGTGTGCAGTACCGCGTTGAAGGCCCTTGGAAAGAGCCGAAGATCACGTTCGACAAACCCTTTGAAAAACCTCAATAGCGCGCCATGGAGTACAGTGGTGGCACGTCTTGTCCGGAGCGCGCCATGTCTTTTGCTGTAGTTCAAATGGTCAGCCAGAGCGATGTCCTGGTCAATCTGACTCACGCTCGCCGCCTGCTTGAACAGGCTGCCGAGTCTGGAGCGCGCCTGGCGGTGCTCCCGGAAAATTTTGCCGCCATGGGCCGTCGCGACGTTGCCGATATCGGTCGCGCCGAGGCTCAAGGCCAGGGTCCGATCCTGCCATGGTTGAAACTGGCCGCTCGCGACCTCAAATTATGGATAGTGGCTGGCACGTTACCGCTACCACCGGCTGATCGGCCGCGGGGTAAAGTCACCGCGTGTTCATTGCTGATCGATGAACACGGCGAGCAAGTGGCACGCTATGACAAACTGCATTTGTTCGATGTGGACGTTGCCGACAACCGTGGGCGTTATCGGGAGTCGGATGATTACGCCCATGGTGACAATGTGGTGGTCGCCGATACGCCGGTGGGACGTCTGGGTTTGAGCGTGTGTTACGACCTGCGCTTCCCTGAGTTGTATAGCGCGCTGCGTGAAGCGGGTGCGCAATTGATCACTGCACCGTCGGCCTTCACTGCTGTCACCGGTGCCGCGCATTGGGACATCCTGATCCGGGCGCGTGCGATAGAGACCCAGTGCTATGTGCTGGCGGCGGCGCAAGGGGGACTGCACCCCGGTCCAAGGGAAACCTACGGGCATGCTGCGATCATCGACCCTTGGGGGCGCGTGCTGGCTGAGCAGGCCCAGGGCGAAGCGGTGCTGCTGGCCGAACGTGATAGCGATGAACAGGCGTCCATACGGGCGCGGATGCCGGTGTCTGATCACCGGCGATTTTTTTCGCGGGACGCATTGCGGCCTGCGCACACCTCGGAGTGAATATGAGCGACTTGTCCTCTGTCAGCGAACACCTTTTAGCGCCTGGCGGCCTGAGCCTCGACAGCTTGCAGTCGGTACTGGGCGAGCTGGCTGGCCCAGGGATCGATGCGGCTGACCTGTATTTCCAGGGGCAGATTTCCGAGTCCTGGTCGTTGGAAGACGGCATCGTCAAGGAAGGCAGTTTCAACCTCGATCAGGGCGTCGGTGTACGGGCGCAATCGGGTGAGAAAACCGGATTTGCCTACAGCAATGCGATTACCCCTGAGGCCCTGAGCCTTGCCGCACGTGCTGCGCGTTCGATTTCCCGCGCCGGGCAGGAAGGTCAGGTGCAAGCATTCACCACGCAGGATGTGGCCCAGTTGTATGCGCCGGACAACCCTCTGGACGTGATGACGCGCGCGGAAAAGGTCGAGCTGCTCAAGCGCATCGACGTTGCCACGCGAGCATTGGATGCACGTATTCAGCAGGTCACGGTCAGCATGGCCGGGGTTTGGGAGCGGATTCTGATCGCGTCCACCGATGGCAGCCTGGCGGCGGATGTGCGTCCGCTGGTGCGTTTTAATGTCAGTGTTATCGTCGAGCAGAATGGCAGACGCGAACGAGGTGGTCATGGCGGTGGCGGGCGTACCGATTACCGGTACTTCCTCACGGATGACCGTGCCATGGGTTATGCCCGTGAAGCGTTGCGTCAGGCACTGGTGAATCTTGAAGCGATCCCCGCACCTGCTGGCACGTTGCCGGTGGTGCTCGGTTCCGGTTGGTCCGGCGTACTGCTGCACGAAGCGGTTGGCCATGGTCTGGAAGGCGATTTCAACCGCAAAGGCAGCTCGGCGTATAGCGGGCGAATGGGTGAAATGGTGGCGTCCAAGCTGTGCACTATCGTCGATGATGGCACGCTGGCCGGTCGTCGAGGCTCGTTGACGGTGGACGATGAAGGCACGCCGACCCACTGCACCACGCTGATCGAAAACGGCGTGCTCAAGGGTTACATGCAGGACAAGCTCAACGCTCGGTTGATGGGCGTGGCACGTACCGGTAACGGTCGTCGCGAGTCCTATGCGCACCTGCCAATGCCCCGCATGACCAACACTTACATGCTGGCCGGGCAAAGCGACCCGGAGGAAATCATCGCGTCGGTGAAGAGGGGTATCTACTGCGCCAACCTCGGCGGCGGTCAGGTTGATATCACCAGCGGCAAATTCGTGTTTTCGACCAGTGAGGCCTATTTGATCGAAGACGGTAAAATCACTGCGCCAGTCAAAGGTGCGACCTTGATCGGTAATGGGCCTGAAGCCATGAGTCGAGTGTCGATGGTCGGTAACGACCTGGCGTTGGACAGCGGCGTGGGCACCTGCGGCAAAGACGGTCAGTCAGTGCCAGTAGGTGTCGGTCAGCCGACCTTGAAGATCGATGCGATCACGGTAGGCGGTACGGGGTCCTGAAAGACTGCGCCGAATGAATCGCAGGGTGCGACTCATTCGGTGCTTGAACACTAGCGCAGGCCGCGCTTTATGTCGTCCAGGTCGCGGATGTACTTGAACAGTTTGCGGCTGGCGGCAGGTGGCTTGCTTTGGGCAAGTTCATGCTGGGCCTGGCGTATAAGCGAACGCAGTTGCTGACGATCTGCTTCCGGATAGTCGCCGACAAACTTCTCGAGTACGTCGTCGGTGCCTGTGATCAAGCGATCACGCCAGCGTTCCAGACCGTGAAAACGTTCGTTGTATTGGCGAGTGGAGGCATCAAGTTGATCAAGCAACACCAAAATGGCGTCCAGGTCTTGATCGCGCATCAGCTTGCCGATGAACAGGATATGCCGTTTACGCGCAATGTTTGCGGTGTGCTTGGGCGCTTCGGCCAAGGCCCGGCGCAGCGCGTCGGTCAAGGGCAGTTTCGCCAGCAAGTCAGGCTTGAGTGTTGTCAGGCGCTCGCCAAGGTCAACCAGAGCATGAAGCTCGCGTTTGACCTGAGTTTTGCTTTTACCCTCATCGAGGGAGTCGTCGTAAGAATCAACCATGGGGGCAGTCCGCTAATAAACGCCGCCATGATAACCAGTCAGGGGCCACTTGTCCGGCCCGGTCGGTATTCGGCTTGTGCCGAAAGCAGAATTTGATGGAGAAAGTCATGAGTACAGCTCAAAGCGTAGGCCCGCAAGCCTTGCCTGCACTGCAAGAACAGGTCGAGCAAATCATTGCCGAAGCCAAGCGTCAGGGCGCAAGCGCCTGTGAAGTGGCGGTGTCCCTGGAGCAGGGCTTGTCGACCACGGTTCGCCAGCGTGAAGTGGAAACTGTCGAGTTCAATCGCGATCAGGGCTTTGGTATCACCTTGTATGTCGGTCAGCGCAAAGGCTCGGCCAGTACCTCCGCCAGTGGCGCTGACGCTATTCGCGAAACCGTAGCGGCGGCGTTGGCGATTGCCAAACACACCTCCGAAGATGAATGCTCCGGCCTCGCCGACGCTGCGCTGATGGCTAAAGAACAGCCAGACTTTGATCTATTCCACGCGTGGGATATCACCCCGGAACAAGCCATTGAGCGTGCCTTGATCTGTGAGGCGGCGGCGTTCGATGCCGACAGCCGGATCAAAAATGCCGACGGCACCACGCTCAACACCCATCAAGGGTGTCGCGTGTATGGCAATAGCCACGGTTTTGTTGGCGGCTCTGCCTCGACACGCCACAGCTTGAGCTGCGTGATGATCGCCGAGGGCGAAGGGCAGATGCAGCGCGACTACTGGTACGACGTGAGTCGCCAGGGCGAGTTGTTGGCGGACGCACAAAGCATTGGCCGTCGCGCGGCACAGCGTGCGGCCAGCCGCTTGGGTGCGCGCCCGGTACCGACGTGTGAAGTTCCGGTGTTGTTCGCTGCGGAATTGGCGGGCAGCTTGTTTGGCCATCTTTTGTCCGCCATTTCCGGCGGCAATCTGTATCGCAAATCATCCTTTCTGGAAGGAGCGATGGGGCAGCGCCTGTTTCCTGAATGGCTGACTCTCGACGAACGGCCGCACCTGATGCGCGCCATGGGGAGCTCGGCGTTCGACGGTGATGGCTTGGCAACCTATGCCAAACCATTTGTGGAGAATGGCGATTTAGTGTCCTACGTTCTGGGTACTTACTCAGGCCGCAAGCTAGGTTTGCCGAGTACAGCCAACTCAGGCGGCGTGCATAACCTGTTCGTCACCCACGGTGTGGAAGATCAGGCAGCGCTGCTGCGCCGCATGGGTCGCGGCTTGCTGGTCACTGAGTTGATGGGCAGTGGTTTGAATATGGTCACCGGCGACTACTCTCGTGGAGCGGCAGGCTTTTGGGTCGAGAACGGCGAAATCCAGTTCCCGGTTCAGGAAGTCACCATCGCCGGCAACCTGCGCGACATGTTCAAACAAATCGTCGCCGTCGGCAGCGATCTCGAACTGCGCAGCAATATCCGCACAGGCTCTGTGTTGATCGAGCGCATGACGGTTGCGGGTAGCTGATCTGCATTAAAAAAGGCGCTTCATGCTCGCTGCACGAAGCGCCTTAATCTTAATGTACGAGCGGCCTCAATACGCGGCACTGTCACACAGTAAACTCGGTCGAGGTAGGCGCTGACTTGTCTGCGAATAAGCCCGGCACGGGCTTCCGGCAGGTTTGGGTTTGACCCGGGGTCTACAGATTTACGAAAGCTCACCTCTCGTATTCCAATCACATAGATTTTTTTAATAGCTCCAGGCCTGCCCGCGAATGAGTCAATACGGTCCGTCGCCTGCTGTCACTCGCCTTCATCAAACCGATTGTTGATCAGCTCAATCAAGTCTTCGAGTGCTGCCTGTTCGTCTTCGCCTTCAGTATGCAGGTGGATATCGGTGCCTTTTCCTGCTGCCAGCATCATCACGGCCATGATGCTTTTGCCGTCGACCATGCTGTCGGGCGCGCGACCTACTCTGATCTGGCAGGGGAATCTTCCGGCGACGCCGACGAATTTAGCGGCGGCGCGCGCGTGCAAGCCAAGCTTGTTGATGATAGTGATTTGACGAACGGGCATCGCGATGAGGGTCCTTTCAGCTGAGGTCGCGGTGGCGGACCTGAACGTTCTTGAGGGATTGTTGCAAGACCTGACCCAGGCGCTCGGTCAGGTAGACAGAGCGGTGGTGCCCGCCGGTGCAGCCAATGGCAATAGTCACGTAGGCGCGGTTGCTGGCTGCAAAGCGTGGCAACCATTTGTTCAGGTACGCGTAGATGTCCTGGAACATCTCTTCTACATCCGGCTGTGCCGTCAAATAATCGGCTACGGGCTGGTCGAGCCCGGACAGTTCGCGCAACTCCGGCTTCCAGTAGGGATTGGGCAGGCAGCGCACATCGAATACAAGATCAGCATCTACTGGCATGCCACGTTTGAAACCAAACGACTCAACCAGAAACGCGGTGCCTGGCTCCGGCTTGTTCAGCAGGCGCAGTTTGAGCATGTCACGTAGTTGATAGAGGTTCAGGTGCGTGGTGTTGATTTTCAGATCGGCCAGATCGATGATCGGCCCAAGCAGGTTGCTCTCGTCACGTATCGCTTCGGCAAGCGAGCGGTTGGTGCTGCTCAGGGGGTGGCGACGACGGGTTTCAGAGAATCGTTTTAGCAGGGTCTCTTCATCGGCGTCGAGGTACAGCACATCGCATTGGATGTGGCGGCTGCGGACCTCTTCCAGTAATTCGGGAAAACGCGACAGATGGCTCGGCAGATTGCGCGCGTCGATGGACACGGCGACCAGCGGCTGAGCCAGTTCGGTATGAATCAGGGCACGTTCAGCCAGCTCCGGGAGCAGGCCTGCAGGCAGGTTGTCGATGCAATAGAAGCCGTTGTCTTCCAGTACATCCAGTGCTGTGCTCTTGCCGGAGCCGGATCGGCCGCTGACGATGATCATGCGCATCATTAATGGCCGTTCTGCACGTCCAGCACCACTTGATAAAGCGCTTCATCGCTTTGGGCGCTGCGTAGGCGGTCGCGCACATCGGCGCGGTCGAGCATGCTGGCTATCTGACGCAGCAGCTCCAGGTGTTCGTCGGTGGCGGCTTCCGGGACTAGAAGGACAAAAAGCAGGTCTACAGGCCTGCCGTCGATGGCGTCAAAATCTACGGGGGTGTCGAGGTGCAGGAGGGCGCTGATGGGCATTGGGCAGCCCGCCAGCCGGCAATGCGGGATGGCGATGCCATTGCCGAAACCGGTCGAGCCGAGTTTTTCGCGGGCAATAAGGCTCGTGAGTACCAAGTCCGAATCAAGCTCCGTTTCACGGCCGATCAGTTTGGCAACTTGCTCAAGAACATTTTTTTTACTGCTGCTCGGCACGTTCACGAGTGAACGGCCGGCAGTCAGGATATTTTCAAGTCGGATCATGGGTTGTGGGTGTTAGCGAGCAGTCGCACCTTTCAGGATGTTCTGCTGCTTTTCCTTATGCTTGAGCAATTGTCGGTCCAGCTTGTCAGTGAGTAGGTCGATTGCCGCATACATGTCGTCATGTTCTGCGTTAGCGACCACCTCTCCACCGTGGATGTGCAGTGTGGCTTCGATTTTCTGTTTCAGTTTCTCGACTGCCATCGTTACCTGCACATTGGTAATCTTGTCAAAGTGCCCTTCGAGCTTCTTGAATTTGAGCTCGATGTATTCGCGCAGGGGCTTGGTCACTTCCAATTGGTGTCCACTGATGTTGACTTGCATACAGCGTCTCCTTCGTTGCCAGTACATAAAGAGGCAGGCTTGAATGCCTACCACTGGAACGCTACGGCGTACGGCCACCCTTACATCAATCGCTTGCGTTCGCTTGAAGGTGCTATCCCAAGTGATTCGCGGTATTTAGCGACCGTGCGCCGAGCTACCTGAATGCCTTGTGCCTCCAGTAAACCAGCGATCTTGCTGTCACTCAACGGCTTTTTCTGATTTTCCGCAGCTACCAGTTTTTTGATGATCGCGCGAATGGCCGTGGACGAACACTCTCCGCCCTCTGAGGTGCTTACGTGACTGGAAAAGAAATATTTCAGTTCGTAAATACCGCGCGGGGTATGCATGAATTTTTGCGTGGTCACACGTGAAATCGTCGATTCGTGCATGCCTACCGCTTCGGCGATGTCATGCAGAACCAAGGGTTTCATGGCTTCGTCGCCATACTCAAGAAAGCCGCGCTGGTGCTCGACGATCTGCGTGGCCACTTTCATCAGCGTTTCGTTGCGGCTCTGCAGGCTCTTGATGAACCAGCGTGCCTCTTGCAACTGATTGCGCATGAAGGTGTTGTCAGCGCTGGTGTCGGCCCTGCGGACGAACCCTGCGTATTGGGGGTTGACCCGCAGACGGGGCACGGACTCTTGATTGAGCTCTACCAGCCAGCGCTCGTTGTCTTTGCGCACGATCACGTCGGGCACAACGTATTCGGCCTCGCTCGACTCGATCTGCGAGCCTGGGCGCGGGTTGAGGCTCTGCACCAGTTCAATGACCTGGCGCAGTTCGTCTTCCTTGAGCTTCATGCGCCGCATCAGCTGAGCGTAGTCGCGGCTGCCAAGCAGGTCGATGAAGTCTCCGACCAAGCGTTGTGCCTCGGCCAGCCAGCGAGTCTTCGCGGGGAGCTGACGCAATTGCAGTGACAGGCATTCGCTCAGGTTGCGAGCGCCGATACCCGCGGGTTCGAATTGCTGGATACGGTGCAGTACTGCTTCGATTTCATCCAGTTCGACATCCATTTCCGGGTCGAAGGCATCGAGGATTTCCTCAAGCGACTCGTCCAGGTAGCCCTGATTGTTGATGCAGTCGATCAGCGTGACGGCGATCAACCGATCAGTATCGGACATGGGGGCCAGATTCAATTGCCACAACAGATGGCTTTGCAGGCTCTCGCCGGCCGATGTGCGAGTGGTGAAGTCCCATTCGTCATCGTCGTTGTTGCTGCTGGGCAGGCTGCTGGCACTGGTCTGATACACGTCATCCCAAGCGGTATCAACGGGCAGCTCGTTGGGGATGCGGTCGTTCCAGTCGCCTTCTTCCAGGTTGTCCACCGTCGGGGCGGGCTCCTGGTAGGTAGGTTCCTGTACGTCAGGATTGGGTTTCTCTATGTTGTCGGCCAACGGATCGGCATTGTCGAAGTCGTCGCCTTCTTCCTGGCGTTCCAGCATAGGGTTCGACTCCAACGCTTCCTGGATTTCCTGTTGAAGGTCCAGGGTCGACAATTGGAGGAGGCGGATGGCCTGTTGCAGCTGCGGTGTCATCGTCAGCTGCTGGCCCATTCTCAGGACTAGCGATGGTTTCATGGCAGGGGCTTAACACCTTATTTCGCCGGCGCACATGCGCCATCCACTACAGGGCGCCGAAGCGCCAACTTAAGCAAATTATATGCCTGAAACCTAAGTGTTTGCCTAGAGTGTGATGACAATTAATGTTCTTGTCAGCACTGCACCCTAGCGTCCGTCGCCGATGAAGAGCGAAACACCGCAGAGCTTACAGGCGGAATTCATGGCCGAGGTAAACCTCTTTAACCAGTTGGTTAGCCAGAATGGTTTCTGAATCACCCTCAGCGATCAGTTGCCCGTCGTTGACGATGTAAGCGGTTTCACAAATATCCAGGGTGTCACGTACGTTGTGATCGGTGATCAGTACGCCGATGCCCTTGGCTTTCAAGTGATAAATGATTTGCTTGATATCGCCGACGGAAATGGGGTCGACACCGGCAAACGGTTCATCGAGCAAGATGAATTTTGGCGAAGTCGCCAGTGCGCGAGCGATTTCCACACGACGGCGTTCACCGCCGGACAGGCTCATGCCCAGGTTGTCGCGTATGTGGCTGATGTGGAACTCCTGCAGCAGGCTTTCCAGCTCCTTGCGACGCGCTGTACGGTCGAGTTCCTTGCGGGTCTCGAGGATCGCCATGATGTTATCGGCAACCGACAGTTTGCGAAAAATCGAGGCTTCCTGCGGCAGATAGCCGATCCCGGCGCGTGCGCGACCGTGCATGGGTTGATGGCTGACGTCTTGATCGTCGATCAAGACGCGACCCTGATCGGCCTGGACCAAACCTACGATCATGTAGAAACAGGTGGTTTTGCCAGCACCGTTAGGGCCAAGCAGCCCCACGATTTGCCCGCTCTCGATCGAGAGACTGACATCGCGCACAACCTGGCGACCCTTATAGCTTTTAGCCAGATGCTGGGCTTTAAGCGTCGCCATTACGGAGCCTTCTGCGGTGCGGGTTTGTTTTTCGGCTGGATGACCATGTCGATCCGCGGACGTGGTGCCGTCACCTTGGCTCCGTTGGCGCGGCCGGCATTGACGATTTGTTTCGTCGTGTCATAGACGATTTTCTCGCCTTCGGACGTATTGCCGTCGTTGATGACCTTGGCCTTGTCGATCAGGATGATCCGGTCAAGGGCGGCGAAGTACTGGATGGTCACGCCGTACGCTTGAACGATAGGCTTGTCGACGGCAGGTTTCTGTTCGTAGTAAGCAAGATTGCCAACGGCGGTAAATACGTCGACTTCACCTGTTGGCGTCCGGGTGATGGTCACGGTGTTGCCCGTGATCTTCATGGAGCCTTGGGTGATGATGACATTGCCTTTGTAGGTGGCAATGCCCTGCTTGTCATCGAGTTGCGCATCGTCAGACTGAATATGAATAGGCTGATCGCGGTCCGTCGGCAAAGCCCAGGCGCTCACGCTTCCCAGTGCTGCGCCCAAACCGAGCAAAAAAGGGAGGGTTTTAACGAGCCTCATACTGTCCTCTTACGTTGGACAGCAGGTGCATCCTGCCGTCGTTCAAATACGCTTTCATACCCGTGCCAGTGGATACGCCGCCGAAACCGTCGATTCTAACGGCTTGCTCGGTCTGCGCATATTGCTTCTGTGGGAATACAGTCATTCGACTGCTGGTAATAATCGTTGTCCGGTTTTTTTCGTCAGTGCGTGCGATACGTACTGAATCGATGAGCTCGACCTCGGTGCCGCCGGGAGACACTTCTCCCTTCTTGCTCTGGACATGCCAGGGAAAGAGGGCGCCGCGATACAGTTGCAGATCTGGATTGGTCAGCAGGGTGATGTCGGAAATCTGCACATGTTCGACCTTGTCGGCGGTCATGTCGTATTGAAGCTTGCCGTCTGGCAGGAACTGCAGGCTGTGAGCATTCATCGCATAAAAGTCGATGGCGGCCGGGTCAACGGGTGCAGCCCGCTGCTCCAGAAAGGTTTCAGGGCTGATGTTCCAGTAGCCTGCGGCCGCCAGCATCAGCGCAAGCACGCCCAGAATCAAAAACCGGCGAATCTTTTTACTCAGCATAAATGACTTCTATAAGTAGGCGGCGTGGGCCGCTTCAAGGCTGCCTTGAGCGCTAAGGATCAACTCGCAAAATTCGCGCGCCGCGCCTTCGCCGCCGCGAGCCTGAGTAATGCCGTGGGCATGTTGGCGAACAAAACTGGCCGCATTGGCGACCGCCATGCCAAGGCCAACGCGCCGAATGACAGGCAAGTCTGGCAGGTCGTCACCCAAGTACGCGACCTGTTCATAGCTTAGATTGAGTTGGGCAAGTAGTTCGTCAAGAACGACCAGTTTATCTTCGCGGCCTTGATACAAGTGCTGGATGCCCAGATTCTGCGCGCGGCGCTCGACCACCGGTGTGCGACGCCCGCTGATGATAGCGGTGTGCACGCCCGAGGCAATCAGCATTTTTATGCCTTGGCCATCGAGTGTATTAAACGTTTTGAACTCACTGCCGTCTTCGAGAAAGTACAGGCGTCCGTCCGTCAGCACGCCATCGACGTCGAAAATGGCCAGTTTGATGTTCTTGCCGCGTTGCAGCAGATCCTGCATCGTCGCTTCGCTCATTACATAACCCCCGCGCGCAGCAGGTCTTGCAGGTTGAAGGCGCCAATAGGGTGGTCGTTCTTGTCGACCACGATCAAGGCTCCAATTTTGTGGTCTTCCATGATTTTCAACGCCTCGGCTGCAAGCATCTCGGGGCGAGCAGTCTTGCCATGGAGTGTCATCACTTCGTCGATGCTCGCCTGACGAATATCGATGCTGCGGTCCAGGGTTCTGCGCAAATCGCCGTCGGTAAATATCCCGGCGAGGCGGCCATCGGCCTCCACAACGGCAGTCATGCCCAAGCCCTTGTGGGTCATTTCCATCAGCGCATCACGCAGCAGCGTGCCGCGTTGAACCTTTGGCAAATCTTCACCGGTATGCATGACGTGTTCGACTTTGAGCAACAAACGTCTGCCAAGCGCGCCGCCAGGGTGGGAGAAGGCAAAGTCTTCCGCCGTGAACCCGCGCGCTTCGAGCAGGGCGACCGCCAGTGCGTCGCCCATCACCAGTGCGGCGGTAGTCGAGGACGTAGGGGCCAGGTTCAGTGGGCAGGCCTCTTGCGTGACGTAAACGTTGAGATTGATTTCTGCGGCCTTGGCCAGCGGCGAATCAGGGTTGCCGGTCAGGCTGATCATCTTGATGCCCAAGCGTTTGATCAGTGGCAGCAAGGTGACGATTTCGGCGGTCGAACCCGAGTTGGAAATCGCCAGAATGATGTCGTCGCGGGTGATCATGCCCATGTCGCCATGGCTCGCTTCAGCCGGGTGGACGAAGAACGCGGTGGTGCCCGTGCTTGCCAGGGTGGCGGCAATCTTGTTGCCGATGTGCCCGGACTTGCCCATGCCGACCACTACGACACGGCCTGTACCGGCCAGAATCATCTCGCAAGCGCGTACGAAATCTGCGTCGATATGGGCCAGCAAGCCTTCTACGGCTTCTATTTCGAGGCGGATGGTGCGTTGTGCTGTTTGAATCAGGTCGCAGGATTGGCTCATGTCAAAAATCGGTCAGCCTGATGAAAAGGCGGCGATTATAGCGGTAATGGCTCAATCCCTCACGCTTGATCGTCCGACTTTGTTGTGCGCCGTAAATCAGGTCAGGTATACGCGGACTGATTGTGTCCTTTGTAGGACGTTTTGCAATTGTTCGAATTATCTGTCTCGCACCTTAACGAAAGAGGCTTCTACCGTGGGCCGCGCGCGCGGGCGGTGGTATAGTTCGCCGCCGGTTCTGCCCCCCGGACAGCCACTGCGCGTGTCTTGCGGCACGGACCTGGCGTCAGAGTGTGAGGCTGCATCGCAAGGAGTTTAGATGAGTGCCGATAACGCCTACGCGGTCGAGCTGAAGGGTGTCACCTTCATGCGCGGGACGCGCAGCATTTTCAATAATGTTGATATTCGTATTCCTCGGGGCAAGGTCACCGGCATCATGGGACCTTCCGGCTGTGGCAAAACGACCTTGCTGCGTTTGATGGGTGCGCAGTTGCGTCCCAGCAAAGGCGAAGTGTGGGTCAACGGCCAGAATCTGCCGAAATTGTCGCGCAGCGACCTGTTCGACGCACGCAAGCAAATGGGCGTGCTGTTTCAGAGTGGCGCCTTGTTCACGGACCTCGATGTGTTCGAAAACGTGGCCTTTCCGCTTCGCGTGCACACCGATTTGCCGGAAGAAATGATCCGCGACATCGTCTTGCTCAAATTGCAAGCGGTCGGACTGCGCGGTGCCATCGAGCTGACGCCCGACGAGTTGTCTGGCGGCATGAAGCGCCGTGTGGCATTGGCTCGGGCGATTGCCCTTGACCCGCAAATCCTGATGTACGACGAACCCTTCGTGGGCCAGGACCCTATTGCCATGGGGGTGCTGGTGCGCTTGATTCGGTTGCTCAACGATGCGTTGGGGATCACCAGTATTGTGGTGTCCCACGACCTTGCCGAAACAGCGAGTATCGCGGACTACCTGTATGTAGTGGGCGATGGCGAGGTATTGGGGCAGGGGACCCCCGAGGAACTGATGAACTCGGACAACCCTCGTATTCACCAATTCATGACCGGCGAACCTGATGGCCCTGTGCCATTTCACTATCCGGCACCGGATTATCGCGACGAACTTTTGGGGAAGCGCTGATGCGCAGAAAGTCACTACTGGAGCGGATTCGTCTATTCGGGCACGCTGCGATCGATAGCATTACGGTGCTGGGGCGCTCGGGCATATTTCTGGTTCATGTGTTGTTCGGCCGAGGCGGCATTGGCGGCAGTTTTCAACTGCTGGTCAGGCAGCTGCATTCAATCGGCGTCATGTCCCTGCTGATCATTGTGGTCTCGGGGGGCTTCATTGGCATGGTGTTGGCGCTTCAAGGCTTCAACATCCTGACTAAATATGGCTCGGAGCAGGCCGTCGGGCAGATGGTTGCGTTGACCCTGTTGCGTGAGTTGGGGCCTGTGGTTGCGGCTCTGCTGTTCGCCGGGCGCGCGGGTTCCGCGTTGACCGCTGAAATCGGCAACATGAAATCCACTGAGCAATTGTCCAGTCTGGAAATGATTGGCGTCGATCCACTCAAGTACATCGTTGCGCCGCGTCTGTGGGCTGGTTTCATCTCTCTGCCGTTGTTGGCGATGATCTTCAGTGTGGTCGGAATCTGGTGTGGCTCCTGGGTTGCGATCGACTGGCTGGGCGTTTACGAAGGCTCATTCTGGTCAAATATGCAAAACAGCGTGTCCTTCAGGGATGACGTGCTCAATGGTGTTATTAAAAGCGTAATCTTTGCTTTTGTGGTTACCTGGATTGCCGTGTTTCAGGGTTACGACTGTGAGCCCACTTCGGAAGGGATCAGTCGTGCCACCACTAAAACAGTGGTGTATGCCTCGTTGGCCATATTAGGCCTGGACTTTATTCTGACTGCCCTGATGTTTGGAGACTTTTGATGCAAAACCGCACCCTGGAAACCGGTGTCGGCCTATTCCTGCTGGCCGGGATCTTGGCTTTGCTGTTGCTGGCCTTGCGGGTCAGTGGTTTGAGCGTAAGCGCGACCAACGACAGCTATAAACTTTATGCCTACTTCGACAATATTGCCGGTTTGACTGTCAGAGCCAAGGTGACCTTGGCGGGCGTTACAATCGGCAAGGTCACTGCTATCGATCTGGATCGCGACAGTTTTACCGGTCGGGTGACAATGGAGGTTGAAAAACGGGTGAATAACCTGCCATCGGACTCCACGGCTTCCATTCTTACCGCCGGTTTGCTGGGCGAGAAGTACATCGGTCTCAGCGTGGGCGGGGAAGAGGCGCTGCTCAAAGACGGCGGCACGATCCACGATACCCAGTCGTCGCTGGTGCTGGAGGATCTGATCGGTAAATTCCTGCTCAATACTGTGAGTAAAGACGCCAAATGAGGAGCTTTTCCATGATGTCGATCTTGCGCCGTGGCCTGCTTGTATTGCTGGCTGCGCTTCCATTGGTTGCGAATGCTGTGGCCGCGCCGTCCGCCCATGATCTGGTGGATCGCACGACCAAGGAGTTGCTGAGCGATCTGGCCGCTCATAAAGAGCAATACAAAACCAATCCGAGCGCCTTTTACGATGCATTGAATCGCATCGTCGGCCCAGTAGTGGATGCCGAGGGCATCTCGAAAAGCATCATGACGGTCAAGTACTCTCGCAAAGCGACACCTGAACAAATGCTGCGTTTTCAGGATAATTTCAAGCGGAGTCTGATGCAGTTCTATGGCAACGCACTGCTCGAATACAACAATCAGGGCATTACAGTCGCCGCAGCCAAAGAAGAAAATGACACCCGCACCAGCGTCGATATGCAGGTCAAGGGCAACAACGGCGCCCTGTATCCCGTGTCCTACACACTCGAGAAAATCAACGGCGAGTGGAAAGTGCGTAACGTCATTATCAACGGCATCAACATTGGCAAGCTGTTCCGTGATCAGTTTGCTGACGCCATGCAGCACAATGGCAATGACCTTGATAAAACCATCAACGGTTGGGCGGGCGAAGTTGCCAAGGCCAAGAGCACCATCGATCAAGCGGCCGAGAAACCTGTCAATGAGTGAATCAGGTGTTCGTCTTGGCGCTGCAGGTGAGTTGTACCTGAGTGGCGTGCTCGACTTCCGCACCGGGCCGGCCTTGCGCAAGCAAGGTCAGGCCCTGATCAAGGCCTGCACCGCGCCGGCGTTGATTCTGGACTGTTCCGCAGTGGAAAAATCCAGCAGTGTCGGCCTGGCTTTGCTGCTCGCGTTCATGCGCGATGCCGACGCTGCCGGAAAAGCTGTCAGCGTTCAGTCGCTGCCGGAAGATATGCGCCAAATTGCCCAAGTGTCCGGCTTGATTGAGTTGCTGGAACCGAATCAGCCGTCATAAAAGAAAGCTTTCCGTCCGAGTCTGTCATTCCGGGGTTCGCAGCGAGGGGGCTTTTTTGTATGATGGCCGACCCGCGCGCGTAGGGCGCCGATCGAGGTTAAGCATGCAGGCCGTAGAAGTTAAAAGCTTCCTTGAAGGAAAGCTGCCGGAAATCCAGGTAGAAGTTGAAGGTGAAGGCTGCAATTTTCAGCTGAATGTGATCAGTGACGAGATGGCGACCCTTAGCCCAGTCAAGCGTCAGCAGCAGATCTATGCCCATTTGAACCCTTGGATCGCCGATGGCAGCATCCATGCGATCACTATGAAATTTTTCAGCCGCGCTGCATGGGCCGAGCGCACCTGAGCCAATTGGCGTCGAGATTCTAATGGATAAACTGATTATTACTGGCGGCGTTCGTCTTGATGGCGAAATCCGCATTTCCGGGGCGAAGAACTCTGCCCTGCCGATTCTTGCTGCAACGTTGCTGGCCGATGGGCCGGTGACGGTGTGCAACCTGCCGCACCTGCACGACATCACCACCATGATCGAGCTGTTCGGGCGCATGGGCATTGAGCCTGTGATCGACGAAAAGCTTAGCGTTGAAATCGACGCGCGCACCATCAAGACCCTGATCGCCCCGTACGAATTGGTGAAAACCATGCGTGCTTCGATTCTGGTGCTGGGTCCGATGGTTGCTCGTTTCGGCGAAGCAGAAGTGGCGTTGCCTGGTGGTTGCGCCATCGGCTCGCGTCCGGTCGATTTGCACATCCGTGGCCTTGAAGCCATGGGCGCGACCATCGACGTCGAAGGCGGCTACATCAAAGCGAAGGCGCCAGAAGGCGGCCTGCGTGGAGCGAACTTCTTCTTTGATACCGTCAGCGTGACCGGTACCGAAAACATCATGATGGCAGCCAGTCTGGCCAACGGCCGTAGCGTGTTGCAGAACGCTGCCCGTGAACCGGAAGTGGTCGACCTGGCCAACTGCCTGATCGCCATGGGTGCGAACATCACCGGCGCGGGCACTGACACCATCACCATCGATGGCGTTAAGCGCTTGCACGGTGCCACCTATAAAGTGATGCCTGACCGCATCGAGACCGGCACTTACCTGGTAGCGGCGGCGGCCACTGGCGGTCGCGTCAAGCTCAAGGACACCGATCCAACCATTCTGGAAGCTGTGTTGCTCAAGCTCCAGGAAGCGGGCGCTGAAGTCACTACTGGCGCTGACTGGATCGAACTGAACATGCACGGCAAGCGGCCTAAAGCCGTGAACCTGCGCACCGCACCCTACCCGGCGTTCCCGACCGATATGCAGGCGCAGTTCGTTGCGCTGAACGCTATCGCCGAAGGCACCGGTGCCGTGATTGAAACGGTCTTCGAAAACCGTTTCATGCACGTCTATGAGATGCAACGCATGGGCGCACAGATCCTGGTTGAAGGTAATACCGCGGTCGTGACCGGTGTTGATCTACTCAAAGGCGCGCCCGTCATGGCGACCGACCTGCGTGCTTCGGCCAGCTTGGTGATCGCAGCATTGGTTGCTCAGGGCGACACGTTGATCGATCGCATTTACCACATTGACCGTGGTTATGAATGCATCGAAGAAAAACTGCAGATGCTCGGCGCCAAGATCCGTCGCGTTCCGGGCTAGGGCCTGCGTACTGATCGTTCTGCACTAATGTCCTGGACCTGAATTCGTTCAGCGCAGGACACGTGAGGCACACGGATGTGCCCGATTGCTAAGGACCTACGTTTCCCATGTTAACCATCGCACTGTCCAAGGGCCGCATTCTTGACGACACCCTGCCGCTTCTCGCTGAAGCAGGCATTGTGCCGACCGAGAATCCGGACAAAAGCCGCAAGCTGATTATCCCCACGACTCAGGCAGATGTACGCCTGCTGATCGTGCGCGCCACCGATGTGCCAACGTATGTCGAACATGGCGCCGCCGACCTGGGCGTTGCCGGTAAAGATGTGCTGATGGAATACGGCGGTCAGGGCCTCTACGAGCCACTGGACCTGCAAATTGCCCAGTGCCGTCTGATGACTGCCGGTGCTATCGGCGCAATCGAGCCAAAGGGCCGTCTGCGTGTGGCGACCAAGTTCGTCAACGTTGCCAAGCGTTACTACGCCGAGCAAGGCCGTCAGGTCGATATCATCAAGCTCTATGGCTCGATGGAACTCGCTCCCCTGATCGGTTTGGCCGACAAAATCATCGACGTGGTCGACACCGGCAACACGCTGCGTGCCAACGGCCTCGAACCTCAGGAGCTGATTGCAACTATCAGTTCGCGTCTGGTGGTGAACAAGGCTTCGATGAAGATGCAACATGCGCGCATCCAGGCGCTGATCGATACGCTGCGTAAAGCAGTTGAGTCGCGACACCGCGGCTGATCCACCTGCGCGACGTTAAGTCGCGCCCATCTATCCGTGTCATAGCCAAATTTCTCAGGTGCCCGCGCGGATGGCTTGGTAGCTTAGGGCGATCACGCCCACCCGGCACCTGAGCAAATCGCCAATTATTGAGGCTTCGCTATGACCGCTTCCACTGCAATACGCCGACTTGATGCTGCTGACTCAGACTTTGCACGCCATCTGGATCATCTGCTGAGCTGGGAAAGTGTGTCTGACGACTCAGTTAATGAGCGTGTACTCGACATCATCAAGGCTGTGCGTGAGCGTGGTGACGCGGCGCTGGTGGAATTCACTCAGCGTTTCGACGGGCTTGAAGTGGCCACCATGGCAGAGCTGATTCTGCCCCGCGAGCGCCTGGAACTGGCCCTGACCCGCATCACTGCTGCGCAACGCGAAGCGCTGGAAAAAGCCGCCGACCGCGTGCGCATCTACCACGAAAAGCAAAAACAGGACTCCTGGACCTACACCGAAGCCGACGGCACGGTGCTGGGCCAGAAGGTCACGCCTTTGGACCGTGCAGGTCTGTATGTGCCCGGTGGCAAGGCGTCTTATCCGTCATCGGTATTGATGAATGCGATTCCGGCCAAAGTGGCTGGCGTGGCCGAAGTGGTCATGGTCGTACCGACGCCTCGTGGCGAAATCAATGAGCTGGTCCTCGCGGCGGCCTGCATTGCGGGTGTTGATCGCGTGTTCACCATCGGCGGCGCTCAGGCAGTGGCCGCGCTGGCCTATGGCACCGAAAGCGTACCCAAGGTCGATAAAGTCGTCGGCCCTGGCAACATCTATGTTGCCACCGCCAAGCGTCACGTCTTCGGCCAGGTCGGCATCGACATGATCGCCGGTCCTTCAGAAATTCTGGTGGTGTGCGATGGCCTGACAGATCCGGACTGGATCGCCATGGACCTGTTCTCCCAAGCCGAGCACGACGAAGACGCTCAGGCGATTCTGGTCAGCCCGGATGCCGAGTTCCTCGACAAAGTGGCGGCGAGTATCGCCAGGTTAATGCCGACCATGGAGCGCGCCGAGATCATCAAGACCTCGATCACCAGCCGTGGCGCCCTGATCAAAGTGGCCGACATGCAGCAGGCCATTGAAGTGGCCAACCGTATTGCCCCGGAACACCTTGAGTTGTCGGTGGCCGATCCTGAAGCCTGGTTGCCGCAGATTCGCCATGCGGGTGCGATCTTCATGGGGCGTCACACCAGCGAAGCGCTGGGCGATTACTGCGCCGGTCCGAACCACGTATTGCCGACCTCCGGCACCGCGCGTTTCTCGTCACCGCTGGGGGTGTATGACTTCCAGAAACGTTCGTCGATCATTTATTGCTCGGAACAAGGTGCTTCCGAGTTGGGCAAAACGGCCTCGGTGTTGGCGCGCGGTGAGTCCCTGACCGCCCATGCCCGTAGCGCCGAATACCGGATCGTCGACAGCAAAGAACAGGAAAAAAAAGCATGAGCAAATTCTGGAGTCCTTTCGTTAGCGATCTGGTGCCTTACGTGCCGGGTGAGCAGCCGAAGCTGACCAAGCTGACCAAGCTCAACACCAACGAAAATCCGTACGGGCCATCGCCAAAAGCATTGGCGGCGATGCGCGCCGAGCTGTCCGACGACCTGCGCCTGTACCCGGACCCGAACAGCGACCTGCTTAAGCAGGCGGTTGCCAGGTATTACGGCGTGCAGGGTAATCAAGTGTTCCTCGGCAATGGCTCCGATGAAGTGCTTGCTCACGCCTTCAACGCGTTTTTCAAGCACGATCTACCCCTGCTTTTTCCGGATATCAGCTACAGCTTCTATCCGGTGTATTGCGGTTTATACGGGATCGATTTCACCGCAGTGCCGCTGGACGAGCACTTCCAGATTCGTCTTGAGGATTACGCGCAGCCTAACAGCGGCGTCATTTTCCCTAATCCGAATGCGCCAACCGGTTGCCTGCTGGCGCTGGACGCCATTGAGCAGTTGCTCAAGGCCAATACCGAATCGGTAGTGGTGGTGGACGAGGCATACATCGACTTTGGTGGCCAAACCGCGATCAGTCTGGTGGACCGTTACCCGAACCTGCTGGTCACGCAAACCCTATCCAAGTCGCGTTCGCTGGCTGGGCTGCGGGTGGGCTTGGCGGTGGGGCATCCGGATCTGATCGAGGCGTTGGAGCGGGTCAAGAACAGCTTCAACTCTTATCCACTGGATCGCTTGGCGATTGTCGGTGCGGCCGCTGCGTTTGAAGACCGTGAGTATTTCGACGCCACCTGCAAGGCAGTTATCGACAGTCGTGACGCGTTGGTCGAGCAGTTGAAGGGCAAGGGTTTCGACGTATTGCCTTCAGCGGCCAACTTCATCTTCGCGCGTCACCCGAAGCATGACGCAGCGGGGCTGGCGGCCAGGTTGAGGGAGCAGGGCGTTATCGTTCGGCACTTTAAACAAGAACGCATCGCGCAGTTCCTGCGGATCAGCATTGGTACGCCAGAGCAGAATCAGGCGTTGCTCGAGGGGTTGGGCGAGCTCTGATTTATAAGGTTTGCTAGAAAAGCCGTGGAAGCGAACTCATTCGCTCCCACGGTCTAGCTGATTTACCGCGTTATTCTTCTGTTGCTGGCTTCGTCAGCGGCGGCGGACGCAAGCCGACTTCAGCGGTCAGCTTGATATCCTTACCGTTGCGCATTACCTCAATGTCGATTTTGTCGCTTGGCTTGGTGCGCGCTACCTGATTCATCGAACGCCGACCATCGCCGGCAGGTTCGCCGTTGATGCTCAGGATCACGTCGCCGAGTTGCAGACCCGCTTTTTGCGCCGGGCCGTCCTGGAAAATGCCGGCCACCACAATGCCTGGGCGGTCTTTCAAGCCGAAAGACTCGGCCAGGTCCTGGGTCAGTGGTTGAACTTCGATCCCTAGCCAGCCGCGAATCACCTGGCCGTGCTCAATGATTGCTTTCATCACCTCCAGCGCCAGTTTGGTCGGGATCGCAAAGCCTATGCCTTGCGAACCGCCGGACTTGGAGAAAATCGCCGTGTTGATCCCGGTCAGATTACCGGCGGCATCCACCAACGCCCCGCCGGAGTTGCCGGGGTTAATCGCCGCATCGGTCTGGATGAAGTCTTCGTACGTATTGAGGCCCAGTTGATTGCGCCCAGTGGCACTGATGATGCCCATGGTCACGGTCTGGCCGACCCCAAACGGGTTGCCGATTGCCAGCGCGACGTCGCCGATACGGATGTTGTCCGAGAGGGCGATGGTGATCGAGGGCAGATTCTTCAGGTCTATTTTCAGGACTGCCAGATCGGTCTCGGGGTCGCTGCCGATCACCCGGGCCAATGTTTCACGACCATCCTTGAGTGCCACCACGATCTGATCAGCGCCAGCGGTCACGTGGTTGTTGGTCAGCAGGTAGCCTTCCGGGCTCATGATTACGGCTGAGCCGAGGCTCGACTCCATACGCCGCTGTTTGGGCAGGTTGTCGCCGAAGAAGCGTCTAAATTGCGGGTCTTCGAACAGTGGGTGATTCGACTTGTTGACCACTTTGGTCGTGTACAGGTTGGCCACGGCAGGTGCTGCGATGATAACCGCATCGGCATAGGACACCGGACCCTTCTGCACCGTAGACGACTGCGGCGCCTGTTGCAGATTGACGTCTTGGCTAGGCAACCCCACCCATTGCGGGTAGCGCTGAATAACCAGCAGAGCGATGAGCACGCCAGCCAGCAATGGCCAGCCGAAGAAACGCAGTGCCTTGAGCATTGAGCAAAGTCCTGATGATTGCCAAGCGCAGCAGCTTTTTGCCTGAGCTGCGCCATAATGGCGGGCATTATACGAGTACCGAGCAGCGCTGAACTGCATATTTAGGAGTCTTTTATGGCTGTTGCCCTGAGCACCCTGGTCGAGGAAGCGGACCGCTATCTGAGCAGCTCGCGGATCCAGGATTATTGCCCCAACGGATTGCAAGTCGAGGGCCGTCCGCAAGTGATGAGGATCGTCAGCGGTGTCACTGCCAGTCAGGCCTTGCTCGATGCCGCGGTCGAGGCTCAGGCGGATTTGATTCTGGTGCATCACGGCTACTTCTGGAAGGGCGAGAATCCTTGCGTCACGGGCATCAAGCAGCGTCGCCTGAAAACGTTGCTCAAGCATGACATTAGCTTGTTGGCTTACCACCTGCCGCTGGACCTGCACCCCGAAGTCGGGAATAACGTGCAACTGGCTCGCCAGCTGGACATCACCGTCGAAGGCCCCTTGGATCCGGACAATCCGCGCATCGTCGGGCTGGTGGGTTCGTTGGCCGAGCCCGTGACGCCCCGTGACTTCGCCCGGCGAGTGCAGGACGCGCTGGGTCGAGAGCCGTTGCTGATCGAAGGCAGCAAAATGATTCGTCGGGTCGGGTGGTGCTCCGGGGGTGGTCAGGGTTATATCGATCAGGGTGTGCTGGCCGGTGTCGATCTGTACCTCAGTGGCGAGGCATCGGAGCAGACGTTTCATAGCGCGCGGGAAAACGACATCAGTTTTATCGCCGCCGGTCACCACGCCACCGAGCGCTATGGTGTTCAAGCGCTGGGGGATTATTTGGCGCGACGCTTTGCGCTGGAGCATCTGTTCATCGATTGTCCTAATCCGATTTGAAGACCCAAACGAGGCGATCTATTCATAGAACGTTTCGATCTAGCTGGCCCCCTGAATAGAAGCAGGCGCTGTGCTAGAGTGCCCGGCTCGAACACGGCCCGCTGGCCGTCCATCCGTACGTTTTCGTGAGTAGCTATGGTCGACAAACTGACGCATCTGAAACAGCTGGAGGCGGAAAGCATCCACATCATCCGCGAGGTCGCCGCCGAGTTTGATAACCCGGTGATGCTGTACTCCGTCGGTAAAGATTCCGCCGTAATGCTGCACTTGGCGCGTAAAGCGTTCTTCCCGGGAAAATTGCCGTTTCCGGTGATGCATGTCGATACCCGGTGGAAGTTCAAGGAAATGTACAGCTTCCGCGACCGTATGGTCGAAGAACTGGGCCTGGATCTGATCGTGCACGTCAATCCGGACGGCGTGGCGCAGGGCATCAGTCCTCTGACTCACGGCAGCTCCAAACACACCGATATCATGAAGACCGAAGGCCTCAAACAGGCCCTCGACAAATACGGCTTCGATGCCGCGTTTGGTGGTGCTCGCCGCGATGAAGAGAAGTCTCGCGCCAAAGAGCGTGTGTATTCCTTCCGTGACAGCAAGCATCGTTGGGACCCGAAGAACCAGCGTCCCGAGCTGTGGAACGTGTACAACGGCAAGGTCAACAAGGGCGAGTCGATCCGGGTATTCCCGCTGTCGAACTGGACCGAGCTGGATATCTGGCAGTACATCTACCTCGAAGGCATCCCGATCGTACCGCTGTATTTTGCGGCCGAGCGTGATGTGATCGAGATGAATGGCACCCTGGTCATGATCGACGACGAGCGTCTCCTGAACCACCTCAGCGATGAGGACAAGGCGCGTATCGTCAAGAAGAAAGTGCGTTTCCGTACACTCGGCGACTACCCGTTAACGGGCGCGGTTGAGTCCGAGGCGACCAGCCTCACGGATATCATTCAGGAAATGCTCCTGACGCGAACGTCCGAACGCCAGGGCCGAGTCATCGATCACGATGGCGCCGGTTCCATGGAAGACAAGAAACGTCAGGGCTATTTCTAAACAGGGTGTCTCACATGTCGCATCAATCAGAATTGATCAGCGAGGACATCCTCGCCTATCTGGGCCAGCACGAACGCAAGGAACTGCTGCGCTTCCTCACCTGCGGTAACGTCGACGACGGCAAGAGCACGCTGATCGGCCGCCTGTTGCATGACTCCAAGATGATCTACGAAGATCACCTGGAAGCCATTACCCGCGACTCGAAAAAAGTCGGCACCACCGGCGACGATATCGACCTGGCATTGCTGGTAGACGGCCTGCAGGCCGAGCGTGAGCAGGGCATCACCATCGATGTCGCGTATCGCTACTTCTCCACCGCCAAACGCAAATTCATCATTGCCGATACCCCAGGCCATGAGCAGTACACCCGCAACATGGCCACTGGTGCGTCGACTTGTGACCTGGCGATCATTCTGGTGGACGCCCGTTACGGCGTGCAGACCCAGACCCGCCGCCACAGCTTCATCGCGTCGCTGTTGGGCATCAAGCACATCGTCGTCGCCATCAACAAGATGGACCTGAAGAACTTCGATGAAGGGGTTTTCGAGTCGATCAAGGCCGATTACCTGAAGTTTGCCGATGGCATCGCGCTCAAGCCGACCACCATGCATTTCGTCCCGATGTCCGCGCTGAAGGGCGACAACGTGGTCAATCACAGCGAGCGTTCGCCGTGGTACACCGGCCAGACGCTGATGGAAATTCTCGAGACCGTAGAGTTTGCGGCGGATCGTAACTTCACCGACCTGCGTTTCCCGGTGCAGTACGTTAACCGTCCGAACCTGAACTTCCGTGGTTTCGCCGGCACCCTGGCCAGCGGCATCGTGCACAAAGGCGATGAAATCATCGTGTTGCCGTCCGGCAAGACCAGTCGGGTTAAATCCATCGTCACCTTTGATGGCGAACTGGAACACGCCGGTCCAGGCCAGGCCGTGACCCTGACCATGGAAGACGAAGTCGACATCTCCCGTGGCGACTTGCTGGTGCATGCCGACAGCATTCCGCAGATCACTGACAGCTTCGACGCGATGATGGTCTGGATGGCTGAAGAGCCAATGCTGCCGGGCAAGAAGTACGACATCAAGCGCGCCACCAGCTACGTGCAGGGTTCTGTTGCCAGCATCGCCTACAGGGTCGACGTCAACACCTTGGCCGAAGGCCCGGCCAGCGCGTTGCAACTGAACGAAATCGGTCGGGTCAAGATCAGTCTCGACAGCGCGATTGCGCTGGATGGCTATGACAGCAACCGCACCACGGGTTCTTTCATTGTTATTGATCGGTTGACCAACGGCACCGTTGCCGCGGGCATGATCATCGCTCGCCCAGTCGTTGTCGGTGGTAGCCATCATGACTACAAGGCTCACGTTGCCACTGAAGAGCGTGCGCGCCGTTTCGGCCAGCAGCCTGCCACCGTATTGTTCAGCGGCTTGTCCGGCGCTGGCAAAAGCACTCTGGCCTATGCCGTGGAGCGCAAGCTGTTCGACATGGGGCGTGCGGTTTACGTGCTTGACGGCCAGAACCTGCGCCATGACCTGAACAAAGGTTTGCCGCAGGACCGTGCCGGGCGTACCGAAAACTGGAGACGTGCCGCGCATGTCGCACGCCAGTTCAACGAAGCGGGCCTGCTGACACTGGCGGCATTCGTTGCGCCGGACGCCGAAGGTCGCGAACAGGCTAAGTCGCTGATCGGTGATGATCGTCTGATCACCGTTTACGTCCAGGCTTCGCCAGCGGTCTGCCGCGAGCGTGATCCGCAGGGTCTGTATGCCGCCAATGGCGACAACATCCCGGGTGAGTCCTTCGCGTATGACGTGCCATTGAATGCCGATCTGGTGATCGACACTCAATCGCTGTCACTCGACGACAGCGTCAAGCAAGTCCTGGAACTCCTGCGCAGCCGCGGCGCGATCTGATCGCTGTCCGCTGACAAAAAGACCCTGCGAAGGCGTGATTCTTCGCAGGGTTTTTTATGGCCTGTAAGTTGTGCATCAGATGATGTTTTGTGGGTGTCAAAGCGCAAAATAATAGTCTGAGTTATCTATGCATATGTATGGCCTGGGCGAGGTATTAATCTGATCAAGTGGGTGCTCAATTATTGTTTGTAGAGATAAGTATGAGTATTCAATATGTTCCGTTTCAAGGAAGTGGTTCTTCAGTATTGCCACCCAATCAGATCATGTCGCCAGGACAATTTCTGGTATCTCCGAATGGGCGTTTCCGATTGGAGTTGCAAGGCGACGGGAACTTGGTGATCAAGGATCATGGCGTGGTTGCCTAGATTGCTGACACTGGCCAACCTTATAGCAAGACTCTGTCCTCTCAAAAGAAAATGGTTGGGGCTCCGCGCTTCATTGTGAGCAACAGTGGCTTCTTGTACGACAGCCTCCGGAGCCGTACCTGGATTGCCGAGAGCAGCCACACGCGTGACAAGTCAGTCTGGTACAACAGCTATTTGGCCTTGCAGGATGACGGGAATATGGTCATCTACGACAATCGAACAGGGGCCTTATGCTGGGCTCGCTTTGGGTTTGTGCCTGGACGATCTGTGCCAAAAATATATAAAATTTTGTTTCAGTCAAAAGAGCATCCCATCTGGAGGTTTGACTTCTGGTGATTTTTCAAGGGGTACGATATTAGATGCGATTGTAGGCGTTAGCGGCGTTCGGCACACTCAGGCCTGATGTCGCATTTAAAATCTAGGTCGGGGTCGTGTTTTTTAAACATGAAGCAGTTTCTATAGCAGTCTTCCGATACGCAGCCTGAAAGCAGTACACAGATGATGATCGTTACGATTGTTTTCATATGTCCTCCTAATTTCGGAAGAGCATAGTTTCAGGTCGAAATGTTATATAGACTCCGCAGTCCGAAAGTGTTGTAGGAAAAATCTATATCGAATCGCTGCCACTCGACAACAGCGTCAAGCAAGTTCTGGAACTGCTACGCAGCCGCGGCGCGATCTGATGGGTATGAGGCGGTGTGTCTGACACACCGCCATCGCGGACAAGGGGCTCCTACAGGTTTGCGGCACACAAAACCCTGTGAGCGTGTTTGCAACTACGCGTCCCGCCCAAATAAAAAAACCGTCGCTCGGTCAGAGCGGCGGTTTTTTGTGTTTCGAGCTCAGTTTATTTTTTCAAACCGTAATGCTCATCGAGCATGCCGGGGGCGTTCGGTGTTTTGGGCGCGTAATCCTTCGGCGCTTCTGTGGTGCGGGGTGGCGTCAGTCGGTCGCGAGGCGCTTGTGGCGCATCGGCGTGCAGGCTGGCCAGCAAGCGTTGACGTGTCACTTCGTCCAGCGCCAGGCGGTTGGCACCATCGGAGAGATGGTCCTGTACTTCCTGGAAATTCTGCGAAAGCTTGTTCACCAGGGTTGCCGTGCTGTTGAAGTGGGTAACCACTTCGTTCTGATAACTGTTGAAGCGCTCCTGAACATCATCCAGCTGACGCTGCGTGCTGTTAGGGGCGGCGTTGGGCAGCAAACGAGCGACCAGGAAACCAATGACGACGCCGACAACCAGGGCAAGCGTCGGCAACAACCAAACTGAGAGCGAGAGTTCCACGAGTCCTTCCTCTATAAACGGCTTTGCTTTACGTTAACGGCTCGAACCTGTGCTGTATACCGTGACACGCTCACGGGTATGCAAGTCACAGACTATCAGCTAGACGAGTCGACCCATTTCGAGGTCACGGAGTTCATTCTTGCTCATCCGCGAAACCCCTGTATTGATTGATGGCCCGGTAGGCCAGCTTGAAGCCCTTTACCTCGATCTTGAGGACGCCCGCGGCATGGCGCTGATCTGCCATCCTAACCCGGTGCAGGGTGGAACCATGCTCAATAAAGTCGTGTCGACGTTGCAGCGCACTGCTCGCGACGCCGGTTTGATCACCCTGCGCTTCAATTATCGCGGGGTTGGCGCCAGCGCTGGCGCACACGATATGGGCTCTGGCGAAATCGATGACGCCGAAGCCGCAGCGCAATGGTTGCGTGAGCAGCATCCTGAACTGCCGATCACGCTGTTTGGGTTCTCCTTTGGCGGCTTTGTCGCCGCCAGCCTGGGCGGACGCCTGGAAGCCAAGGGTGAGCAACTGAGTCATCTGTTCATGGTGGCTGCGGCGGTGGCGCGTCTGGGTAATGAGCATGTACTGCCGCAGAACTGCCCGCTGACCCTGATTCAGCCCGAGGCTGATGAGGTTGTCGACCCGCAAGCGGTTTACGCATGGTCCGACGCCCTTGAGCGCCCCCATGAGCTACTGAAAGTGGCAGAATGTGGGCACTTTTTTCATGGCAAGCTGACCGAGCTCAAAGAGCTGGTCCTGCCGCGCCTTTCGAATTGATTGCAGCCACAAGCGTCTGACTCCATAGGCGCCTAACCCTATAAGCGACTAGCCATGACCACTCGTATCCTGACCGGTATCACCACTTCCGGCACGCCACACCTTGGCAACTATGCCGGCGCCATCCGTCCGGCCATCGTCGCCAGCCGCCAGAGCGATGCCGATTCATTCTATTTCCTGGCCGACTACCACGCGCTGATCAAATGCGATGACCCGCTGCGCATTCAGCGCTCGCGTCTGGAAATCGCTGCAACCTGGCTGGCTTCTGGCCTGGACGTGAATCGGGTCACTTTCTATCGCCAGTCGGATATCCCGGAAATTCCTGAACTGACCTGGCTGCTGACCTGTGTCGCGGCCAAGGGGTTGCTCAACCGCGCACATGCCTACAAGGCTTCGGTGGACAAAAACGTCGAAGCCGGCGAAGACCCGGACGCAGGCATCACCATGGGCTTGTACAGCTATCCGGTGCTGATGGCCGCCGACATCCTGATGTTCAACGCGCATAAAGTGCCGGTCGGTCGTGACCAGATTCAGCACGTCGAAATGGCTCGCGACATCGGTCAGCGTTTCAACCATCTGTTCGGCAAGGGCAAGGAATTCTTTGTCATGCCCGAAGCTTTGATTGAGGAGGGCGTTGCCACGCTGCCGGGGCTGGACGGGCGCAAAATGTCCAAAAGCTACGACAACACGATCCCGTTGTTCAGTAGCCCCAAGGACATGAAAGAGGCGATCTCGCGCATCGTCACTGACTCGCGTGCGCCGGGCGAAGCCAAGGATCCTGATAATTCGCACCTGTTTACCCTCTATCAGGCCTTCGCAACGCCTGAGCAAGGCGCTGAGTTCCGTTCTGAGCTGTTGCAGGGCCTGGGTTGGGGCGACGCCAAGCAGCGCTTGTTCCAACTGCTGGAGAGCGAGCTGAGCGAGGCGCGTGAGCGCTACCACGGGTTTATGGAGCGTCCAGCCGATCTGGAAGACATTCTTCTGGCGGGTGCGGAAAAAGCGCGAAGCGTCGCAACACCGTTTCTCGGTGAGTTGCGTGAGGCGGTCGGCCTGCGTTCTTTCCGCAGCGTCGTACAAAGCGCGGACACCGGTAAGAAAAAAGCAGTGAAGGGCGCGCGCTTCGTCAGCTTCCGTGAAGATGACGGCAGTTTCCGTTTCCGGCTGCTGTCTGCCGATGGTGAGCAATTGCTGCTGTCGCGCAATTTTGCCGACGGCAAGACGGCCGGTGCTGTCAGCAAGCAGCTACAGCAAAGCGGCGAACTGGACCTGCGCAGTGAGGAAGACCGTTTTAGCGTATGGCTGGAGGGTGCTTGTGTGGCAGACAGTCCGCTGTTTTCCGACAGCGTTGCGCGTGACGCAGCCATCGAAAACCTGAAAGCGGCACTGGCCCCGCAATAGGTCTGATTGCCATTTTCAAGGGTCGTCGCTACAGTGGCGGCCCGTTTTTCTTGCCTTGCTAACGAATATGACCCCCCTAGAACGATATCAAGCTGATCTGAAAAACCCCGACTTCTTCCACGATGCTGCGCAGGAAAACGCTGTGCGCCATTTGCAGCGCCTGTACGACGATCTGGTCGCCGCGCAGCAGAACAAGCCAGGGATGTTCGGCAAACTGTTCGGCAAGAAAGAGCAGGTGCCCGTCAAGGGCGTGTACTTCTGGGGTGGCGTTGGCCGGGGCAAGACGTACCTGGTCGATACCTTCTTCGAAGCCTTGCCGTTCAAGGCAAAGGTTCGCACTCACTTCCACCGCTTCATGAAGCGTGTGCACGAAGAGATGAGGACTCTCAGCGGCGAGAAGAATCCGCTGGTCCTGATTGCCAAGCGTTTTTCCGATGAGGCGCGAGTGATCTGCTTCGATGAATTTTTCGTTTCGGACATCACCGATGCGATGATTCTCGGGACCTTGATGGAAGAGTTGTTCAAAAACGGCGTAACCCTGGTCGCTACGTCGAACATTGTGCCGGACGGTCTGTACAAAGACGGTCTGCAGCGCGCGCGCTTCTTGCCTGCCATCGCCCTGATCAAGCAGCACACTGAAATCGTTAACGTCGACAGCGGTGTGGATTACCGTCTGCGCCATCTGGAGCAAGCCGAGCTGTTCCATTTTCCGCTCGATGCTGCCGCCGAGGAGAGCCTGCGCAAGAGTTTCCGTGCATTGACTCCGGACTGCGCCCAAGCGACCAAGGACGACGTGCTGATGATCGAGAATCGTGAGATTCGCGCGCTGCTGACGTGCGATGACGTGGCCTGGTTCGATTTTCGTGAACTGTGCGACGGCCCGCGCAGCCAGAATGACTACATTGAACTCGGCAAAATCTTTCACGCCGTGTTGATCAGCGGCGTCGAGCAGATGAGTGTGACCACTGACGATATCGCTCGGCGCTTTATCAACATGGTCGACGAGTTCTACGACCGCAACGTCAAGCTGATCATTTCCGCCGAGGTTGAGCTAAAAGACCTGTACACCGGTGGCCGCTTGAACTTCGAGTTCCAGCGCACGCTCAGCCGTCTGCTGGAAATGCAGTCCCATGAGTTCCTGTCGCGGGCACACAAGCCCTAGGCTGGATGCACAGCCTTCGTAGGGTGTGCCCATTCACCTCAAGCCGCTTGCAGAAACTGTTGTCGATACTGGTTCGGTGACAGTTCGGTGTGCTGGCGGAAGAGTCGGGCAAAGAAGCTGGCATCGTCGTAGCCGACTTCGTAGCTGATGGTCTTGATGCTTTTGCGGGTGCCGGAAAGCAGGCCCTTGGCGGTTTCTATGCGCAGCCTTTGCAGGTAATGCAGGGGCTTGTCTCCCGTGGCGGTCTGGAAGCGGCGCATGAAGTTGCGGATGCTCATGCTGTGTTCCCGGGCGACATCTTCGAAGCGAAACTTGTCAGCAAAATGCTCTTCGAGCCATTGCTGTATCTGCAGAATGATCACGTCCTGATGCAGTTTTTGCCCGCCGAAACCCATTCGTCCCGGCGAATAGTTGCGTTGCACCTCGTAAAGAATGTCGCGGGCTACGGCTTGCGCGACATTGGCCCCGCAGAAGCGCTCGATCAGGTAGATGTACAGGTCGCAGGCTGACGTCGTGCCGCCCGCGCAATACACATTGTCCGCATCGGTCAGGTGCTTTTCCTGATTGAGTAGCACCGCAGGGAAGCGCTCGCCAAACTCGCTGAAGAATCGCCAATAAGTGGTCGCCTCCTTGCCATCGAGCAGGCCTGCCTGTGCCAGCCAGAAAACGCCGCTGGCTTCGCCGCACAGTACGGCGCCCTTGGCGTGTTGCTCGCGCAGCCATGGCAGCACTTGAGGGTAGCGCAGGCACAGTGCATCGAAGTCATCCCAGAACGCGGGCAGGATGATCACATCGCTGTGTTCCAGGCCGCCATCCACGGGCAGGATCACATCGCTGAAACTGCGCACAGGAAGCCCGTCTGGGCTGACGATACGGGTTTCGAAAGTCGTTTTGAGGCCCTGGCCCAGCTGTTTGCCGTAGCGCAGGCTGGCGAGATGGAAAAAATCTTTGGCTTGCATCAGGGTTGAAGCGAATACCCCCTCAATGGCCAGGATGCTGACGCGCCGCAGGGGCGCGGAGTGTTGGGTAGACATAATTCTTTTGTTCTTATATGGGAAAGTGGTCAAACAACGGCTGGATCGTCTTATTTTTTGGCGGATGTGTCCAGTGTCCTTGCGCAGGTCATGGGCTTAGGCTCTGCATGCCAATCCGGGCTTACCCACTTTCGCAGGTGCCGCATGATCCCTAGAACCCTGTTCAGCTCCGAGCACGAACTTTTCCGTAGTAGCGTACGTAAATTCCTCGAACAGGAGGCCGTGCCTTTTCATGCTCAATGGGAAAAACAGGGCTACATCGACCGTGCACTTTGGAACAAGGCGGGGGAGCAGGGGATGCTGTGCTCGCACCTGCCCGAGGAATATGGCGGCATGGCGGCTGACTTCCTTTACAGTACCGTGGTGATCGAGGAGGTCGGTCGGTTGGGTTTGACTGGTATTGGTTTCTCTCTGCACTCGGACATCGTTGCGCCGTACATCCTGCATTACGGCAGCGAAGCGTTGAAGCTCAAGTACCTGCCCAAGCTGGTGTCGGGCGAGATGGTGACCGCGATCGCGATGACCGAGCCGGGCGCAGGCTCGGACCTGCAAGGGGTGAAGACCACCGCCGTGCTGGACGGTGACGAGTATGTGATCAACGGTTCGAAAACGTTCATCACCAACGGCTTTCTGGCCGATTTGGTCATTGTGGTGGCGAAGACCGACCCCAAAGCGGGCGCCAAAGGCACCAGTTTGTTCCTGGTTGAAGCCGATGCACCGGGCTTCGCCAAGGGTAAGCGTCTGGAAAAGGTCGGGATGAAGGCGCAAGACACGTCTGAACTGTTTTTCCAAGATGTGCGTGTGCCCAAGGAGAACCTCTTGGGGCAGGCTGGCATGGGGTTCGCGTACTTGATGCAGGAATTGCCGCAGGAGCGCCTCACCGTCGCCATAGGGGCCTTGGCATCGGCTGAGGCGGCCTTGGCGTGGACGTTGGCGTACACCCGGGAGCGTAAGGCGTTCGGCAAGGCGATTGCCGAGTTCCAGAACACTCGCTTCAAGCTCGCCGAAATCGCGACCGAAGTGCAGATCGGTCGCGTGTTCGTTGATCGTTGCCTGGAGCTTCATCTGCAAGGCAAGCTGGACGTGCCGACAGCCGCGATGGCGAAGTATTGGTGCACGGACCTGCAATGCAAGGTGCTCGACGAGTGCGTGCAACTGCATGGTGGCTACGGCTTCATGTGGGAATACCCGATTGCCCGGGCTTGGGCGGATGCTCGGGTGCAGCGGATTTACGCCGGGACCAACGAAATCATGAAAGAGATCATCGCCCGGGCGTTGTAACGCAGGTTGGCGCCGTATTACGGCGCCGGGTTTGGGTGATCCTTGTGAATCGCTTCGATGCCTGCCAGCACTTCATCGGAAAGATTTAGCTCGAAACTGGCGATATTGCTGTCCAGTTGTTCGAGGGAGGTCGCGCCGATGATGTTGCTGGTGACGAACGGTTGGCAAGTGACAAAAGCCAGGGCCATTTGCGCAGGGTCGAGGCCGTGCTCACGCGCCAGAGCGACGTAACGGCTGCAGGCGGCTTCCGATTGCGGATTGAAATAGCGGCTGAAGCGGCTGTAAAGGCTCAGGCGGCCTTTGGGCGGTCGTGCGCCGTTTTCGTACTTTCCTGACAGTATGCCGAAGGCCAGTGGCGAGTAAGCCAGCAGGCCGCATTGCTCGCGAATGGCGATTTCTGCAAGGCCGACCTCGAACGTCCGATTGAGCAGGTTGTAAGGGTTCTGGATCGACACTGCACGCGGCCAGCCGCGGCTTTGCGCCAACTCCAGAAATTTCATTGTGCCCCACGGCGTTTCGTTGGACAGGCCGATGTGCCGGATTTTGCCAGCCTTGACCTGCGCGTCGAGTGCTTCGAGGGTGTCTTCGAGGGGCGTGAACTCGCCTTCTTTGTGCGTGTAGCCCAGTTGGCCGAAGAAGTTGGTGCTGCGTTCGGGCCAATGCAGCTGGTACAAGTCGATGTAGTCAGTCTGCAGGCGCTTGAGGCTGGCATCCACGGCGGCAACGATGTGCTCGCGATTGTGTTTGAGGTTGCCGTCACGGATGTAATCAATGGTGTTGCCAGGCCCGGCGATCTTGCTGGCCAGAATCCAGTCGGCGCGATCACCTCGGGTTTTGAAGTAATTACCGATGAACCGCTCAGTGGTGGCGTAGGTGTCGGCTTTGGGGGGTACAGGGTACATTTCCGCCGTATCAATGAAGTTGATCCCGGCAGCCTTGGCTCTTTCGATCTGTGCAAAGGCCTCTGTTTCGCTGTTCTGCTCGCCCCAGGTCATGGTGCCCAGACACAGGGCGCTGACATTCAGGTCGGTCCGGCCGAGTCGGCGGTAATCCATATTTTTCTCCTTAAATTGAGGGGAATCATAAAAGCAGGTTGAAATTTTTTTCGCAATCGGCATAATTCCGCAGCTCTTTGCAGTGGAAGTGATGCGCCGTCTGCCGAAGAATCTTGCCGTATTACGGACGCGCCGACCCGAGCCCCCGACAGCGTCTGTTTCCGGCTGCCTTTGACCTTGTCAAAGTACGCACTATTCAGTAAGATCCGCCGTCTAATTTATCAGGGCGGCCCCTGAGGCTATTAAAGAATGAAGACTTTTACTGCTAAACCGGAAACAGTTAAGCGCGACTGGTTCGTCGTCGACGCTGCTGGTCAGACCCTGGGTCGTCTGGCGACCGAGATCGCGAGCCGTCTGCGTGGCAAGCACAAACCGGAATACACTCCGCACGTCGATACTGGCGATTACATCGTCGTTATCAACGCTGAGCAAATCCGCGTTACCGGTGCTAAAGCCACCGACAAGATCTACTACTCACACTCCGGTTTTCCGGGCGGGATCAAGTCGATCAACTTTGAAAAGCTGATTGCCAAAGCTCCTGAGCGCGTGATCGAGACCGCGGTTAAAGGCATGCTGCCTAAAAACCCGCTGGGTCGCGACATGTATCGTAAGCTGAAAGTCTATGCGGGCACTGCACACCCTCATACTGCTCAGCAGCCCCAAGAACTGAAGTTTTAACGGAATAGTTCATTATGTCGGCGACTCAAAATTACGGCACTGGCCGTCGCAAGACCGCAACCGCTCGCGTTTTCCTGCGTCCTGGTACCGGTAACATCTCCATCAACAACCGTACCCTCGATGGGTTCTTCGGTCGCGAAACTGCCCGTATGGTAGTTCGTCAGCCGTTGGAACTGACCGAGATGACCGAGAAGTTCGACATCTACGTCACTGTTATCGGTGGCGGTGTAAGTGGTCAAGCTGGCGCAATCCGCCACGGTATCACTCGCGCTCTGATGCAGTACGACGAAACCCTGCGCGGCGCTCTGCGCAAAGCAGGCTTCGTGACTCGCGATGCTCGTGAAGTTGAACGTAAGAAAGTTGGCCTGCGTAAAGCGCGTAAGCGTCCGCAGTACTCGAAGCGTTAATTCGCTGCTTCGTTCAAAAGCGCCCAGTTTCCTTTCGGAGCTGGGCGTTTTTTATGGGCGTTCATTTTAGGTGTGACAACTTGCCACATCAGCGGGCGCCGCGTGTTATAAGGCTTCAAGCCGTTTCAGGATGGTAATTACCTTGTCAACTAAGGGGCTTTTCATTACCATTCGGCAAAATTTTTACACAGTTCAGATTTTTACTTAGTAGATGCCTGGTTTAACAGGTCACAGAGCTGATGGGAGAGGAACGGAATGAGCAATGACGGCGTGAATGCAGGCCGGCGTCGCTTCCTTGTAGCAGCCACGTCCGTCGTGGGTGCTGCAGGAGCGGTGGGGGCTGCGGTCCCGTTCGTGGGGTCATGGTTTCCCAGTGCCAAGGCGAAAGCCGCAGGTGCACCGGTAAAGGTGAATGTCAGCAAGATCGAAGCCGGTCAGCAGATGATTGCTGAGTGGCGAGGTCAGCCGGTGTTCATCGTTCGTCGTACCGAAGAAATATTGGGAAATCTGAAGAAGATCGAAGGGCAACTTTCCGATCCGAACTCCAAGAACTCAATACAACCGACCTACGTCGACCCGGAGACACGTTCGATCAAGCCAGAGATTCTTCTGTTGGTCGGAATTTGTACCCACTTAGGCTGTTCTCCGACGTTTCGTCCTGAAGTCGCACCCGTTGATCTGGGTAAAGACTGGGTGGGCGGATACTTCTGTCCATGCCACGGCTCTCACTACGATCTGGCCGGACGCGTCTACAAATCGCAACCAGCCCCTTTGAATTTGCCAGTGCCGCCGCATTCCTATGAGTCGGACAATGTTATTGTCATTGGCGTCGATCCGGAGAAAGCGTGATGAGCAAGTTCATGGACTGGGTTGATGCGCGCTTTCCCGCCACAAAAATGTGGGAAGACCATCTCAGCAAATATTACGCACCAAAAAACTTTAACTTCTTCTACTTCTTCGGCTCGCTGGCTTTGCTGGTGCTGGTCAATCAGATCGTTACAGGTGTCTGGCTGACCATGAGTTACACGCCGTCGGCTGAAGAGGCGTTTGCTTCCGTCGAATACATCATGCGTGACGTGGAATATGGCTCGATCCTGCGCCTCCTCCACTCCACCGGGGCCTCTGCCTTCTTTATCGTGGTTTATCTGCATATGTTCCGTGGCTTGCTCTACGGTTCCTACCAGAAGCCGCGCGAGTTGGTTTGGGTCTTCGGGATGCTGATCTACCTGGCGCTGATGGCTGAAGCCTTCATGGGTTATCTGCTGCCTTGGGGCCAGATGTCCTACTGGGGCGCCCAGGTGATCATCTCGCTGTTCGGTGCGATTCCGGTGATTGGCGGCGACCTGACGCAGTGGATTCGTGGTGACTACCTGATTTCCGGGATTACCCTGAACCGCTTCTTCGCCCTTCATGTGGTCGCTTTGCCGATCGTCATTCTGGGTCTGGTGGTGTTGCACGTTCTGGCGCTGCATGAAGTCGGTTCGAACAACCCTGATGGCGTCGACATCAAGAAACACAAAGACGAAAACGGTATACCGCTGGACGGCATTGCCTTCCACCCGTACTACACCGTGAAAGATATCGTCGGCGTGGTGGTGTTCCTGTTCATCTTCTGCTCGATCGTGTTCTTCTTCCCGGAAATGGGTGGTTACTTCCTCGAGAAGCCTAACTTCGAAGTGGCGAACGCCTTCAAGACCCCATTGCACATTGCTCCTGTTTGGTACTTCACGCCGTTCTACGCGATCCTGCGTGCGATTCCGGACAAACTCATGGGCGTTATCGCCATGGGTGCTGCGATTGCCGTACTGTTCGTGTTGCCATGGCTCGACCGTAGTCCGGTCAAGTCCATGCGCTACAAAGGCTGGCTGAGCAAGGGCTGGTTGGTAGTGTTCTGCATAGCCTTCGTGATTCTGGGTGTGTTGGGTGTTCTGCCACCAACCCCTGAGCGCACGATCCTGTCGCAGGTCTGTACATTCTTGTACTTCGCCTACTTCATTCTGATGCCGTTCTATACCCGGCTCGAGAAGACCAAACCGGTTCCAGAAAGGGTGACTGGCTGATGAAAAAGCTATTTGCTGTATTGATGTTTGCGCTTCTGCCTACCCTGTCCTTTGCAAACGCAGAGGGCCCTGAGTTGGAGAAGGTCGATATCGACGTGTCTGACAAGGCCGCGATGCAGGATGGGGCGCGTACCTTCGCCAACTACTGCATGGGTTGTCACAGTGCCAAGTTTCAGCGCTATGAACGCGTTGCGGACGATTTGGGCATCCCTCACGATCTAATGCAGGAAAAACTGATATTCACCGGCGCCAAAATTGGCGACCACATGAGTATCGGCATGCAGCCTTCTGATGCGAAAGCCTGGTTCGGCGCGGCACCGCCCGATCTGACCCTGGCGGCTCGTGTGCGTGGTACTGACTGGCTCTACAGCTACCTGCGCTCGTTCTACGAAGATCCGACACGTCCTTGGGGCGTGAACAACGTGATTTTCCCGAACGTCGGCATGCCAAACGTTCTGGCAGGCCTGCAAGGTCGTCAGGTGATTGGTTGCAAGCAAGTGCAAGTGGTTGAGGACGGCAAGAAGCAATATGATCCATTGACCGGTACTCCGCTGACTCATGAAGCGTGCGATCAACTGACCGTGTTGCCGAAAACCGGTGCGCTGACCGAAGAGCAGTTCGATGAGAAGGTCAAGAATATCGTGACCTTCCTGGCCTACTCGGCGAACCCGGTGAAGCTGGAGCATCAGCGCATCGGTACGTATGTATTGCTCTACCTGGCGTTCTTCTTCGTATTCGCTTACCTGCTGAAGCGCGAATACTGGAAAGATGTCCATTGATCAAGTTGTAATCCCTGCTGTTAACGATGCGCGCCCTAGGGCGTCTCTTTAAAGATAACGAGCGTGGGGCAGGTAGGGCGAGGGCGGTCGGGTTGGGTCATTCATGTTCGATGGATGAGCCGCCGGGCTGCTTTCAACGGCCACCTGTTTCTGCGCAGTCGATATCGGAGGCGCCCTTTGGGCGCGCTCGTTTTTCTGCTTCTGAAAACTTTAACAAGCGAGGAGGACCGCCATGGGCGTGACCAATCGGTTGGCCTGTTACTCCGACCCCGCCGACCACTATTCCCACCGCGTGCGCATTGTGCTCGCAGAGAAAGGTGTCAGCGCTGAGATCATTGATGTAGTGGCGGGTCGTCATCCGCCGAAGCTGATCGAGGTGAACCCGTACGGCAGCGTGCCAACACTGGTCGATCGTGACCTGGCGCTGTACGAGTCGACAGTGATAATGGAATATCTGGATGAGCGTTACCCGCATCCACCTCTGCTGCCGGTCTATCCGGTCGCGCGTGCCAATAGCCGTCTGCTGATTCATCGTATTCAGCGTGATTGGTGTGGTCTGGTGGATTTGATTCTGGATTCGCGCAGCAAAGAGCCCGCGCGTGTTCAGGCGCGTAAAGAGCTGCGTGAAAGCCTTACTGGCGTTTCTCCGCTGTTCGCGGATAAACCTTTTTTCCTCAGTGAAGATCAAAGTCTGGTCGACTGTTGTCTATTGCCCATACTCTGGCGTCTCCCGATCCTGGGTATAGAATTGCCGCGGCCAGCCAAGCCGCTGCTTGATTACATGGAGCGCCAATTTGCGCGTGAAGCTTTCCAGACAAGTCTGTCCGGTGCTGAACGCGATATGCGCTAAGGCTTAAGGAGCCGTTAATGAACTCCAGTCGCCCTTATTTGATTCGCGCTTTGTATGAGTGGATCGTCGATAACGATAGCACCCCGCATATGCTGGTCAATGCGGAGTACCCGTCGGTGCAGGTCCCTCAGGGCTTCGCCAATGACGGCCAGATTGTTTTGAATGTATCGCCCAGTGCCGTGCGTCATCTGCACATGGATAACGATGCCGTCAGCTTTGAAGGCCGCTTCGGTGGCGTGCCGCACACGTTGTACGTCCCTGTAGCTGCGATTCTGGGCATTTATGCCCGGGAGAATGGCCAGGGTATGGTTTTTGATCTGGAGCCTCCGCTGGAGGATGACGACGTGATCGAGCCGGATGATGACAGTCCGCCACCAGGTAGCGAACCACCGCGACCTACCGGCAGGCCCAGTCTGAAAGTGGTCAAGTGATCTGAAGCAAACGAGTCAAAAAAAAGGCGATCCCCAGGGATCGCCTTTTTTGATTCGCGGTTTTGCTGTTAAGGCAAAACGGGTGTGTTGCCGTTAATCAATATACTCAAACAGTTTGACGATTTTTTGTACGCCGGACACGTTCTGCACCAGGTTGGTTGCGCGGGTGGCTTCCTGTTGAGTCACCAGACCCAGCAGGTAGACGATGCCATTTTCGGTCACGACTTTGATGCGCGAGCCCGGAATGGTGTTGTCAGTCAGCATCTGTGTCTTGATCTTGGTAGTCAGCCAGGCATCGTTGTTGCGAGCGAGGATCGAGGAGGGCGGCATGACTTGAAGTTCGTTATTGACCTTCTTGACGCGCTGTACAGAGCTTGCGGCTTGCTCTGCAAGGGCTTTCAGATCGGCACGTGGTGTCTGGCCAGCGAGCAATACGATGCCGTTAAAGCTGGTGACGATGATGTGTGAGCCTTCATCGAGATCGGGGTTGGCCTTGGCAACGTTGACCGCGACCTTGGTTTCGATCAGGGAGTCATCAATCTTGCTGCCGAAAGTCCGGGTGCCGCGATCATCCTCTATGGGTTTGTCGCGGGTTGCGGTCAGGACCGAGCTGCATCCGCTGATGCTGAGGCACAGTGTCAAAGCCAGTAGGCTAAGGCGATTAGGGGTCATTCTTCACTCCCGAACAGTTGGCTGTCGATCAAATCGCATAGGCAATGGATCGTCAGCAGGTGGACTTCTTGAATCCGTGCGGTGACTTTGGCCGGGACACGTATCTCCACGTCCTCTGGCAGCAGCAACGAGGCCATGTCGCCACCGTCGCGACCCGTCAATGCTACGACAATCATTTCGCGATCATGTGCGGCCTGGATGGCTTGAATAATGTTCGCCGAGTTGCCGCTGGTGGAAATCGCCAGCAGGACATCGCCCGGTTGACCCAGTGCACGGATCTGTTTGGAGAAAATTTCGTTATAGCTGTAGTCGTTGGCGATGGACGTGATCGTCGAGCTGTCGGTGGTCAGCGCAATCGCGGGCAGGCTTGGGCGTTCACGCTCGAAGCGATTGAGCAGCTCCGAGGAGAAGTGCTGTGCGTCGCCGGCCGAGCCACCATTGCCACAGGAAAGCATTTTGCCCTCGTTGAGCAGGGCATTCACCATGACCTGGCTGGCTTGCTCAATGTAGGGGGCAAGAACTTCCATCGCCTGCTGCTTGGTGTCGATGCTGGCCTGGAAAAGCTGGCGAACTCGGGATTGCATGTCCATCGGGTGACCTTAAGTAGGGCGGCTGCTCCAGGCACAAGAAAGTGCAGCCTGCAAAGCAAAGAGCGAAATCGGTGTGTGGACTTTCTATACATCAGGGCTTTAAAGCGCGCCGTCCAGGGTTGGCCAGTCGGGCGCTATGAATCAGCTATCAAATGCGTTCTTCACCCAGTCCAGCGGAGGCGCGCTGCCGGGGTCGCCATTAATGGCCACCACATCGAAACGGCATGGGGAATCTGCCCAGCGCGACTCTTTCTGGAGAAAAAACTGTGCGGCAAGTATGAGCTTTGCACGCTTGCGGGTATCCACGCTTTCCAGCGCTCCGCCCCAGCCTGCGTGACGTCGATAGCGAACCTCGACGAATACTACTGTATCGCCGTCGAGCATGACCAGATCGAGCTCGCCTCGTTTGCATAACCAGTTCTGCGTGATCAGGCGCAGGCCCTGTTGTTGCAAATGTTTCAGGGCGTAGGCTTCAGCCTCGCGCCCTGCTTGTTGCTGAGGGGTGCTCGGCATTAACGCGGAGTGTCCGGCAGATGCTGAACCTTGCCGCCGACAAACTGGGCCCATGGCAGTTGACGCTCGACACGTTGACCCGAACCCATGCTCAGGCTGCCGGTCAGGCCGTCGATGCGGCTGTCTGGCAGGGTTTTGAGCTGTGCCAGGCGCGGTGCCAGACGATAAGCGTCGATCCCCATGGCGTACAGGCGGCCAAGGCTGCCTGCCGCTTGTGGCCATTGCACGGTCACTTGCTGGCGCAGTGGGTCGTTGGCGTTGAGCAGCCACGGCGTTTCACAGAAGCGAATGCCTTCCAGATCCAGATACTGTGCTTGGTCGCCGCTGTTGGTGAACAGGTGTGAAGTTGCGTATACCGGAACATCGCCTGCGTACTGGAATACCAACGTTGGCTTGATCTGCTGCGCTTGCTGGGGTGTTGCCGCAAGGAAGATGAAATCAATGTCCTGGCGACGTGTCGGTTGTGCCGCTACTTGCGTGCCGACGGTGCTTTGCAGGCTCTTGGCGCGGGCTTCGCTGTTCCGGAGCTGGAACATATCAGCGATTTGCTGGGCCAGGGCGACAGGCTGGTCGACGTGTTCAGCAACGATAAACGTGCCGCCGGCCGCTTGCCAGCTTTGGCGGAAGGCATCCAGGACGCGATCGCCCCATTCGCCTTTAGGGACCATGGCTGCGGCGCTGCGCTTGCCGTCGGCCCAGGCGCGACGTGCGACTTCGCGGGCTTCGTCTTCAGCGGCAAGGCCGAACTGGAACAGTTGTGGAGGTCCATCCCGGCCTGCGTCGCTGTAGTTCAGCGCCAGTGTGGTGATAGGCAATTGCGGGCGGCTGTTCAGTTGTTTGACTAGCGGCTTTTCCAGCGGACCGATGACCAGCTGCACACCCGATGCTTTGGCTTGGCGGTAGAAGTCATCGAGAGAGGTCAGGTGCGAACTGTCAAACACTTCAATGGCTGGCGGCTTTTGGCCCGCCTGCTGCGCCTGGTAGTGGGCAGCCATAAAGCCTTCGCGCAATGCACGGGCAACAGATGCGAGCGGGCCATCTTGCGGCAGCAGCAGGGCGATTTTGGTCAGCGGTTCACTGGTCAGCGCTTTGAGCTGGGCCAGTGGGGCCGGCAGTTGCAGGGCCGCTGGGTGCTGTGGGTTTTGCGCTTTCCAGGTATCGATGGCCGCCTGTTGTTGCTCCAGGGTGCCACCGCCTTTGACTGCGCGGGCCAGGCTCAGCCATCCACTCAGGTCATTGTTGCTGGTGCTTTGCAGTTGCTCGGTGGGCAAGGCAGCAACCAGTGTCCAGATCGCTTCATGGTTAGCGCTGGCTTCAGGGCCCTTGAGCAATGGCGCGATAAATACCCGCTCGCTGGCGGCAGGCATTATCTGCCCGTCGGCTTCCAGTGCGCGTGCCTGAACCAGTCCTGTACGGATCTGCTGCTCGACTGGCAGTTCGCCCAGTCGTTGCAAACTTGGGTGGCTCAGGGCTGTCAACGCGGCCTTGGGCTGGTTTCGGCCCAGCGCTAGTTCAGCCGATAGTGTGCTGGCATACACTTGTTGCGCGGGCTTGAGCTGATCAAGAGGCACCTGCTCGAGAATGCGCGCGGCACGCCCCGGGTCACGTTGTCGATTGGCCTGATCGGCTGCACTGAGTCTCAGTAGTGCAGCTTTATCGGGCGACTTGGCGGCAGCGGCTTGTTCGAGCAATTGCTCGATGCTGGCGTCAGGAGTGCGTGGAAGCTCGCCAAGACTTGACGAGGGCGAGCTGGCGCAAGCTGCCAACAGGGCAGCAAGAAAGAGGGCAGAGAACAGCCGCAGGCAAGCGATCATGTAAGTGTTCCTGATACTCGAGCAAATTAGCGGGGAATTGTACCCAAGCACTGGCCGGGGCGCGATGTTAGTGGCGTTAAAGCGGTCATATTGGTCGTTGGGCCGGGAAATAAGGATGAATTCAGCCTTTTTTCATGCTGTTCATCCTCTATTGCAGCGAAAGCAAACGCTTTTTTCATTCTTTTTTAAGTGCTGACCTTGACCGGCTACCCATTGGTTCATGCCGTAATCTGTACAATGCGTTTTTTTGTTAACTCAAGAGGTGTGCGCTTTGACTGCTCCAGGTGCTTTGAATTCCGCTGCTGGCTCGCTTTATGTCGTGGCCACGCCTATCGGTAACCTGGATGACATGAGCGTGCGCGCATTAAAAGTGTTGCGCGAGGTTGCGCTAATTGCCGCTGAAGATACTCGCCACTCGTTACGGTTGATGCAGCATTTCGGTATTTCCACGCCCTTGGCTGCCTGTCACGAGCACAACGAGCGTGAGGAGGGGAGTCGATTCATTACACGGCTGCTCGCGGGCGATGACATCGCACTGATCTCCGATGCAGGGACGCCGCTTATCTCTGATCCGGGTTATCACCTGGTCCGACAGGCGCGTGCCGCCGGCATCGCGGTGGTCCCGGTGCCGGGTGCCTGTGCGCTGATCGCCGCCTTGTCAGCGGCTGGCTTGCCCTCGGACCGGTTTATTTTCGAAGGTTTCTTGCCCGCTAAGGCGGTAGGGCGACGGGCGCGACTTGAGTTGTTGAAAGAAGAGCCGCGCACGTTGATCTTTTATGAAGCGCCACACCGCATCCTCGAGTGCCTGCAAGACCTGGAATTGGTGTTCGGCCCTGAGCGTCCAGCATTGTTGGCGCGCGAGCTGACTAAAACCTTCGAAACCCTCAAAGGTCTGCCCTTGGCAGAGCTTCGTGCGTTCGTCGAAGGTGACAGTAATCAGCAGCGCGGCGAATGCGTGGTGCTGGTCGCGGGCTGGACGTTGCCTGAAGACGAGGATGTCATCGGCACCGAAGCTCGGCGTATTCTGGATTTACTGCTGGAAGAAATGCCTCTCAAGCGCGCGGCGGCATTGGCGGCGGAGATCACGGGTGTGCGCAAGAATTTGCTTTATCAGGTAGCGCTGGAGAAACAGAAAGATGGATAAAAGATCCTTCTCGGCCTAACAGTCAAAACGCGCGGGGCTTATTAAAGCTTGTTCTTGAGCGTCCGTGCCGCTAACCTTGGCGGCGGAGAGTCGATTGGACAGTCGCTGCCTTCTATTGTTCCGCAATAGGGGGGGGAGGAAAGTCCGGGCTCCATAGGGCAGAGTGCCAGGTAACGCCTGGGAGGCGCGAGCCTACGGAAAGTGCCACAGAAAATAACCGCCTAAGCACTTCGGTGCCGGTAAGGGTGAAAAGGTGCGGTAAGAGCGCACCGCACGTCTGGCAACAGTTCGTGGCAAGGTAAACCCCACTCGGAGCAAGACCAAATAGGGTTCCAAGGCGTGGCCCGCGCTGGAACCGGGTAGGTTGCTAAAGGCGTCCAGTGATGGCCGTCGTAGAGGAATGACTGTCCTCGACAGAACCCGGCTTACAGATCGACTCTCCACCTTTTCCCTCTCTCTGCTTTTTCGTAGCAGAAGCGCTTTTGTAATATCAAAAAAATCTTACTCTTGATAAATCACTTTAACTTCGAGCTGCAGTGCTCTGAGTCAATTCAGGTTTATTCGTCAAAACAATTGAGAAATTGTTCCTTCACCTGTTTTTACCCTCCTAAATCTCCGATCTGTAAGGGTTTTCCTTAGGACCGCGCCTTGACGGTGTGGTGGGCGCATTCCTATAGTGTGCACAAGTGGCGAAAAGTGGCATGAAGTGGGTTTTTTCGGCGTAAAAAGTTAATATTTGGAGATCGCGGCTGTGTTTCGTGGTGCTAATGCAATCAATCTCGATGCAAAGGGCCGTCTCGCTATGCCGAGCCGGTACCGCGACGAGCTGGATTCGCGTAGTGCCGGGCAGTTGATCGTGACAATTGATGCTGCCAGTCCCTGCTTATGTTTGTACCCATTATCCGAATGGGAATTGATTGAAGCCAAATTGCGTGATTTGCCCACATTTCGTGAAGAGAACCGTCGCTTGCAACGATTATTGATCGGGAATGCGGTTGATTTGGAGCTCGATGGTAGCGGCCGTTTTCTGGTCCCGCCGCGCCTTCGCGATTATGCCAAGTTAGATAAGCGCGTGATGTTAGTTGGCCAGCTTAATAAGTTTCAACTGTGGGACGAGGACGCCTGGAACGCTCTTGCTGAAGCGGATCTGGCGGCCATTCAACAACCGGGCGCTATGCCTGATGAACTGCGTGATTTGATCCTGTGACTATGAATAGCGGCTTTACCCACATCACCGTACTGCTTGACGAAGCCGTAGAGGCTCTCGCGGTGCGTGCCGATGGCTGCTACCTGGATGGCACGTTTGGGCGTGGCGGACACAGCCGTTTGATATTGCAGCACCTGGGGCCGGGCGGTCGTTTGCTGGGATTCGATAAAGACCCCCAAGCAATTGCCACCGGGCAAGCGCTGGCGGCCGAAGACGGCCGCTTTGTCATTGTGCAGCGCAGCTTTGCCGAGCTGGGTTCTGAACTCGAAAGTCGCGGTCTGGCAGGCAAGGTCAGCGGTATATTGCTCGACCTTGGCGTGTCCTCCCCACAACTGGACGACCCAGAACGCGGTTTCAGCTTCATGAACGACGGTCCGTTGGACATGCGTATGGACCCAACGCGTGGCATCAGCGCCGCCGACTTTATCGCCACTGCATCAGCAGAAGAAATCGCTCGCGTGTTCAAGGAATACGGCGAAGAGCGCTTCGCCAAGCGCATGGCAAATGCCGTGGTTCAGCGTCGTGAGACTCAGCGTTTCGAACGCACGGGTGATCTCGCGGAAGTGCTCAAGGTTGCCAACCCCGCGTGGGAAAAAGGCAAGAATCCAGCGACCCGTGCGTTCCAGGGCTTGCGTATCCACGTCAATAACGAGCTGGGCGATCTTGAAACCGGGCTTGAAGCTGCACTTGAAGCGCTGGAAATCGGTGGCCGGCTGGTTGTTATAAGCTTCCACTCGCTGGAAGATCGCATCGTCAAACTGTTCATGCGCAAGCTCGCCAAAGGCGAAGCCGACAAAATGCCCCGCGACCTGCCAATTCGGTTTCAGGCGTTTGATCCAAAAATCAAAATTCTGGGCAAGGCGCAGTTTGCCTCCGAGACTGAAACCAAAGCCAATCCACGTTCGCGTAGCGCTGTCATGCGTGTGGCGGAGAAGCTCCGGTGAGCCGCCTTTTCCTCAAGCCTCTACCTGGCGGTAGTTTCATTATGTTGCTGCTGTTCCTTGCCGTGTTGGTTTCGGCGATCGGTGTGGCTTACAGCGCCCACTGGAACCGGCAGTTACTTAACTCCCTGTACTCCGAGTTGAGCGTGCGTGACAAGGCGCAGGCAGAGTGGGGTCGGCTGATTCTTGAACAAAGCACCTGGACCGCCCACAGCCGGATTGAAACGCTGGCCAGCGAACAACTCAAAATGCGTATTCCCAGCGCTGCTGAAGTGCGGATGGTGGCGCCATGATGAAGCTCGAGGGCGCCCTCTATCCCTGGCGCTTTCGCGTGGTGGTGGGGCTGCTGGGCATTATGGTGGGCGCGATCTGCTGGCGCATCATCGATCTGCAGGTGATAGACCATGACTTCTTGAAAGGTCAGGGCGATGCTCGCAGCGTACGACACATCCCTATCCCGGCTCACCGTGGCTTGATCACCGACCGTAACGGCGAGCCATTGGCGGTCAGTACTCCTGTGACGACGCTGTGGGCCAACCCGAAAGAAATGCAGCAGGCTAAAGAGAAATGGCCTGCGCTTGCCGCCGCTCTGGGGCAGGACGCAAAACTGCTCGGCGACCGTCTGGATGCTCAGGCCGGTAAAGAATTCATCTACCTGGTTCGCGGCCTGACGCCGGAACAAGGTCAAGTCGTGCTCGACCTGAAAGTCCCTGGTGTCTATGGCATCGAAGAGTTCCGGCGTTTCTATCCGGCGGGCGATGTCACTGCACACATGGTGGGCTTCACCGACCTGGACGACCATGGTCGTGAAGGGGTCGAACTGGCGTATGACGACTGGCTTGCCGGTGTACCGGGTAAGCGACAGGTCATCAAGGACCGGCGCGGACGACTTATCAAGGATGTTCAGGTTACAAAAAACGCCAAGGCCGGGAAGACCTTGGCTTTGTCTATTGATCTGCGCCTGCAATACCTGGCCACCCGCGAGTTGCGCAACGCCATTCAGGAAAACGACGCCAAGGCTGGCAGCCTGGTGATCATGGACGTGAAGACTGGCGAAGTGCTGGCCATGGTCAACTCACCGACCTACAACCCCAACAACCGTCGCACCATGGTGCCGGCGGCGATGCGTAACCGCGCCATCATCGACGTGTTCGAGCCGGGCTCGACCATGAAGCCGATCTCCATGACCGCCGCTCTGGACAGTGGTCGCTGGAAACCTACCGACAAAGTCGAGGTTTACCCTGGCACGCTGCAGATCGGCAAATACACCATTCGTGACGTTACCAAGACCGAGGGCCCGATCCTCGATTTGACCGGGATCCTGATCAACTCCAGTAACGTCGGTATGAGTAAGGTGGCCTTCGACGTCGGCGGCGAAGCGATTTTCCGTGCGATGCAGCGAGTCGGGCTGGGCCAATACACTGGCTTGGGTTTCCCTGGCGAGCGCGTTGGCAATTTGCCTAACTACCGTGAGTGGCGCAAAGCAGAAACCGCAACCTTGTCCTATGGCTACGGTCTGTCGGTCACCGCGTTGCAGTTGGTGCACGCCTACTCCGCGCTGGCCAACAATGGCCGTATCGTGCCGCTGACCATCCTGAAAACCGACACGCCACCGGAGGCTACTCAAGCGATTCCGGAGGCTACCGCAAAAACAGTACAAGGCATGTTGCAGCAAGTGATCGAAGACCCGCGCGGTGTGTTCCGCGCTCGTGTGCCGTCCTACCATGTGGCCGGCAAAAGCGGTACCGCACGTAAAACAGCGGTGGGCACCAAGGGTTACGCCGAAAACTCCTATCGCTCTTTGTTTGCGGGCTTTGGTCCGATGAGCAACCCGCGGTACGCGGTAGTCGTGGTCATCGACGAACCCGGCAAAGCGGGCTACTACGGTGGACTGGTGTCGGCTCCAGTATTTAGCAAGGTCATGTCCGGCACGCTGCGACTGATGAACGTTACGCCGGATAATCTGGCACCAATTCCCACGCAGGAACAAGTCAATGCTGCGCCTGTTGTTAAAGGAGGGCGTGGTTAATGCCTGTTAGCCTGAACAAGATCTTTGCCCATGCCGACCGCGATCTGTTGATCCGCGAGTTGACCCTCGACAGCCGTAATGTACGTGCCGGCGATCTCTTTCTGGCGGTGCCGGGCGGCAAGCTCGATGGTCGTGCGCATATCGCCGATGCACTCAAACGGGGCGCTGCCGCAGTTGCTTATGAAGTTGAAGGCGCAAGCGTTTTACCCATCACTGATGTGCCGTTGATTCCGGTCAAGGGCTTGGCTGCACAACTGTCCGACATCGCCGGGCGCTTTTATGGTGACCCGAGCCGCAGTTTGAATCTGGTGGGCGTCACCGGCACTAACGGCAAAACCAGTGTCACCCAGTTGGTCGCGCAAGCGCTGGATCAGCTTGGGCAGCACTGTGGGATTGTTGGCACCCTGGGCACCGGATTTTATGGTGCGCTGCAAAGCGGCCGCCATACCACGCCTGATCCAATAGCCGTGCAAGCGACGCTGGCCGATTTGAAGAAAGCGGGCGCTCGTGCGGTGGCGATGGAAGTGTCTTCCCATGGACTGGATCAAGGGCGTGCGACTGCGTTGGCGTTCGACGTTGCAGTGCTGACCAACCTGTCCCGTGACCACCTGGACTACCACGGCACGATGGAAGCCTACGCAACCGCCAAGGCGAAATTGTTTGCCTGGCCCAATCTGCATTGTCGAGTGATCAATCTGGATGACGATTTCGGTCGGCAACTGGTCAAAGAACGACAAGAGTCGCGCCTGATCAGCTACAGCCTTGACGATCCCCGTGCAGACCTTTACTGCCGTGATGCACACTTCGATGACGATGGCGTGCGCGCTATCCTGGTCACCGCGCAAGGCGAGCACAACCTGCAAAGCAGCCTGCTGGGGCGTTTCAACCTGAGCAACGTGCTGGCGGCGGTCGGCGCGTTGATGGGCCTGGACTACGCGCTAGATGAAATTTTAAGCGTGCTGCCGAAACTGGAAGGCCCGATCGGTCGCATGCAGCGCTTGGGCGGCGGCACCCAGCCGTTGGTCGTGGTTGATTACGCACACACACCCGACGCACTGGAAAAAGTCCTCGAAGCACTGCGCCCGCACGCCAAGGGCCGGCTGATGTGCCTGTTCGGTTGTGGCGGGGATCGAGATCGCGGCAAGCGTCCGTTGATGGCTGAAGTGGTTGAGCGGCTGGCGGATTTGGTTGTGGTCACCGATGACAATCCACGGACAGAGGTGCCTGCGCAGATTTTCGATGACATCCGCCAAGGGTTTGTTGCCGTCGATAAAGTCAGCTTCGTTGCCGGTCGCGGCCAGGCGATTGCCCAATTGATTGCCAGCGCCAGCGCGGCGGACGTGATCGTGTTGGCAGGCAAAGGTCATGAGGACTACCAGGAAATCGAGGGGCAGCGTCATGCGTTCTCCGATCTGGAAGAAGCCAGCAAAGCCTTGACTGCATGGGAGGTGGCACATGCTTAAGCCACTGACGTTCAGTCAACTGATCGCGCCACTCGCTGCCCGTCAGGTCAATGCGGATTGCAGCTTTACCGGTGTCAGCATCGACAGCCGCGCCATTGTTCCGGGCCAGTTGTTTATAGCGCTGACCGGTCCACGTTTCGACGGCCATGATTATCTCGATGACGTCGCGGGCAAAGGCGCGGTCGGTGCGTTGGTCGAGCGTGAGGTCGCAGGTTCCGTTCTGCCGCAACTGGTGGTCGAAGATACCCGTCAGGCGCTGGCGCAGCTCGGTGCACTGAATCGCAATGCGTTCGACAAGCCGCTTGCCGCGATCACCGGTTCCAGCGGTAAGACCACGGTCAAGGAACTTCTTGCGAGCATTTTGCGCACGCGCGGGCCGGTACTGGCCACTCGCGGTAATTTGAACAACGACCTGGGGGTCCCACTGACCCTGCTTGAGCTGGCGGCTGAACACACGGCCGCCGTGATCGAGCTGGGCGCCTCGCGTGTTGGCGAAATTGCCTACACCGTCAGCCTGGCCAAACCCCATGTCGCACTGATCACCAATGCCGGAACCGCCCATGTGGGTGAGTTCGGCGGCCCGGAAAAAATTGTCCAGGCCAAGGGTGAAATTATCGATGGCCTCGATCCAGCCGGTATCGCGGTACTCAATCGTGATGACAAGGCCTTCGCCATCTGGCACGCACGGGCGGATGGACGCCAGGTCGTGAGCTTTGCCTTGAGCGACGACGTTGCTGATTTCTACTCGCGTGATCTGACCCGCGATGCTCGCGGGTGCCCGAGTTTCACATTGCACGGTCCGTCCGGCGCGGCGACTGTCCAGCTCAACCTGCTGGGCACGCACAACGTCACCAATGCACTGGCTGCGGCGGCGGCGGCGCATGCGTTGGGTGTTTCGCTGGAAGGTATCGTTGCAGGATTGAATGCGGTACAGCCGGTCAACGGTCGTGCGGTCGCGCAACTGACCCCTAATGGTATCCGCGTAATCGACGACACATACAACGCTAACCCCACCTCAATGTGCGCTGCCGTTGATATACTCGCCGGCTTTTCCGGGCGCACCGTCCTGGTGCTCGGGGATATTGGCGAGTTGGGCGAGTGGGCGGAAGAAGGCCATCGCCAGGTCGGCGCATACGCTGCGGGCAAGGTGTCGGCGTTATACGCGGTAGGGCCTCTTATGACTCATGCCGTGAGCGCTTTTGGCCAGCACGCTCGCCACTTCGCTAACCAGGCTGACCTGATCGCGGCGCTGGGCGCCGAGCAGGACACTAATACCACTATTTTGATCAAGGGTTCGCGCAGCGCTGCGATGGAAAACGTCGTGGCGGCTTTGTGTGGTTCTAGCCGGGAGAAACACTAATGCTGCTGCTGCTGGCGGAATATCTGCAACAGTTCTACAAAGGCTTCGCGGTCTTTCAATACCTGACCCTGCGCGGGATTCTCGGCGTGCTCACTGCATTGTCGCTCTCGCTGTGCCTGGGTCCATGGATGATTCGCACCCTGCAGAATCGCCAGATCGGCCAATCGGTACGTAATGACGGTCCTCAGTCGCACCTGTCCAAATCGGGCACGCCGACCATGGGCGGGGCGTTGATCCTTTCAGCGATTACCGTCAGCACCCTGTTGTGGGCTGACCTGAGTAACCGTTATGTCTGGGTCGTGTTGATCGTCACGTTGCTGTTCGGTGGCATTGGTTGGGTCGACGATTACCGCAAAGTGATCGAGAAGAATTCCAAGGGTTTGCCTAGCCGCTGGAAATACTTCTGGCAGTCGGTGTTCGGCCTCGGCGCGGCGATCTTCCTTTATACGACTGCGCCTAGCGTGGTTGAAACCACCTTGATCGTGCCGATGTTCAAAGACGCCAGTATCCCGCTTGGCATTGGCTTCATGGTCTTGACTTACTTCGTGATCGTCGGTTCGAGCAACGCGGTCAACCTGACCGACGGCCTCGACGGTCTGGCGATTCTGCCGACGGTGATGGTTGGCGGTGCGCTGGGTATCTTCTGCTACCTGTCGGGTAACGTGAAATTCGCTGAATACCTGCTGATCCCTTATGTACCGGGCGCGGGTGAACTTATTGTATTTTGCGGCGCGTTGATTGGCGCAGGCCTTGGCTTTCTTTGGTTCAACACGTACCCGGCGCAAGTGTTCATGGGCGACGTCGGTGCCCTGGCGCTGGGCGCCGCACTGGGCACCATCGCGGTGATCGTTCGTCAGGAAATCGTCCTGTTCATCATGGGCGGTGTATTCGTGATGGAAACCCTTTCAGTCGTGATCCAAGTCGCGTCCTTCAAGTTGACCGGTCGCCGTGTGTTCCGCATGGCACCGATTCACCACCACTTTGAACTCAAAGGCTGGCCCGAGCCGCGCGTGATTGTCCGTTTCTGGATCATCACCGTGATTCTGGTGCTGATCGGCCTTGCCACCCTGAAGCTGAGGTAGAGCGAGTGTCTCTGATCGTTTCTGACCACTTCCGCATCGTTGTCGGCCTCGGCAAGAGCGGCATGTCCCTGGTTCGCTTCCTGGCGAAGCAGGGTGTGTCGTTTGCTGTGGCTGATACGCGGGACAATCCGCCTGAGTTGGCGACGTTGCGTCAGGACTACCCGCAAGTGGAAGTACGTTGCGGCGAGCTGGATGTGGAGTTTCTCTGCCGTGCCGACGAGCTGTACGTAAGCCCCGGTCTGGCATTGGCGACCCCTGCATTGCAGCAAGCGGCAGCCCGTGGCGTGAAACTGTCGGGTGATATCGAATTGTTCGCGCGTAACGCGAAGGCGCCCATCGTTGCAATCAGCGGTTCGAATGCGAAAAGCACGGTCACCACGCTGGTGGGTGAAATGGCGGCCGCAGCGGGTAGGCGTGTTGCAGTCGGCGGCAACCTCGGCACTCCGGCGCTGGACTTGCTCGATGACTCGGTCGAGCTTTACGTGCTCGAGCTCTCCAGCTTCCAGCTTGAAACCACTGACCAGCTTGGCGCCGAAGTGGCGACAGTGTTGAACGTCAGCGAAGATCACATGGACCGTTACAGCGGTCTGCCGGCGTATCACTTGGCCAAGCACCGGATTTTTCGTGGCGCCCGGCAAGTGGTGGTCAATCGTCAGGACGCACTGTCGCGGCCGCTGATCGGTGAAGGCCTGCCGTGCTGGACCTTCGGTCTGAATACACCAGATTTCCACGGCTTCGGTCTGCGCGAAGAGAACGGCGAAAAATACCTCGCCTTCCAGTTCGACAACCTGATGCCGGTCCGCGAGCTGAAAATTCGCGGCGCGCACAATCAGTCCAACGCCTTGGCTGCGTTGGCGCTTGGGCATGCGGTGGGCTTGCCGTTCGACGCCATGCTCAGCGCCTTGCGCACCTTCACCGGCCTAGCGCATCGCTGCCAATGGCTGCGGGAGCGTGCAGGTGTCAACTATTACGACGACTCCAAGGCCACCAACGTTGGCGCCGCGCTGGCTGCCATCGAAGGCTTGGGCGTGGATATCGCGGGCAAGTTGGTGTTGATCGCAGGTGGAGATGGCAAGGGTGCTGACTTCAGTGCCTTGCGTGCCCCTGTCGCCGCCTATTCCCGCGTGGTTGTGTTGTTGGGCCGCGATGCTGAATTGCTTGCCAAAACCTTCGGCGATGCGGTGCCTTTAGTCCGCGTCAAAACCCTGGACGAAGCTGTGCAACGTGCTGCCGAATGGGCGCAGAGCGGGGATGCGGTATTGCTGTCTCCCGCCTGTGCCAGCCTGGACATGTTCAAGAATTTCGAAGAGCGCGGGCGTGTGTTCGCTCATGCCGTGGAGGGCTTGTCATGATTCTGGGTGTGATCAAGCCTTATCCATCGCCGCTGATCAGCGGTCGCGGCATTGATGTCGACTTTCCGATGTTGGCCGGTTGCCTTGCGCTGCTGGGCCTGGGCCTGGTGATGATCACTTCTGCCTCGTCAGAAGTGGCCGCCGTGCAGTCCGGCAACCCGCTATACATGATGATGCGTCACCTGGTGTATCTGGTCATCGGTTTGGGCGCCTGTGGCGTGACCATGATGATTCCGGTTTCAACCTGGCAGCGCCTGGGCTGGCTGATGTTGATTGGCGCCTTCGGCTTGCTGGTGATGGTATTGGTGCCGGGGCTGGGCCGTGAGGTTAACGGTTCGATGCGCTGGATCGGCTTCGGGATGTTCAACGTCCAGCCTTCGGAAATCGCCAAGGTTTTCGTGGTGATTTTTCTTGCCGGTTACCTAGTACGGCGCCAGCAGGAAGTCCGCGAAAGCTGGATGGGCTTCTTCAAGCCATTCATCGTTTTGCTGCCCATGGCAGGTTTGCTGCTGATGGAGCCGGACTTCGGTGCCACCGTGGTAATGATGGGGGCTGCTGCTGCGATGCTGTTCCTCGGTGGCGTAGGGCTGTTCCGCTTCACCCTGATGGTGGTGTTGGCGGTGGGCGCGGTGTTCGTGCTGGTTCAAGCGCAGCCCTATCGTATGGCGCGCCTGATCACCTTCACCGACCCCTGGTCCGATCAGTTTGGCTCCGGTTATCAGCTGACCCAGGCCCTGATTGCCTTTGGCCGTGGCGAATGGTTCGGCGTCGGTCTGGGTAACAGCGTGCAGAAACAGTTCTATTTACCTGAAGCGCACACCGACTTCGTGTTTGCCGTGCTCGCGGAAGAGTTGGGCGTGGTTGGCTCGCTGATCACTGTGGGCCTGTTTGTATTCGTCAGTATCCGGGCCATGTACATCGGCATGTGGGCCGAAAGGGCCAAGCAATATTTCGCTGCCTATGTGGCTTACGGTCTGGCGTTCCTGTGGATTGGTCAGTTCCTGATCAACATTGGCGTAAACGTCGGGCTACTGCCGACTAAAGGCCTGACCTTGCCCTTCCTCAGTTATGGCGGCAGTTCGTTGGTGATCTGCTGCGCAAGCCTGGGCTTGTTGCTGCGCATCGAGTGGGAGGCGCGGACCAATACCGGCAGTGAAGAAACGGAATTCAATGAAAGCGACTTCACCGAGGAGCCGACCCATGGGCGCTAACGTGCTGATCATGGCGGGCGGTACGGGTGGGCACGTCTTCCCGGCGCTGGCCTGTGCGCGCGAGTTCCAGGCCCGCGGCTACCGCGTGCACTGGCTCGGCACGCCGCGCGGTATCGAAAACGAACTGGTCCCTCAAGCGGGCTTGCCGCTGCATTTGATCAACGTGACCGGCCTCCGGGGCAAGGGCGTGATTTCGCTGTTGAAAGCGCCGTTTGTGCTGCTCAGGGCGTTGCTGCAGGCGCGCAAGATCGTCCGTCAGTTGCAACCGGTCTGCGTACTGGGAATGGGCGGTTTTGTCACCGGCCCTGGCGGCTTGGCAGCGAAATTGGCGGGGGTACCGCTGATCATTCATGAACAGAACGCCGTCGCCGGTACAGCCAATCGCAGCCTGGCGCCGTTTGCCACTCGTGTGTGCGAAGCCTTCCCGAATACGTTTTCGGCTTCGGCAAAACGCCGTACCACCGGCAACCCGGTACGCACCGAGTTGTTTCTCGAAACGCCGCGTCAGGCGCTGGGCGGACGTAAAGCCCGTCTGCTGATCCTTGGCGGAAGTCTGGGCGCTGAACCGCTGAACAAACTGCTGCCTGCTGCATTGGCACAGGTGCCGCTGGAGTTGCGACCTGAAGTGTTTCATCAGGCCGGCAAGAATCATGACCAGATCACCGCAGAGCGCTATCGCACTGCCGATGTCGAGGCGCAAGTGGCGCCCTTCATCAAAGACATGGCTCAAGCCTATGGCTGGGCCGACCTGGTGGTTTGTCGCGCAGGCGCGCTGACCGTCAGTGAACTGGCTGCGGCTGGCCTGCCGTCGCTGTTGGTGCCGTTGCCCCACGCGATCGACGACCACCAGTCCCGTAATGCCGACTATCTGGCCCGCGAAGGTGCAGCCTTCGTCATGCCACAAGCGACAACTGGCGCAGCCGAAATGGCCGCACGCCTGAAAGAGGTTTTGATGCAACCCGAACAATTGAACAACATGGCCCGCACGGCTCGCCACCTGGCCAAACCTGACGCAACGCGCACTGTGGTCGATATCTGTCTGGAGGTGGCTCATGGTTGAGAGCAAGAGGGCGATGCCCCAGCCGGAAATGCGCCGCATCCGTCGCATCCATTTCGTCGGTATCGGCGGGGTGGGCATGTGCGGTATTGCCGAGGTTCTGCTTAACCTGGGCTACAAAGTGTCCGGCTCCGACTTGAAGTCTTCACCAGTGACTGAACGTCTTGAATCGTTCGGCGCCAAGGTGTTTATCGGCCATCGCGCCGAGAACATCGCGACGGCTGACGTGCTTGTGGTCTCCAGTGCAGTCAATACCGCGAACCCGGAAGTCGCTACGGCTCTGGAACGTCGCATTCCTGTGGTCCCGCGTGCCGAAATGCTGGCCGAACTGATGCGCTATCGCCACGGCATCGCAGTCGCTGGCACGCATGGCAAAACCACCACCACCAGTTTGATCGCTTCGGTGTTCGCGGCCGGTGGCCTGGACCCGACGTTCGTTATCGGTGGTCGCCTGAATGCTGCTGGAACCAACGCTCAGTTAGGCACCAGCCGTTACCTGATCGCTGAAGCGGATGAAAGCGACGCCAGCTTCCTGCACTTGCAGCCGTTGGTGGCCGTGGTCACTAACATCGACGCCGACCATATGGCGACCTACGAAGGCGACTTCAACAAACTGAAGAAAACCTTCGTCGAGTTCCTGCACAACCTGCCGTTCTATGGGCTGGCCGTGGTGTGCATCGATGATCCAGTGGTGCGTGAAATTCTGCCGCTGATCAAGCGTCCGACGCTGACTTACGGCTTCAGCGAAGAAGCCGACGTACGCGCCATCAACGTGCGTCAGGAAGGCATGCTGACTTACTTTACGGTGCTGCGTCGTGACCGCGCGCCGCTGGATGTCTCGGTAAACATGCCGGGCAACCACAACGTTCTGAACTCGTTGGCGACCATCGCAATCTCTACCGACGAGGGCGTCAGCGACGAGGCTATCGTCCAGGGGCTGTCAGGCTTCCAGGGTGTTGGTCGACGCTTCCAGATCTATGGCGAGCTGCCGGTCGAAGGCGGCAATGTGATGCTGGTCGACGACTACGGCCATCACCCGCGTGAAGTGTCTGCGGTAATCAATGCTGTCCGTGGCGGCTGGCCGGATCGTCGTCTGGTCATGGTTTACCAGCCTCATCGCTTCAGCCGTACTCGCGACCTTTACGATGACTTCGTGCAAGTACTGGCCGAAGCCAACGTGTTGTTGCTGATGGAAGTCTATCCAGCCGGTGAAGAACCGATTCCAGGTGCCGACAGTCGCAACTTGTGCCACAGCATTCGTCAACGTGGTCAGCTGGACCCGATCTACATCGAGCGTGGCGTCGAGTTGGCACCGCTGGTCAAACCACTGTTGCGTGCTGGCGATATTTTGCTGTGCCAGGGCGCCGGTGACATTGGTGGCCTCGCGCCGCAACTGCTTCGAAGCCCGCTGTTTGCAGGTGCTGTCGTGGCCCCGACCGAGGGGAAACTGAAATGACTTCAACCCTGCAATCCACCTTGTTGTCCACGCTCGAACCCAAGGCTTTCGGCCGTGTCGCCGTCCTGTTTGGTGGTAAAAGCGCTGAGCGCGAAGTGTCGCTGAAATCCGGTCAGGCAGTGCTTGAGGCCCTGCAAAGTGCAGGTGTCGACGCGTTCGGCATCGACGTCGGTGACGACTTCCTGCAGCGTCTGGTCAGCGAAAAAATTGATCGTGCTTTTATCGTCTTGCACGGTCGTGGCGGCGAAGACGGCAGCATGCAAGGCCTGCTGGAGTGTCTGGAGATCCCCTACACCGGCAGCGGCGTACTGGCTTCTGCGCTGGCCATGGACAAGTTGCGGACCAAGCAGATCTGGCAAAGTCTGGGCTTGTCGACACCTCGGCATGCCGCATTGAGCACTGAGGCTGATTGTATTTCTGCGGCAACGGAACTGGGCTTCCCTTTAATCGTCAAACCTGCCCATGAAGGTTCGAGTATCGGTATGGCCAAGGTGACCAGCGTCGATGAGTTGATCGCCGCATGGAAAGCTGCCAGCACCTACGATTCACAAGTATTGGTCGAGCAATGGATCCAGGGTCCGGAGTTTACTATCGCGACTCTGCGTGACCAGATATTACCGCCCATCGGTCTGGGCACTCCCCACAGTTTCTACGACTACGACGCCAAGTACCTGGCTTCCGATACTCAGTATCGGATCCCTTGCGGGCTCGACAGTGCAAAAGAACAAGAGCTTAAAGATCTTACTGCGCGTGCTTGCGAGGCCGTTGGCATTGCAGGTTGGGCGCGTGCGGACGTTATGCAGGATGCTGATGGCAAGTTCTGGTTGTTGGAAGTGAACACCGTCCCCGGCATGACCGATCACAGTCTGGTCCCGATGGCGGCACGAGCGGCGGGCCTGGATTTTCAGCAGTTAGTGTTAGCGATTCTGGCTGACAGTGTCGAGGCGCGAGGTTAATCCCATGCAAGGCGCGATGCTACGTCATCAGCAACCCGTTCCCGGCCGCAAGCCGGTGCCGCGTGGTGCCAGTCGGATGGTGGCCAAAGAGCCGCTGTCGATGCGTCTGCCTAAAGCAAACCTCGGATTCTTCAAGCGCCTGTTCTGGCCTGTGATGTTGGTCGTTCTGGGCTTCGGTACCTACGAAGCCGCGCAGCGGCTGTTGCCGTATGCCGACCGGCCAATTACCCGGATCAATGTGCAGGGTGATCTGAGCTATATCAGCCAGCAAGCGGTGCAGCAGCGCATCGCCCCTTATGTGGCGGCGAGCTTCTTCACCATCGACCTCGCAGGGATGCGCACCGAACTGGAACAAATGCCTTGGATCGCCCACGCCGAAGTCAGGCGTGTCTGGCCCGATCAGGTGGTCATTCGTCTGGAAGAACAATTGCCGGTGGCGCGCTGGGGTGAAGAGGCGCTGCTGAACAACCAGGGTCAGGCGTTTACCCCGCGCGAGCTGGCCAATTACGAGCATCTGCCTCAACTGTTTGGCCCTCAACGTGCCCAGCAGCAGGTGATGCAGCAGTATCAGGTGTTGAGTCAGATGTTACGGCCGTTGGGTTTTTCCATCGTACGTCTGGAATTACGTGAACGTGGCAGTTGGTTTTTGACCACTGGTGCAGGCAGTGCGGGCCCGGGTATCGAGTTGTTACTGGGACGCGACCATCTGGTGGAAAAAATGCGCCGATTTATTGCCATTTATGAAAAAACGCTTAAAGAACAGATGACGAATATTGCGCGCATCGACCTGCGTTACTCCAACGGCCTTGCCGTGGGATGGCGTGAGCAGGTTGCGCCTACGACGGACAAACCCGCCGTCGCGAAGAATTGATAAGAGGCAGGACCATGGCAAACGTGCAAAGCGGGAAAATGATCGTCGGCTTGGATATCGGCACCTCCAAAGTGGTGGCGTTGGTGGGCGAAGTCGGGGCGGATGGCACCCTGGAAATCGTCGGTATCGGCACGCATCCTTCCCGTGGCCTGAAGAAGGGCGTGGTGGTGAACATCGAGTCCACCGTGCAATCGATCCAGCGCGCCGTTGAAGAAGCTCAGCTGATGGCCGGTTGCCGTATTCACTCGGCTTTCGTCGGTGTAGCGGGCAACCACATTCGCAGCCTGAACTCCCACGGCATCGTGGCGATCCGTGACCGTGAAGTCAGCATGGCGGATCTGGAGCGTGTACTCGATGCCGCCCAGGCCGTGGCGATTCCAGCGGATCAGCGGGTGCTCCACACCCTGCCGCAGGACTACGTGATAGACAACCAGGAAGGCGTTCGTGAGCCTTTGGGGATGTCGGGCGTACGTCTGGAAGCCAAGGTTCATGTGGTGACTTGCGCCGTCAATGCCGCACAAAACATTGAAAAATGCGTGCGTCGTTGCGGGCTGGAAATTGACGACATCATTCTCGAACAGCTGGCTTCCGCGTATTCGGTGCTGACGGATGATGAGAAAGAACTGGGCGTTTGCCTGGTCGATATCGGCGGCGGCACCACCGACATCGCCATCTTCACCGAAGGCGCTATTCGTCATACCGCAGTCATCCCGATTGCGGGCGATCAGGTTACCAACGACATCGCGATGGCGTTGCGTACACCTACCCAATACGCCGAAGAGATCAAGATTCGCTACGCCTGTGCCCTGGCCAAACTGGCTGGCGCCGGCGAAACGATCAAAGTACCAAGCGTCGGCGACCGTCCACCACGTGAGTTGTCCCGTCAGGCGCTGGCTGAAGTGGTCGAGCCGCGTTACGACGAGTTGTTCACATTGATTCAGGCCGAGCTGCGTCGCAGTGGTTATGAAGACTTGATCCCGGCCGGCATCGTGCTGACCGGTGGTACCTCAAAAATGGAAGGCGCGGTCGAACTGGCCGAGGAAATCTTCCATATGCCGGTACGCCTCGGCGTGCCGCACAGTGTCAAAGGGCTCTCGGACGTCGTCCGCAACCCAATCTATTCCACTGGTGTGGGGCTGTTGCTGTACGGGCTGCAAAAGCAATCCGACGGTATTTCGTTGTCCGGCATCAGTAGCAGCAGCTATAGCGATGAACCTAAAACACCGGTATTCGAGCGCCTCAAGCGCTGGGTGCAAGGCAATTTCTAAGTTTCAAAGCAGTAGTAGTGGTAGGCAGTAGGCGAAAAAACTAGAGAAAATGAAAGGAGAGGGAAAATGTTCGAACTCGTAGACAACGTCCCGCAAAGCCCGGTAATCAAGGTTATCGGTGTTGGTGGTGGTGGTGGTAATGCTGTTAACCACATGGTTAAGAGCAACATCGAAGGTGTGGAATTCATCTGCGCCAACACTGACGCACAAGCGCTGAAAAGCATCGGCGCACGGACCATCCTGCAATTGGGCACTGGTGTGACCAAGGGTTTGGGTGCTGGTGCCAACCCTGAAGTAGGTCGTCAGGCTGCACTGGAAGACCGTGAGCGCATTGCTGAAGTGCTACAGGGCACCAACATGGTGTTCATTACCACTGGCATGGGCGGCGGTACCGGTACCGGTGCTGCACCGATCATCGCCGAAGTGGCCAAGGAAATGGGGATTCTCACCGTTGCAGTGGTGACTCGTCCGTTCCCGTTCGAAGGCCGCAAACGCATGCAGATCGCCGATGAAGGCATCCGCCTGTTGTCGGAAAGCGTTGACTCGTTAATCACCATCCCTAACGAGAAGCTGCTGACCATCCTCGGTAAGGACGCCAGCTTGCTGTCGGCTTTCGCCAAGGCTGACGATGTACTGGCCGGTGCTGTTCGCGGTATCTCCGACATCATCAAACGTCCGGGCATGATCAACGTCGACTTCGCTGACGTACGTACCGTGATGAGCGAAATGGGTATGGCGATGATGGGCACTGGCTGCGCCAGCGGTCCGAACCGTGCACGTGAAGCGACTGAGGCAGCCATCCGCAACCCGCTGCTCGAAGACGTCAACCTGCAAGGTGCTCGCGGCATCCTGGTCAACATCACTGCCGGTCCTGACCTGTCCCTGGGTGAGTACTCGGACGTGGGTAGCATCATTGAAGCGTTCGCCTCCGAGCACGCGATGGTCAAGGTCGGTACGGTTATCGATCCGGACATGCGCGACGAGTTGCACGTGACCGTGGTTGCCACTGGCCTGGGCGCGAAAATCGAGAAACCTGTGAAGGTGATCGACAACACCCTGCAGACCTCGCAACAACATGCTGCGGTGCAACCTTCTGCACGTCAGGAGCTGCCGTCGGTGAATTACCGCGATTTGGACCGTCCGACTGTGATGCGCAACCAGGCTCACGCCGGTGCTGCCGCTGCTGCGAAGATGAACCCGCACGATGACCTGGATTATCTGGATATCCCGGCTTTCCTGCGTCGCCAGGCCGATTGATGAAATGTATCAGGGGTATTAGGGTGATTGGTGTTCAGCAAAGGCCGGGTCTGCTATTATCGCCAGCCTTTGTTGATACCAGTTCGCAACTTGCGCTGAAGCGGCCAATGCCATGATTAAACAACGCACCCTGAAAAATATTATCCGTGCCACAGGTGTAGGCCTGCACTCGGGGGAAAAGGTTTACCTGACCCTCAAGCCCGCACCTGTGAATACCGGCATCGTGTTTTGTCGTGCCGACCTCGACCCTGTGGTGCAGATCCCTGCCCGTGCGGAAAACGTCGGTGACACCACCCTGTCGACCACTTTGGTCAGCGGGGACACCAAGGTGGACACGGTAGAGCACTTGCTTTCGGCCATGGCTGGCCTTGGCATCGATAACGCCTACGTCGAACTCTCTGCCTCCGAAGTTCCAATCATGGACGGCAGCGCGGGACCCTTCGTATTCCTGATTCAATCTGCCGGCCTGGAAGAACAGGACGCAGCCAAGAAATTCATTCGTATCCTGAAAGAAGTTACTGTGGAAGAGGACGGCAAAACCGCCACTTTCCTGCCTTTCGAAGGGTTCAAGGTGAGTTTCGAGATCGACTTCGACCACCCTGTTTTCCGTAACCGTACCCAAAGTGCAACCGTGGATTTTTCCAGTACTTCTTTTGTTAAAGAAGTCAGCCGCGCCCGTACCTTTGGGTTCATGAGTGATATCGAGTACCTGCGCAAGCACAATCTCGCACTTGGCGGTAGCGTAGAAAATGCCATCGTGGTCGACAAGGATGGCGTGCTTAACGAGGACGGCCTGCGGTACGAGGACGAATTCGTCAAACACAAAATCCTGGATGCAATCGGCGACCTTTACCTGCTGGGCAATAGCCTGATAGGCGAGTTCCGAGGCTTCAAGTCTGGGCACGCACTGAACAACGTCCTTCTTCGCGCATTGATTGCGCAGAAAGATGCTTGGGAAATCGTGACCTTCGAAGACGCCAGCACCGCCCCGATCTCTTACATGCGTCCTGTTGCGGCCGTGTAATTAGTACTCTCTCTTTCCTTTTATTTTTTAAGGCTGCCTTCGGGTGGCCTTTTTTTATGGTTGTTGAAGAGTGCAGGGAGAATGTAAGAATAACCCTGCGAAATTGAGAGACGTCTCCTACTGGGTTTGTCGGCAGGGTGGGATACCTTTAGTCGATTTATCTACCCAAAATTACCGTTCATTCCGATATGAAGAACGGCGATGCCCACTGCCCCAACGTTCACGCTCAGCATCAAAGGAGCTAAAGACAACGAGTTACTTGTTCTAGCCTTTTCCGGCGAAGAGGCCATCAGCGAGTGCTTCGAAATCACCGTCGATGTGGTCACCGACCGACCGCCGCGCGAGCTGGAAAGCCTGCTGCACAAAGAAGCCTATCTGGCCTTTGGCGATCAGGGCCTGCACGGCCATATCTACTCCATCCGGAAAGGCAAAGTGGGCACCCGGTTGAGCCACTACCAACTGGTAATGGTGCCGTTTCTGCGCTATTTGCAGCACGCCAGTAATCGGCGGATTTTCCAGAACCTGACCACTGAAGCCATCCTCCGCGACGTGCTCAAGGGGCATGGTTTGCTGAACGGTTTGCACGTGCTGTTCAACATCGGCCCGGAGAAACCGGTCCCGCATGAATATTGCGTTCAGTACGATGAATCTGACCTGCATTTCGTCAGCCGTTTGTGCGAGGCCGAAGGCTACTTCTATTACTTCGAGCACTCCCCGGAAGGGCACCAACTGATCTTCGCCGATCAGGAAACCGAGTTCTATCACGCGGGCAATCCCACCGTGGTGATGCCGTTTCGGCCGATCAACGGCATGGCGGCAGAGCATCCGGTGATCCAGGCGTTCGGCGTAGGCCTGAGCACCCGCGCCAGCCGCGTCACCCACCGTGATTACGACTTCCAAAACGCACACCTCTCGCTGGAAGCGGACCGGGACTCCAAGGTATTTCCGAACCTTGAGACGTACATCTACCCCGGAGAGTTTGATACCGCGCACCAAGGACGGGTACGCACGCGTCGGGCGCTGGAGCGACTTCGCGGCGATGCTGAGCTTGCTCAAGGTCAGAGCGACCAGCCTTTGCTGCGCAGTGGCACGCCGTTAAAGGTAGAAGAACACCCGGAGCCGGGTTGGAACATGGTCTGGCTACCGACTTGGGTGTTTCATGACGGTCGCCAGCCTGCTGTATTAGAGGAGTACGCGGTCAGTGACGAGCCGGTGGAGTCCGGTCGAATCACTCAGGGTTATCGCAATGAGTTCATTGCTATCCGCGAGACCGTGCAATTTCGGCCTGCCCTCAAACATCCAGTCCCGAAGATTCAAGGCATGCAAACCGCCGTGGTGACCGGCCCTGCCGAAGAGGACATCCACTGCGATCAATACGGGCGGGTAAAAGTCCGTTTTCACTGGGACCTCAGTGAAGAAAACGAAAGCACCAGCTGCTGGGTGCGGGTGGCCTCCAGCTGGGTCGGCGCCGGATACGGCGCGGTCACCATCCCCCGCGTGGGCATGGAAGTGTTGGTCGCCTTCGAAGAAGGGCACGCCTGCAAGCCGATTGTGGTCGGATGCCTGAGCAACAACACCCATCAAGTGCCTCACAACCTGCCGGAAAACAAAACTAAAACCGTTTTGCGCAGCAAAAGCACCGGAAAAACGTCTGGTTTCAATGAGCTGAGCCTGGAAGACAGGAGCGGGGCAGAGCTGATCTACCTCCGCGCCCAGCGCGACATGGAGCAGTTGATCCAGAACGACAGCCGCATCGAAATCGGCAACGAACGTCTGGAAACCATCAAAGGCAACAGCACCACCGTGCTCAAGGCCGAGGAAAACGTCACCGTCACCGGCGCCCGCAAAGTGCAGTTGTTGGCCGACGATCACCTCGACGTCGCTGGCAGCAGTCACACCCGCGTCGGTGGCGACTTGTTGATGGCCGCCGGGCAAGAAGTGCACATCAGCGGTGACAACATCGTCATCAGCGGTGGCCTCAGCTTGACGCTGTCGATCAACGGTCAGCACATCGTCATCAATCCGGCGGGGATTTTCAGCAGTACACCGATCCAGGTCGGCGGCGCACCGGTACCGGGGACCCCTGCAATGCCGTTGGCCCCCGGCGACACTCAAACACTGATTGCAGGAGGGGTTCCGCCGTCGATCGTCTTCGCGTCAAAAGGGCAAACCGATACCGCTTCGCGCATGCCACTGCTGTGCCCGCTGTGCGTGCTAGCCAACACGGAGCAGACCCATGATTAATGCAAAAAAACCAACCCTGTGTTTGCCCGACGACTTTTCCTGGGAGCATACCGTTGCGCTGTTGCTGGATGCAGTACAGGTCAAGACGCTGCTGCCGCGTCTGTTTCAATGGGACCCCGAGGTGACAGTCGAGGTTATTTATCTGCGGACCCGGTTTGCGCAATTCAGGGCGCTCTCTCCCTGTCTTGTACGCCTGAAAGAGCCGAGTGACCCCATTCTTGAGCAGTTTTTGGCCCATGTCGGAGAGCATTGGGGTTATCTATTGGCCTGCGATGCCCCATGGGAGCAGGTGGCCGCGCATTGGCGCTGGCTGGCAAGCGTCGAACACCCCTCGGGTGAGGAAATGCTGCTGCGCATCGCCGATCCGGCAGTGGCCCATGCGGTGTTCAGCGACACAGTATCCTCGACGTCCACCCTGTTTGGACCTTGCCTGCGGGTCATGGTCGTCAACGCGGTGAGCGACGGTTGGCGCCACTACACCCGTGCCGGTGAGCGACCCGCTCCGAACCACGCCGCGTTGTACCGACTGAACGAGCGGCAGGTGGAGCTTCTGAATGAAGCCAGTTTCGACAAAAATGTGACCGAACTCTACGGGCACATGGGCGAATTTTTTCCCGACTACCGCATGGATTTGCAGCCCCAACAGCGCTGGCAGCACTTGCGTGGCCTGGCAAAGCGGGCAGTCGAACTCGGCTTTGAAAGCGAGGCCGACATCTGGTTGTACGCCAACGCCCATGGTTTTCTAAGCGAACAGCGGCTTGTGGCCGATCCAGAAATCGCCAGCCTGCTGAACCCCGCGTCCCCACTCCCACCCAGCACGCGTATCGCAATGATCACCACGTTGGTCGAGCGCAGGAGCCACCCATGACCGACCTCATGACCCCCCGTGGCCATTTGGCTAATTTGATCGCCCAGTCCCGCAGTCGCGATAACGTCAGCGCTGGAGGGGTGTGCCCACTGACCAAAACCACGATCCAGTTGCTGCCGGTCCGCTACGGCCTGGTGGAGCACCTTACGCCTCCCTCGGACATCCCCATGCCCCACACCTTGCAGAGCAAGGCCATGGGCATTCGCTTGTTGCGCAACGGTTACTTGTACGTCATCGATAACACAACCGGTTATCTGCACGAGTACTTCGTGGAACAAGGTTCTCTGAGCAAATTATTGTGGCAGGGCACCGAGGTCGCCAGCGATGTCCGGGAGCATGCCATCGAAGGTGGGTCCACCCTGACCCTCGCTCGCCGCAGCACGGTGTACGTGGCCTACTCGGAAATTCAGTGGACCGCCTACAAGTGCTCGCAAGTGATCCGGCACGCCACCGAGCGCGAACACTTCATGCAACGCGTCGACCTGACCGCCACCAGCAGTGAGCACACAGGCCAGCATTTACTGACCGAAAAGCAGGCCACAGACTGGCTGGCGGAAGTGGCGGAAAATCGTTGCGAAACCGGCGGTCGCGGCCCGGTCGATCAAGCCCCGGGCAAGACCCTGCCCGACGGCGCAAGCACGGAAGAAAACACCGCTTACATCTGGGAACACACGCCGCTGTTTCGCCACACCTGGATCGAAGAATTGACCAGCCAGGTCGATGGCGCACACCAGCGCGATTTCCTGTTTCTGGTGGTACGTGACGACATCGGCATCATGCGCGACCTGGCCGCCGCCCAGCTCAAGGTCGCTGACTGGATCGGTCAGTGGAGCGACGATGACGCCCTGCAACGCCAGTACCTCACGGGCGCTTACATTCAGTCCCTGTACGACGTCAGCCAGAAACGCTTGAGCGAGCTGGCCACCGATGACCCGCGTTATGCCGCGTTGATCAAGGACACCACCGAATCAGAACGCGAGACGCTGCTGAACTACTTACGCATCAAACGCGATTATCACGGGCCGGGGGTGTACGGCGACGAGAGTCACTGGCGTGAGCTGGCGCAGACCAATCCCTTCGCCAAAGCCTCCATGGAATTACGTGATGCGCTGGGTGACCCGCGTTGGCAACACCATCGAGAGGCCATCGTCGAGCTGAACTTCCAGACCTACGAAGCCCTGCACGGTGCCGAACCGGGTGAGCGCGGTATCGATGACCTGGTGAATCGGCACGCCATGCAAGCCTTTGTGCTCAAACAACAAACCCTGTTGCAACACTGGCAAGGCCAGCTCAAACGCATCCGCGCCGACCGCCTGAAGATGATCGTCGAAGGCCATTTCCATCGCGCTGCGTGGTACTACGATTTCCAGCAAAACGAGCAGATCAGACATCGACTGGAAACCGAGCTCGAGTGCGTCGCCGCTATCTGCGATGACCGTGAGGCCATGGTGCAACTGGAAGCCTATCTGGAGAAAAATCCGCTGGTCCAGGTGCCAGGGCTGGATACCCTCGGCAGCGCCGATCAGTTGGATCTGAAGAAAAAACTCGCCGACCTCGGCAACTTCAGCATCAAGCTGACCGACGCCCCCGGCGCTGTGGCGGAGCTGGATGCACTGGCTAACCAGTTCAACAGTTTGATGCGGCAGCGCTTGCCGAACTATCAGCGGTTGACTGGGGAGTTTCAGGGGTTGAGCAGTTTGTTGGGCGGGGCGTATGACCCGGCGAGGCAGATGCGGACGGCACATCGCCTGGACATCATGCAGCAAGACTTTCAGCGCGGTGCCAACATTAATCCCAATGAATTTATCCGAAACATTGGTTCGGCAGCCAGATTGCGCCTGCTGAGCGCTTACGCTACCAGTGGCCTGACATTACGTGCAGCTACACCGATTGAAATCCAGAACTTTACCAATGACCGTAGTACCGCCCTGAACATGCGCCACGAACTTAAGGAGCTGTACAAACAACGTCGTCACGACCTGATTTGGGAGCGCGACGTTAAGGGGCTGAGTAATCAGATTGTCGCCCTTAAAGCCCGAATGGCACCGGTAGAAGATCGCTTGAGCCAGGCATTGACGCCAGGTGGCAAGGGCCCCAGCCAGTTTGGCTTGGTGCTGGGCAGCATGGATGCCGAGTTGAGCGAAGAGATGCAACGCACCGTGCGTGATTACCGGAGCAGTGGCACGTTCAAAGGACCGGTGGCGAGTGTGCTCAAGTCCAAGGGCGATCAGATTGCGGTAGTGTTGTTTTATTTGCATGCGATGAAGTTTGTGAATCTGATGAGTGACTTGGCGAGCAGTAGAACCGCGACACTTAGGGATTTTGGTATGTTCCTGGATTCATTGGTTGGGATGTCAGCTGCTGGGTTTGCTGCCACTCAAGGCTTGGCCATCAACGTGCTACAAGCCCATATCGGCGAAATGGAAAGCGCGGCTGGCAAGCTCAATGCCATGAGTCGACTGGGTAGGTGGTCGGCAATCACTGGACTAGGTGCTTTTGCCTTTGGGGCCATCGCCGCCGCTATTGATTTAGATCGGCATGCCAAGCAATGGGGGGAGGCCTTGTCGGAAGGCGACGGCAAGAAATTGGCCACAACTTCGCTGCAAATGAGCGGCGATGGCTTGCTGGTCGGAACCAACACCTGGGCATTGCGTCACACGGCTGCGATTACCCGAGAGATCATGCGCCTGCCCAAAGAACTGCGCGCTATGGCGTGGGCGGAGAAAAGTCCGCGACTGATCAACGTTGCCGTACGAGCGAATGTGATTGGCATTATTGGCATGGCCCTGCAACTGGTCGGTGAAGGCCTCTATAACTACTTCAATTTGGATGACATGAAGAAGTGGATACATCACAGCGCATGGGGTCATGACGACCTCAACCAAGGGCTGGAGGATGACTGGAGTGATCTTGCCACCGTGGTCCAGCAGCCCCTGTGTCAGCTGATTCGTAACGGTAAAGACACTGAGCTGCGCCTGACCTTCCCAGGGGTAAGAACCGCCGAACTGGACCGTCGCGAAGTGTCAATTGAAGTGTATCAGCGTCAACCCAGCGAGCAACCTTACAAGCGCGTTGGGCGAGCAGTGTACGTTCCACCTTACTGGGAGGAACGTAGCGAATATGTTGCTAACAGACTTACGGTACTCAGTCAGGGAAATGAGGGGCTGGTCTTGAGACTGCCTATTTTTTCCCTGGAGTTATCCGACTCTTTCGGCCTGGCACTGGCCGTCAGCTACAAGGTGGAAGACCATCGTCCGCTGCGCCATCGGACGATTTTTCATGTTCTGGATATTCATCGCTCTACTGTGTACGGGGTGAGGATTGAGCAACAGGGGACGTTCAACTACAAACCGCACAAAGAACTTCCTGCTCGGCTCAGACCCATCGAACCCTGGTTCTTGAAGCAGGACGAGTTGAAGTACCTCGATGCTGAGTAGAGTATTCAATCGTAAAGAAAACCCTGCGCCGTCCATGACAGCGCAGGACATCACAAACAATCGTCCTACTGTTGGCGAGGTGCGGAAGCATGGGCTGGAAGAAACACTGTATTTAGCACCGTTGCCGGTGTGTACCGGTCAAGCGCCCGTGAGCATGCAGAATTTCTCAGCGATGAATGATGTGTATCTGCAGATGGGCGGCAGCAACAACGGCATGGTTTTTCAGGGGAAATTATTCGCTTGGGCCATTTGGTTGACGCTAATTGTTTTGGTCTTCTTTCCCATATTGATGGCGACGTTGATCATCATATTTTCACCCGCAGATATCGAACGTTCTTTTTGGGGGCTTCTTTGGATGGGGTTCCAGGCATGTCTTTATGTCGGGATGTGTATGGGGGTTATATCTGTTGGCACCGTCGGTTATACGATTGTCGAGGGCGTCCGCACCCAAGCCAAACAATACCCCCTGCGCTTCAACCGCCAACGTCGCGAAGTTTGTTTCGTCGACAGCGACACCCACGAAGTACTGGTCGTGCCATGGGAGCGCGTGGTCGCCTGGGTGTCCCAATCAGAAATGGTCACCCAATACGGTGCCACCCAGTTCTACACCTTCGGCATGGGGCTGGAGGACGAGAAAAACGACACCGTGCAGTTCGTATTGGTCGGTAAACCTAGCCAGGCCCATGCCATTGGCACCTGGGAGGCCATTCGTATGTACATGGAGCAAGGCATTCCCAAGGATCAAACGGGCGACTGGCTGAAGATGCTGTTGGGGCGGGAGTTGACCGAGGATGAACTTCGACCCTACGAAGGGCTACACACGTGGGACGTGGAGCGGCGGATCAAGGAAGACATGGGCGATTTGCACTGCCCGTTGAGTGATGAGTATCTCGCCAGAGTCGGCCTTGAGCCTCGCACCCGCTGGCCCGTGCGCTGGTGGTACGTGCGCCGGGTTTTAACCTTCTGGAAAATGCCGTACATGATAGCCGAGTGGGGTCACAAAGCCGGTTCCCCCGTGTTGCCCGACCACGTGCAGCGCTGGTCGCAACCGATCCCCACCGATCAATGGGCCAAACCCAGCCCCGTCCTGCAAAAAGCCACGCGCACGGTGGAAGACGCAATGCGCAAACAGAAAATGACCTTCATGAACGCCTGCGCACTGCTGGGTAAGAAGACTCAGTGACCAATAGGCGCATCCCTGCAGATCAGGACGCATGGGCGCGGTGCCAGCGTTGCGCACGCCGTATCAATAGCGGCAGCGTCCGGCAGTGTTTCTTCAGCCCTTGGGCTTGCCATGACTCGCTAGCCGCTCCAGCGCGGCACGCAGATTAGGGTCGGTAATACCCTCTGCCGTGGCCTGGATGCTTTCTGCGGCGTTGGCCGACAGATGGATGGTGTGTCCTGTTGCGCCCTGTTGGACGGTAGGCGGTTGTACTTTGAACAGGATGCGCGTCAGGCTGGCGAATTCTTCAAAAGCGACCAGCTGTCGTTGCAGGCGTTTCTGTTGATAGCGCAGGCGCGTGGCCCAATGACCGTCGGTCACGATCAGCAACAGGCTGCCTTCACGCCAGGACGCGACGTGGCAGTGTTCACGAGCAGCCGGTTGCAGCTGGGTTTCGAGCAGGCGCTGTAAGTGGGCCAGGCGTTGAGCGTGGTGGAATATGGCTTTAAGCGGCTTCGCCTCGCGGAGCAAGACGGCCGGCGCCCTTGCCGAGAGGGGACGAAATGCCATGTGGGACACCTTGAGTTACGGAGCGGCCATGGTAGCAGAAAGCGCCCGCACGGCTTCGTTAGATGGGTTTTCCGTGCTTTTATGGACACATTCAATGCGTCACTTTTCCCCTCAATGGGTTGAAGTCCGAAAAAACGGCCCTATTGTAAAGCTGCCCCATTAGAGCGTTGTGCCGGTATCGTGGAATAACGCCACTTTCCTCACCACCGTTTCCGGGTAGAATGCTCGTTCGCATGCGGCCATAAGGGCTGCACGGGCGACTCACGGGGCCGCCCTCCATCCCTATGTGTGGAAGATCCTGTCGATATGTTTGCGCCTTTGTTAAAGAAACTTTTTGGAAGCAAGAACGAGCGTGAAGTCAAACGCATGCTCAAGACGGTCGTCACCGTCAATGCCTTCGAAGAGCAAATGGTGGCCCTTTCGGACGAGCAATTGCGTGCCAAGACCGAAGAGTTCAAGGCCCGTTTAGCCAAAGGTGAGACCCTCGATCAACTTCTGCCTGAAGCTTTTGCGGTTGCCCGCGAAGCCGGCAAGCGTGTCATGGGTATGCGCCACTTCGACGTCCAGTTGATTGGCGGCACAGCCCTGCACGAAGGCATGATCGCTGAAATGCGTACCGGTGAAGGCAAGACCCTGGTGGCGACACTGGCGGTTTACCTGAACGCGCTGGCCGGTAAGGGCGTGCACGTTATTACCGTGAACGACTACCTGGCTCGTCGTGACGCCAACTGGATGCGTCCGCTTTACGAATTCCTCGGTCTGACCGTCGGCGTCGTCACGCCTTTCCAGCCGCCTGAAGAGAAACGCGCTGCTTATGCGTCGGATATCACCTACGGCACCAACAACGAATTTGGTTTCGATTACCTGCGCGACAACATGGCTTTCAGCATGGAAGACAAGTTCCAGCGCGAGCTTAACTTCGCTGTAATCGACGAAGTCGACTCGATCCTGATCGATGAAGCGCGTACGCCGCTGATCATTTCCGGTCAGGCTGAAGACAGCTCCAAGCTGTACACCGAAATCAATAAACTGATCCCGAGACTCGAGCAGCACATCGAGGAAGTGGAAGGTGTTGTTACCAAGGCCGGGCATTTCACCGTTGACGAGAAAACCCGTCAGGTTGAACTGAACGAAGCCGGTCACCAGTTCATCGAAGAGATGCTGACTGAAGTCGGCCTGCTGGCGGTGGGTGAAAGCCTGTACTCGGCGCACAATCTGGGCCTCTTGACCCACGTTTACGCCGGTCTGCGCGCACACAAACTGTTCCATCGCAACGTCGAGTACATCGTCCAGGACGGTCAGATCCTGCTGGTCGACGAACACACCGGTCGTACCATGCCGGGTCGCCGTCTGTCCGAAGGTCTGCATCAGGCCATCGAAGCGAAGGAAGTGCTGAATATTCAGGCCGAGAGCCAGACCCTGGCATCGACCACCTTCCAGAACTACTTCCGCCTGTACAACAAGCTGTCCGGTATGACCGGTACAGCGGACACCGAGGCGTTCGAGTTCCATCAGATCTACAGCTTGTCGGTAACGGTTATTCCGCCGAACAAGCCGCTGGCGCGTAAAGACTTCAACGACCTGGTCTACCTGACCGCCGAAGAAAAATACGCCGCCATCGTCACCGATATCAAAGAGTGCCTGGCCCAGGGGCGTCCGGTACTGGTGGGTACGGCAACCATCGAAACCTCCGAGCACATGTCCAGCCTGTTGATCAAGGAAGGCATCGATCACAAGGTTCTGAACGCCAAGTATCACGAAAAAGAAGCCGAAATCATCGCCCAGGCCGGTCGTCCGGGTGCGCTGACCATTGCCACCAACATGGCCGGTCGTGGTACCGACATTCTGTTGGGCGGCAATTGGGAGGTGGAAGTCGCGGCCCTGGAAGAGCCGACCCCTGAGCAGATCGCTCAGATCAAAGCCGACTGGCAGAAACGCCATCAGCAAGTGATCGAAGCGGGTGGTCTGCATGTAATTGCTTCCGAGCGTCATGAATCTCGCCGTATCGATAACCAGCTGCGCGGTCGTGCCGGTCGTCAGGGCGATACAGGTTCCAGCCGTTTCTACCTGTCGCTGGAAGACAGCCTGATGCGCATTTTCGCCTCTGATCGGGTGAAAAACTTCATGAAAGCGCTGGGCATGCAGTCCGGCGAAGCGATCGAGCACCGCATGGTGACGAATGCGATCGAAAAAGCGCAGCGTAAAGTCGAAGGCCGTAACTTCGACATTCGCAAGCAACTGCTCGAGTTCGATGACGTCTCCAACGAACAGCGTAAAGTGATTTACCATATGCGTAACAGCCTGCTGGCTGCGACCAACATTGGTGACACCATCGCTGACTTCCGTCTGGACGTGCTCAACAGCCTTGTCAGCCAGCACATTCCGCCACAGTCGCTGCCAGAACAGTGGGATGTCGTGGGCCTGGAAGCGGCGTTGAACAGCGATTTCGGCGTTCAGCTACCGATCCAACAGTGGCTCGACGAAGACGATCATCTGTACGAAGAAACCCTGCGCGAGAAGCTCTTGCAAGAGCTGCTGGCCGCGTACAACGATAAAGAAGAACAAGCCAGTGCCGAAGCGCTGCGCACGTTCGAGAAGCAGATTCTGCTGCGTGTCCTCGATGACCTGTGGAAAGACCACCTGTCGACCATGGATCACCTGCGTCACGGTATCCACCTGCGGGGCTATGCACAGAAGAACCCGAAACAGGAATACAAACGCGAGTCCTTCGCGCTGTTCCAGGAACTGCTCGACTCGATCAAGCGCGACACTATTCGTGTGCTGTCTCACGTTCAGGTTCGCCGCGAAGACCCGGCCGAAGAAGAAGCCCGTCTGCGTCGCGACGCCGAGGAGCTGGCTCACCGCATGCAGTTCGAACACGCTGAGGCTCCAGGTCTGGATCAGCCCGAAGCGCTGCTGGAGGAGGGCGATGTTGCCGTCGCAGCGGCACCGGTTCGCAACGATCAGAAACTGGGTCGCAACGAAGTGTGCTGGTGTGGTTCGGGCAAAAAGTTCAAGCACTGCCACGGCCAGATCAACTAAGTTCAGCCTGGCGTTGTTAACCTGAAATACCCCGCGCCGCGACCGGCCCAGCCGTCGCGGCGTTTTTCCATCGATTGAGCCGTACCGATGCGGGCGGCGCAGATAGCTTTCAAGGAGCGCACTTCATGGCTGTTGGTCTTGGTCCTTTGCCGACGTTGCACCCGGTTCCTGGTTTTGAACTTGGCATTGCCTCTGCCGGAATCAAGCGCCCAGGGCGCAAAGACGTGGTGGTCATGCGCTGCGCTGAAGGTTCCAGTGTGGCAGGCGTGTTCACGCTGAACGCGTTCTGCGCCGCGCCGGTGATTCTGGCCAAGCAGCGTGTAAAAGGCCCTGTGCGTTATTTGTTGACCAACACCGGTAATGCCAACGCGGGCACCGGCGCGCCGGGGCTGGCCGCAGCTGCGCGTACCTGCGCCAAGCTCGCGGAGCTGGCGGGTGTCGACGCCGATACTGTGCTGCCATATTCCACCGGTGTGATTGGTGAGCCGTTGCCCGTGGAGAAAATCGAAGGGGCGTTGCAAGCCGCCCTCGACGATCTGTCTGTGGATAACTGGGCCGCTGCGGCAACCGGGATCATGACCACTGACACGTTGCCCAAGGGGGCGAGCCGTCAGTTTCAGCATGAAGGCGTGACCATCACCGTGACGGGGATCAGCAAGGGCGCCGGGATGATTCGTCCGAACATGGCGACCATGCTCGGCTATATCGCTACTGACGCCAAGGTCGCGCAGAGCGTGTTGCAGGACCTGCTGCGTGACGGGGCCAACAAGTCGTTCAACCGTATCACCATCGACGGCGATACCTCGACCAACGACTGCTGCATGCTGATCGCGACGGGCAAGGCCGCATTGCCGGAGATCACTGAGGCTAAAGGTCCATTGTTCGCTGCGCTTAAACAAGCGGTGTTCGAAGTATGCATGGACGTGGCTCAGGCCATTGTCCGTGATGGCGAGGGCGCAACCAAGTTCGTCACCGTTGAAGTAAATGGCGGCGGCAATCATCAGGAATGCCTGGACGTGGCTTACGCCGTGGCGCACTCACCGTTGATCAAAACCGCGTTGTTCGCCTCCGATCCCAACTGGGGCCGGATCCTTGCTGCGGTGGGCCGCGCGGGTGTGCCGGATCTGGACGTCAGCAAGATCGACGTCTTCCTCGGTGCTGTGTGCATCGCCAGCCAGGGCTGCCGTGCAACCACCTACACCGAAGCTCAGGGCTCGGCGGTCATGGCCGAAGCTGAAATCACCATCCGCATCGAGCTGGGCCGAGGTGAATGCCGCGAAACCATCTGGACCACCGACCTGTCGCACGAGTACGTGAAGATCAACGCGGAATACCGTACGTAATCTGGACGCGCATTTTAGCTGAACAGGTGGGCGCGAATGTATTTGCTCCCACCTGAGGTGATCGATCCGCCCTCCTGGAGAGTCCCGAACATGAGCTTGCACCTGATTATCGGCGACAAACGCTTTTCTTCCTGGTCGCTGCGTCCTGCGCTGGCGCTGGATATGATCGGCGTGCCCTATACCGAGCAAGTGATTTGGCTGAATCAGCCAGACAGTCGGCAACGGGCGCTTGAGCATTCGCCGACCGGCAAAGTGCCTCTCCTGAAAACCGAACACGGGACCATTGCTGACTCTTTGGCGATTATTGAGTACCTGGCCGAGCGTTTTCCTGAGGCGGGACTCTGGCCGCAGGATATCGCTGCCCGGGCCCAGGCGCGCTCAGCCTGCGCGCAGATGCACAGCGGGTTCATGGGTTTGCGCACGCACATGGGGTTCGACCTTCGGCGTGATGCGGCGCTGGACGTGATCCCTGCCGACGCTCAGGCCGACATCGATCGTATCGTTGCGTTGTGGGCTGAGTGTCGTGCCGCGGCCGTTGAGAGTGGTCCTTATCTGTTTGGTAAGCTGAGCGCGGCGGATGCGTTTTTCGCTCCGGTTGCAGTGCGCCTGCGGACCTATCGTGTGGCATTGCCCGCAGAGGCGCAGGCGTATGTTGAAACAATTTACCAGTGGCCTGCTTTTCAGCGCTGGCAGAAAGCAGGTTTAGAGGAAGTGGTGCGGTGAAACGAGTTCATGTAGCAGCGGCAGTGATCCGTGGTAACGACGGCAAGATCCTTATCGCACGACGTGCCGATACTCAGCATCAGGGCGGTTTGTGGGAGTTTCCCGGCGGTAAGGTCGAGACCGGTGAAACGGTCGAGGTCGCGCTGGCACGCGAGCTGCTGGAAGAGCTGGGTATCGTGGTTGTCACCGCTCGTCCGTTGATCAAGGTTCAGCACGACTACCCGGACAAGCAGGTGTTGCTGGATGTCTGGGAAGTATCGGCATTCATCGGTGAGCCGCATGGCGCCGAAGGCCAGCCATTGGCGTGGGCGTCTGCGCGCGAGCTGGTGGACTATGACTTTCCGGCGGCGAATCAGCCTATCGTCGCGGCAGCACGCTTGCCTGGCGAGTACCTGATTACCCCCGAGGGGCTGGAAACGCCAGAATTGCTGCGCGGTTTGCAGAAGGCGATAGCCGGAGGCATCAAGCTGGTACAGCTGCGCTCGCCGAACGGGTACGACCCGAAATATCGCGACTTGGCGGTGGATGCCGTTGGACTCTGCGCAGGCAAGGCGCAGTTGATGCTCAAAGGGCCGCTGGAGTGGCTGGGTGACTTCCCGGCTGCTGGGTGGCACCTGACGGCGGCGCAGTTGCGCAAACTCGCCAGCGCAGGCCGACCGTTCCCTGCTGCACGCTGGCTGGCGGCGTCCTGTCACAACGCTGAGGAATTGGCGCTGGCCGAGCAGATGGGGGTGGATTTCGTCACGTTGTCTCCGGTGCAAGCTACGCAAACCCATCCAGACGCGCTGCCGATGGGGTGGGAGCAGGCGACGCAGTTGATCGCCGGCTTCAGCAAGCCCGTGTTTTTGCTAGGCGGTGTCGGTGTCGATGATCGTCAGCGCGCCTGGGAAAGCGGCGCGCAGGGCGTGGCAGGGATTCGGGCGTTTTGGCCAGAGGTCTGACCGCCGCGCTCCTACGGTTTTGGCGCCGCCTGCCAAAGAATCTCGGCAATGCCCTGACGCTTGGCAATCAAACGCGCCGCCACGAACAGCAGGTCCGACAGTCGGTTGATGTAGGCCAGGCCAACCCCTGCCAGTGGTTCGAGGGCATTCAGGTGTTGGCAACGGCGTTCGGCGCTGCGGGCCAGGCTGCGACATACGTGGGCCTGCGCGATCAATGCTGAACCGCCCGGCAGAATGAAGTTTTCCAGCGGACCCAGCGTCTCGTTCCATAGATCGATGGCTGCCTCCAGGTGCTCGATTTCAGCGTTGTCGAGCGCTTGATACGCAGGCATCGCCAACTCGCCACCCAGATCGAACAACCGATGCTGGCAAGGCGTCAGTACCTCGATCAGCTCGCTCAAGCCCGGATAATGCTCGACCTGCTCCGCCAACCCTGCGAGCAATACGCCCACTTGGCTGTTCAATGTGTCGACCTCGCCAATGGCCTCGATACGCGGGTGGTCCTTGGGTACGCGGCGGCCATCACCAAGGCCGGTTTCGCCTTTGTCGCCCGTACGTGTGTAAATTTTCGACAGGCGAAAGCCCATGGTTATAACTCCGAAAGGGACTGTTCCTGAACGTTGATTGCGCTGCCGGCCAGCGGCAGGCGCAGGGTGAAGCAAGTGCCTTGGCCTGGGGTCGATTGCACTTCCATCTGGCCTTTGTGGTTGTTGGTGATAATGAAGTACGACACGGACAGACCGAGCCCTGTGCCTTGACCGATTTCCTTGGTGGTGAAAAACGGCTCGAAGGTGCGTTTTCGTACGTTCTCAGACATCCCGATGCCATTGTCTTCGACCTGGATCTCGGCCCAAGGCGGGTTTAGGCGGGTACGCAGGATGATGCGTCCCGGTTCACTATCATTTGCACGTTGATGGATGGCCTGCGCGGCGTTCTTCAGCAAATTGAGCAGCACCTGCTCCAGCTCGTTAGCCGTACCGGGTACGGGGCCCAGGTTGGGGTCGAACTGGCGAATGATGGCCTGGCCCTTGAAGTCGAAGCCGATGGTCAGGTCGAAGTCGTTACTGGCGATCTCTACGGCCTGATCGATCAAGGCGGGCAAGTCGCAGGGCGCCATCTGTCGGTTGCTGAGTCGGCTGAAACTGAGCATGTGGCTGACGATTTTGGCGGCGCGGGCGCCGGCCTGCTGGATGCCTTCGAGTAATTTAGGCACTTCACGGCTTTCCAGGTATCGATTGACCTGCGCCAGATCAATGCCGTTTTGTTCGGCCTGCTCGATGTTTTTCGGCAGATCCGGCGACAGGCGTCTGCGAATGTTCTGCACGTTGTGCAGGATTGCGCCTAGGGGGTTGTTGATTTCATGCGCCATGCCGGCCGCAAGCCCGCCGACCGACAGCATCTTCTCCGACTGCACCATCATGTCCTCCAGCGACAGCCGCTGGGTGATGTCATCGATGCGGATCACCACGCCACGGCCTGCGCCGCCTGTCAGCGGATAAAAGGTCAGTGCATAGTGGTGAGGGACTTCATCTTTGATCCAGGTGACCCGCTCGATCTTGGTGACCGTGTGTCGCTCGACCGTGTGTTTGATCTTCGGCAGGAAAGCTTTCATTGGCTCAAAGGCGAGGAAAATCGGCTGATTGAGGGCTTCATCCAGAGGTGTGCCGGAGAGGGCGCTGGCCTCTTGGTTCCATTGCGTGACATACAGCTGTTCGTCCAGCGCGATCAGCGCTGACGGCATCGAGTCGATGATGCTGTTGAGGTAGTTCTGGAAGCCGGTGAGTTTCTTCTCGATCTTGCTGCGCACCTGCACTTCGAGTTCGAGTTTGCGGTTGGTGTGGCGGGTTTCTTCTGCCAGGCCCTGTGCTTGGTCGTAGGCGTCTTGAGAGTCGTCCCGCGCACGTTTGAGTTGCTGCTCCCGGGCTTCAATACGCGAAAGCATGGTGTTGAAGGCTTCCGCCAGGCTGCCGATTTCATCGTCGTTGCCTCGTTTGGCACGCAGTGCGTAGTTTTCCTCGCGGGTCACCTGGCGCGACAGCTGTTCGAGCTGGTAGATCGGCTCGGTGATCAGGCGCCGAATCTGCCGGGCGATGATCAGCCACAGCAATACGCTGAATACCAGAATCCCCAGGCTGGCGGTGAGCGTGCCGGTGTAAAACGCCATCGGCAGCTCACTGCTGGCCACCAGCAATAGGTAGCCTGGAGCTTCTCCTGCTTTGGGGATGGGAATCAGTTGAGTGCTGCGAAACTCGGTCAGGCGCCAACCTTCTATGTTCTTGTAGCGTTCGGGCAAGTTGAGTTTTTCGCCCTGCTGTACCTGCGCCAGACGCTCACCGTTGTTGTCGTACAGTGCTGCCGCACGCAATGAGCTATAGCTCTTGAGCTCCTTGAGCAAAGCTTTGGCGTTGCTTTCCGACGTTAACGCGTCCTGGCTGAGACCGGGGTTGCTGAGCAGTCGGCCAATGGTCTGCAAGGCTTGTGGGGCCATGCTTTCTTGGGAGATGTAATAGGCGGCGCTGATGAAGGTCAGGTTGGCCACCAACAATACCGTGGTCAACAAGACCAGCAAGGCGGCCAGAAGCTTCTGTCCTACCGGTAGGTTTTCTAGGCGCTGGCGCAATGGCATCGGGCAAATCACAGGCGATTGATGAACCCGCAGGGTAACGCGGGGTTCAGGCACTGAGCAATATTGGCCGCGCCGTAATCTAGTCGGTGCGCAACCCGCGTGACTGCAAATGGGCGATCAGTCGCGCTTGCAGCTGAGTCAGGTGCGGCAGCGAGCACTGATGACGCGCCGCTACCGCGCAGGCGTGGCCCAACAGATAGCTGATTTCGGTGCGGCGGCCGTGGGCGACGTCCTGATACATCGACGAATAGTTGGCTGCCGTCGCCTGAATCACCCGCTCGACCTCGCTGTGCAAGTCCTCGGCTGCCGCGGGCTGGCCGCAGCAACCGAGCAGTTCGGTCAATTCAGCGCACAGTGTCGCGACTTCGCAGTGGTGGGTTGCCAGCCCGCCGTTGCGGCAGTCATGGAGTACGGTCAGTGGGTTGATCGCGCAGTTCAGCGCCAGCTTGCGCCAGAGCCGGGTGAGGATGTCCGGGGTCCACTCATGAGGGATGCCGCTGGCCTGTAGCTCGTTCAGCCATGTGGGCGGCGTCGGGTCCTTGGCATCGCCGAGCCAGGTGTAGCCGTGGCCGGCAAATACCACACGCCAGTCGCCGTCACGAAAAGCACCCTCGGTACTCGATGCAAATATACAGCGGGCATGGGGCACCTTTGCCGCGACCGCATCCTGACTGCCGAGGCCATTTTGCAACAGGATCAGTTCAGCATTGGCGCTCAATCGCGGAGCCAGACGAGCGACGGCGGCTTCGGCGTCATAGGCTTTGCACGCTACCAGCAGGCGTTCAATGGGTTCGGCGGCGTCGAATGTTTGCGCGGGGATGGCCAAGGTGTGGCCGTGGCCTTGCTCGACCAGGGTCAGACCGCCGGCGGCCTTGTAGGCCGTCAGACGCGTTGGGTCGCGCAAAATCAGGCGTACCGGTAATCCGGCGCGCGCCAGGCGGGTCGCCCACAGGCTGCCGAGGCTGCCGACGCCCAAAACGTGCCAGATAACAGCCATCAGCCATTCACTGGCGAAGGCATGACGGGGTGTTGAATGAAGGAATTGGAATTCAACATGGCAGGCTCGCAGCGACGGTGGGGAAAGTCTCGTTATAATGACGGCGCATTCATACCGTCAAGTCAGGCGTGCTCCATCTTCATATCGAGCCGCGCCGTTTATCTGGAGAAATTACATGCCCTCGTTCGACGTAGTGTCCGAACTGGATAAACACGAAGTCACTAACGCCGTCGACAATGCCATCAAAGAGCTGGATCGTCGGTACGACCTTAAAGGCAAAGGCACATTCGAGTTCAAGGAGTTGACCGTGAACCTCACCGCCGAGGCAGATTTTCAGCTAGAGGCGATGGTCGAAATCCTCAAGCTGTGCCTGGTCAAGCGCAAGATTGATGTGCAATGCCTTGAGCTCAAGGATGCTTATGCGTCCGGCAAATTGATGAAGCAGGAAGCCACCCTCAAGGAAGGCATTGATAAAGAGATGGCGAAGAAAATCGTCGCTCATATCAAAGACGCCAAGCTTAAGGTGCAGGCCGCTATTCAGGGCGAGCAAGTCCGTGTGACCGGCAAGAAACGTGATGATTTGCAAGAAGCGATGGCGGTACTGCGGGGTCATGAGTTCGGCATGCCCCTGCAGTTCAACAACTTTCGCGACTAAAGGTGACCTCAATGGATTTGAATGCTGAAGTTGATCATTTGGTAAAGGTATCCCAGTCTTGGGTTCCCATGTTTCTGCAGTATGGCAGCCGAGTGTTGCTGGCCGTGGTTACTCTGGGTATCGGCTGGTGGCTGATCAACAAAGTGACGCGCAAACTGGGTGGGCTACTGGCGTTGCGCAATGCCGACCTGGCGTTACAGGGATTTATCAGCAACCTGGCCAACATCGTCCTCAAAGTGCTGCTGATCGTCAGCGTCGCGTCGATGATCGGTGTCGAAACGACCTCGTTCGTGGCCGCCATCGGTGCTGCGGGTCTGGCCATCGGTCTGGCGTTGCAGGGCAGTCTGGCGAACTTCGCTGGCGGTGTGCTGATTTTGCTGTTTCGCCCGTTCCGCATTGGTGATTGGATCGAAGCCCAAAACATCAGCGGCACGGTCGACAACATCCTGATCTTCCATACGGTTCTGCGCACGGGTGATAACAAGACCGTGATCGTGCCTAACGGCATCCTGTCCAATGGCATCATCACCAACACCAACCGTCAGCCAACTCGCAAGGTGGTCTTTGACATTGGTGTGGAGCATGACGCTGATCTGCGGCAAGCCCTGCAGGTGTTGCTGGAGATGGCTCAGGATCCTCGCGTGCTACAGGATCCGGCGCCTCAGGCGGTGGTCACGACGTTGGGCGAGAATGCTATTACCCTGTCGTTGCGTGCATGGACCAAGACCGGCGACTATGCCGATGTCGTCGCTCATTTCAATATTGAAGCGCGGGATCGTTTGAAGGCCGCCAACATCAATATCCCTGCACCACAGCGGATGGTTCGCGTGGTGCAGGAGTCGGCCGCACAATAAGCCGGCTCTGCTGAAAAACAAAAAGCCCCGCGAGTCGGGGCTTTTTGCTTGCCGCGCAACCTAAGGCTGTTCGCTGACCGATGTTTCAATCGCTTCCGGCACCTGCACCGCTTTGGCCCGTCGTGCCTCCTGAGCCCATTGCAGGGCGATCATCACCAGGGTTGGTAACCCGAGCACGGCGGTGATCAGGAAGAAGGTGTGGTAGCCAAACCTTTCTACCATTACCCCGGAATAGCCACCTATCAGGCGCGGCAACAAGAGCATGATCGAGCTGAGTAGCGCGTATTGTGTCGCCGAGAACTTGAGGTTGGTCAGGCTCGATAGATAGGCGACGAAAGCAGACGTAGCCATCCCTGCGCTGAAGTTGTCCAGGGAGATGGTCACTATGAGCATCCGCAGGTTCGGGCCCATGTCTGCGAGCATTAAAAACAGCAGATTAGTGGCCGCTGAGGCAAAGCCGCCGATGAACAGGATCGGCAGAATGCCGAAACGAACGATCAACAACCCACCAAAGCCCGCGCCCAACAGGGTCATGACCAGGCCGAAGAGCTTGCTGACGCTGGCAATCTGGTCCTTGGTGAAGCCCAGGTCGATATAAAATACGTTAGCCATGACACCCATGACCGTGTCTGACATTCGATAGGTTGCGATCAGACCTAACAGCAGAAAAGCCTGCCAGCGATAGCGCCTGATGAAGTCGTTAACGGGAGTCAGGACGGGTGCAAGCCCGCGTCGACCAAAGGATGACAGGCACAGGGTGGTCAGTGTGATGTACAGGATGGCGCGTAGAAACGCTCGGTCTTCGAGCAGCAGAGTGACCCAGCTGGTGCCGTTGAACAGCACGCTGGCAAAGTCCGTGTAGTACAGCTGGGTGAACATCGCGGGTACTGAAACCAGCAAGATGATCAGCACAAAGACTGACGCCAACTGGTGGTTGAATCCATAGCGCGCTGCGGACAGCTGGGTGCGCAACGGTACCGGTGGCTCTCGCATGACCATCGTGGTGACCAGTGCGGGCAGCATCAAAAGGCCGAACAGAATGTAAGTGCCCGCCCACGCCGAATGTTTGTAGCTGAAGCCAGTCGAGCCGAAGCCTTCGGCAAAATACAGCGCCCCCGCAGTGGAAAGCAGAGCCGCAACGCGGTACCCGGACATGTAGCTCGCTGCCAGGGCGGCCTGGCGGCTGTCTTCAGCGATTTCCAGACGATAGGCGTCGATGGCGATGTCTTGCGTCGCAGACGAGAACGCAACCAGCACGGCAATAGCAATCAGCCAGGACAGGTGTTTTTGTGGGTCGCAAAAACCCATGCCGATCAAGCCAAGCACTATCAGGGATTGAGACAACACCAGCCATGATCGTCGGCGGCCAAGTTTGCCAAGAAAAGGCAGGCGCCATTGGTCCAATAGGGGTGACCAGACCCACTTGAAGGCATAAGCCAGGCCGATGAGGCTGGCATAACCGATGGTTTCACGTGCGACGCCCGCTTCGCGCAGCCAGACCGACAGCGTGGAAAACACGAGCATATAAGGCATGCCCGCAGCGAATCCGAGCAGTAATAGCACTAACGTCGAGGGGCTGGCATAAGCGGCGAGCGCGGCGCGCCAGGATTTACGGGGCATGGGCTGAAGTCTGCCTCAGGTTACGAAAACAAAGGGCGCACTCTAACCGCTGTGCTCTATCGGGCGCCAGCCATGGCACTGAATATCTACTCGATTATTTTTGATGATGACGCCTTCAGCCCTTAGACGCGCACGTTGTTCGTCGCCTGAGGCGGTTCCGACCGGCAAACTGAGTTTACCGCCCGCCCCCAGCACCCGGTGCCAGGGGAGGGAGGTGCCCTGCGGTAATTGGCTCAACGTGCGCCCAACCCAGCGTGCGGCACGCCCCAGTCCGGCAAATTCAGCCAGCTGTCCATAGCTCACGACCTTGCCTTCCGGGATTTGATGGAGGGTCACGTAGAGCGCTCTACGCCGGACTTCGGCCGGCGTTAATTGAGCAGAGTCGTCCTGTTTTGGCGGGTGATCGGTCACGCGTTTATTCCTGTTGAAAGGCGCTTGAAGGCAGGGTTTGTGGAACTACAGCCCGCGTAATGGGTCTTTTGTTGCTCGTTGTCGTCCTGGAGATGATGCCCGATTCCCCTGTAAACCTGAGCCTTGTCGTTGCTTATGCTGTCTAGAACCTTGCTGTGCATTGCTATTATCAGCACCTCCATACCTGTACTCGCCGATACCGTCTGGTTGAAAAATGGTGATCGGCTGACGGGGACCATTAGAGTCTTCGATGGCGGTAAGTTGTTGCTCCAGACCGATTATGCCGGAGCGATCCCGCTGGACTGGAAACAGATCAAAACCCTGGAGAGTGATCAGAAGCTTCTGGTCAAACAGGACAAGTACCCCGGCGAAATCGCCAAGTCGTTGCAGCCGGCCGAGGATGGCAAGGTGACGCTGGCCAATGGTGAGGCGCCCAAGACTGTCGAGCTGGCCAGCATCCAGCAGATCATGAAACCCAAACCGGTGATTACGGATCTGGTCTGGAAAGGCAGCATCGATGCCGCGCTGGATTTTCAGCGTGCGGAAAAGAACACCGACGATTACAACATCGCCTTCAAGACTTCGGCGCGTCACGGCGATTGGCGGCATAACGCCAAAGGCGAGTACAACCGCGAAACTCAGGATGGCCTCATCAGTACCGATAACTGGAGCGCCGAGTACTCCATTGACCGTTTCTTCACCGAAAAATGGTTCTGGGATGGTCGTGTTACCTACAAACGCGACGATATAGAAAATTTGACCCGCCAACGTACAATCGGTACCGGTCCGGGCTATCAGTTCTGGGATGACGAGCTGGGTGCATTCTCGCTGGGTTCGTTGCTTAACCGCACCGACTACGAATACGCGGACGGTCAGAAAGCCAATTTCTATTCCGCGGGCATGAAGTGGGATTACAACCGTTTCTTGATTGGCAAGAGGGTCGAGTTTTTCACCAATGGCGAATTGAACAAATCACTCACGGGCGTTGCCAATTACAGTCTGGACAGTGAGATTGGGCTGCGTTACAAAGTTACCGAATGGGCCTCGCTCAACCTGAAGGCTGAGAAAAACCTCATTAGCGGTTCTTCCGACGGGGATCTCGACAAGACCCGCTATACGGCTGGCTTTGGGGTGACGTGGTAAGCCTCCGATGAGGCTATCGCAGGGGCGCTTGCAACCAGGCATTCCCCTGCCCTGCGAACGGATCAGGGTCGCGTCCGACTGACGCGATCTCCCTGATCAGCAATAGAACCTAGATCCGCAACCCGCCGTCCAATTCCAGAATACGACCGCTGAAGTAGTCGTTCTCCAGAATATAAGCTGCCGAATGGGCGATTTCTTCAGGTTTGCCCATGCGCTTGAGCGGGATGCCTGAGGTCATTTTTTCCAGCGCTTCAGGCTTCATGCCCAAGGTCATTTCAGTTTCGATGAAGCCAGGGGCAATGCCTGCGACGCGGATGCCATAGCGTGCCAGTTCCTTGGCCCAGGTCACGGTGGCGGCTGCGACACCGGCTTTGGCCGCCGAGTAGTTGGTCTGACCGACATTGCCTGCGCGGGAGATCGAAGAGATATTGATGATCGCGCCCTGATTCTTCAGTTCGATCATCTTTGCTGCCACTTCACGGGTGCACAAGAATACGCCGGTCAAATTGACGTCGATGACCGCTTGCCACTGCGCCAGGGACATCTTGGTCATCTCGCCGTCCTTGACCCTTAGCAGCAGGCCGTCACGAAGAATCCCTGCGTTATTGATCAGGCCGTGAATCGCGCCGAAGTCCTCGGCAACTTGAGCAACCATCTGCGTCACTTGTTCTTCGTTAGCGACGTTGCACAGGTAAGACCGTGCTTCCACGCCCAATGCCTTGCAAGCGGCAACCGCTTGATCAAGCTTTTCCTGATTCAAGTCCACCAGGGCCAGCTTCGCGCCTTTGGCCGCGAGATATTCGGCCATCGAACGGCCCAAACCCTGGCAACCGCCAGTGATAATAATTATCTTGTCTTTCAAATGCATGCGCGTGCCCAATAAAACAGTCGGTGGTTATCCTTACCAGATGACCCACACTCGCGGAGTCCGCGCTTGGAGTTGCTCTGGTGGCGCTGCAAAAATACCGAGCGCCCGTCCGTTTTCGACGGATTCTATATAAGGAGTCATAAGATGAGCGTTAATGCCGCTAAGCATGCCCGAGAATTGCTGCTCAAGGAATACCGGGGTGTGCTGTCCACTCACTCCAAATCCATGCCCGGCTTCCCGTTCGGCTCTGTGGTGCCTTATTGCCTGGATGATCAGGGCAGGCCACTGATCCTGATCAGCCGCATCGCCCAGCACACGCATAACCTGCAAAAGGACCCCAAGTGCTCGCTGCTGGTTGGAGAGCGCGGAGCTGAGGATGTACAGGCGGTGGGCCGTATCACCCTGCTGGCCGAGGCCGAGAAACTGACCGACAGCGCTGCCATTGAAGCGGCTGCCGAGCGTTATTACCGGTATTTCCCCGAATCGCAGAGCTATCACAGTGCCCACGACTTTGACTTCTGGGTGCTGGTCCCGGTGCGATACCGTTATATCGGCGGTTTTGGCGCGATTCACTGGCTCGATGAGGTCGCCCTGGCCAATCCGTTTGCTGGCGCAGCGGAAACCGCAATGGTCGAACACATGAATAACGACCACGCTACCGCCATCGCCCATTACGTCACGCTGTCCGGTCTGCCGCAGACGCAGCCCGCACAGATGGTCGGTATCGACAGCGAAGGTATGCATTTACGCATAGGGCAGGGTCTATACTGGCTGGCTTTTGCTTACTCCTGTAACACTCCGAAACAAGTTCGCGAAGCCTTGGTCCAGCTGGCCCATGCTGAAAAATGGCCGGCGAATGAAGCCCAAGAGGCTTGAATTCACGATTTGGCGACGTCACATAGGGTTTATTGGAAGTCATTCTTCCGTTGAGGAACTCATTTGATGCGCGTTTTTCTGTTGCTCTTTCTACTGTTTCCAGTGCTGGAACTGTTTGTTCTGGTCAAGGTGGGTATGGCCATTGGCTTTTTGCCGACCTTCTTGCTGGTGGTCGCCAGCTCCATGCTCGGCGTATTCGTGATCCGGATCGCAGGCTTTGCCACGGCGCTGCGTGCCCGCGAGAGCCTGGCCCGCGGCGAGCTGCCAGCCCAGCAGATGCTGGAAGGTCTGATGGTCGCCGTCGGCGGTGGGTTACTGCTGCTGCCTGGTTTTATCAGTGACGTACTGGGGCTGATCTGCCTGTTGCCGTTCACCCGTAAGGTGCTGGTCAACACGTTGCGCAAGCGCGCTGAAGAGCAAGCGATCCGCCAGCGTGCGTTTGCCGATGACGTACGAGCCGCGGGTGGCCCGGAGCGTCCCGGTGCCGCACACCCCGGCAACCGTCAGCCTAACGTGATCGAAGGTGAGTTCGAACATCGCGATCGGTAAGCGTTCTAGCCTGTACGCAACGGCCTGTGCGGGACCGTCCGGTGCCGCATATGTTTCAAAAGGCTGTATCTGTCTGCAAAAAAATTACACGCCAAGCCTTGTAATCACCTTGCTCGCCCTTATGTAAGGGTCACCGCAAGGTTTCTGGTGGATTCGCCAGACCGTATTCTGCGGTTCGCTCGTCGAACCGTAACCGGCAACGCCGGATGTTCTAAACCGCCGGTGCAGTCACCGGACGTTCAAAACCATAATTAGGAGATCGACAATGAAGCTTCGTCCTCTGCATGACCGCGTCGTAATCCGTCGCAGCGAAGAAGAATCGAAAACTGCTGGCGGTATCGTTCTGCCGGGTTCGGCTGCTGAAAAGCCAAACCGTGGCGAGATCCTTGCTGTTGGTACCGGCCGCGTGCTGGACAACGGTGAAGTGCGTGCGCTGGCCGTAAAAGTAGGCGACAAAGTGGTGTTTGGCCCTTACTCCGGCAGCAACACTGTGAAAATAGACGGCGAAGACCTGCTGGTGATGAGCGAGAACGAAATTCTCGCAGTCGTCGAAGCCTGAGTATTTCCCGCGAATTTCCGTTACTACCCAGTATTTAAGGAATAACGATCATGGCTGCAAAAGAAGTTAAATTCGGCGACTCCGCCCGTAAAAAAATGCTCACCGGTGTCAACGTCCTGGCTGACGCAGTTAAAGCGACCCTCGGGCCTAAAGGCCGTAACGTCATTATCGAAAAAAGCTTTGGCGCTCCGCTGATCACCAAAGACGGCGTCTCCGTTGCAAAAGAAATCGAACTGAAAGACCGTTTCGAAAACATGGGCGCGCAGCTGGTTAAAGACGTTGCTTCCCGTGCAAACGATGACGCAGGCGACGGCACCACCACCGCTACCGTTCTGGCTCAATCGATCGTCAACGAAGGCCTGAAAGCCGTCGCTGCCGGCATGAACCCAATGGACCTGAAGCGCGGCATCGACAAAGCGACCATCGCTATCGTTGCTCAGCTCAAGCTGCTGTCCAAGCCTTGCACCGACACCAAGGCCATTGCTCAGGTGGGTACCATCTCCGCCAACTCCGATAGCTCCATCGGCGACATCATTGCCGAAGCTATGGAAAAAGTGACCAAAGACGGCGTTATCACCGTTGAAGAAGGCACTGGCCTGGAAAACGAATTGTCTGTTGTTGAAGGCATGCAGTTCGACCGTGGCTACCTGTCCCCGTACTTCATCAACAAGCCAGATACCATGGTTGCCGAGCTGGACGGTCCGCTGATCCTGCTGGTCGACAAAAAAATCTCCAACATCCGCGAAATGCTGCCAGTTCTGGAAGCAGTGGCCAAAGCTGGCCGTCCGCTGTTGATCGTTGCTGAAGACGTTGAAGGCGAAGCCTTGGCGACTCTGGTTGTGAACAACATGCGCGGTATCGTGAAAGTTGCAGCCGTCAAAGCTCCTGGCTTTGGTGATCGTCGCAAGGCCATGCTGCAGGACATCGCTGTTCTGACTGGCGGTACCGTTATCTCCGAAGAGATCGGCCTGAGCCTGGAAACCACTACCCTGGAACACCTGGGTAATGCCAAGCGCGTTGTGCTGAACAAAGAAAACACCACCATCATCGACGGTGCTGGCGTTCGTGCCGATATCGACTCGCGTATCGCTCAGATCCGTACGCAAGTAGCAGACACCACGTCTGACTACGACAAAGAAAAACTGCAAGAGCGTCTGGCCAAGTTGTCCGGCGGCGTTGCAGTAATCAAAGTCGGCGCCGGTTCCGAAGTTGAAATGAAAGAGAAGAAAGCCCGCGTTGAAGACGCCCTGCACGCAACACGTGCAGCCGTTGAAGAAGGCGTGGTACCTGGCGGTGGCGTGGCACTGGTTCGCTCCCTGCAAGCAATCGCTGGCCTGAAAGGCGACAACGCTGATCAGGACGTCGGTATCGCTCTGCTGCGTCGCGCTGTAGAAGCTCCACTGCGTCAGATCGTTTCCAACTCCGGCGACGAGCCAAGCGTAGTTGTCGACAAGGTCAAGCAGGGTTCGGGTAACTTCGGTTACAACGCTGCTACTGGCGAATACGGCGACATGATCGAAATGGGCATCCTTGACCCAGCTAAAGTGACTCGCTCTGCTCTGCAAGCGGCGTCCTCCATCGCCAGCCTGATGATCACTACCGAAGCGATGATCGCTGAAGTGGTTGACGACAAGGCTGCTGGCGGCGGCATGCCGGACATGGGCGGCATGGGTGGTATGGGCGGCATGATGTAAGCCAGCTTTACCTCTCCCATAAAAAACCCCGCTTCGGCGGGGTTTTTTTATGGCGGGTAGTCGGTGAGGCTGAGCTGTGCGGCGAGCGTTAAAGTTCCGCTCCGCACACAGACTCAGAATCAACCAGCCTTGGCGACCAGAGGTTTACTCGCCGGGACTATCTTCGGTTCAGCGCGGTATAACACGGCGTAATACGACCCCAGGCAAATCAGCCAGCAGAACACCGCTGTCCAGACGTTGTGAGAGAAGAAGTGCGCACCTTGCAGCATTCGACCAATCGAGAAAATCGTGCCCAGGCTGAAGGCAAATACCAATGCGGCTCGTGCCAGGCGAGGACGGCGATCACGCAAGGCGAAGAACAGTGCGAACAGGGTAAAGCCGGTCGCAGCATGACCGCCGGGCCAGCAGCGCCCAGGTTTGTCGGTCGCAGGACGAGGGCTTAGCAACTCGCTGTAGGTTTCTTGGCCGCCGAACTCAGTCAGGCTCCATGGGCATTGCACCGAGGTGACGACTTTGACGGGTGTCACGAAGGCGGTGGACAGCGCCATGGACAGTACCAGGCAACCCAGTTCGCGGCGCCACGGTTTCAGGCGCTGCACAAAAAAAGCGCCGGCAAAGGCAGCCAGGGAAATAAGACTGAACGCAATCACTGCCTGTTTTGCGCGGTTGTGGAGGACGTCTTCAAGGAAATTGCTGTGTCGACCGATAAAGTCTCCCGCTACCGGGTCATAGAGGTGCCTGGCGATATCCATGTCCAGGGAGGTCAGTTCCAGCAAGATCAGAATGACCGCTGTAACGGCGGGGACACCCAGGCACACCCAAAGATTGAGTGGGCGAGAGTAGGGGCGGGCAAAAGGTGAAGGCATGAAATATCCTGAGCGCATAGAGAGAGGGTCCAGGCCGATCAGCCTGGAGCATGATGAATATACTGACGCTCGGCAGCCCCCCGGACAAACCAGTGGTGGACCGTAAAGGCCAATAGCGCGCCGGCGCCGATAGCGCTAACCGTATTGATGATTCCTGATCGCAAAGGCCAAAGTCTGGCAGCGCCACTGTAATGCGGTTGTGAACCCGCTGTGAAAAAAACGTTGAGCGAGATCGACCCAGCGACCCGGTCCTGACCGTTAGAACTGGTCGAGCGCGTCACTTGGCCTTAAGCTGCGCCAGCTTCAAGGCCTTAACAGCATACAGAGAGAGTACCCCATGCGAATTCTGCTGGTTGAAGACAACCGCGACATCCTGGCAAACCTGGCGGATTACCTGGGTTTGAAGGGCTATACGGTCGACTGCGCGCAGGATGGGCTTTCCGGTTTGCATCTGGCGGCCACCGAGCACTATGACCTGATCGTGCTCGATATCATGCTGCCCGGTATAGACGGCTATACCCTGTGCAAGCGGCTGCGCGAGGATGCCCGGCGCGATACCCCTGTAATTATGCTCACCGCACGCGATCAACTGGACGACCGGCTGCAAGGCTTCCGTTCCGGCGCTGACGATTACCTGCTCAAACCCTTCGCCTTGTCCGAACTCGCTGCACGAATCGAAGCGGTATTGCGCCGTGCTCAGGGGGGAGGCAGGCGCACCCTGCAGGTCGCTGACCTGATTTACGACCTCGATACCTTAGAGGTGACTCGGGAAGGGCGCCTGCTCAAACTCAACCCTGTCGGCCTCAAGCTCTTGGCGGTATTGATGCAGAAAAGCCCGCATGTGCTGCGTCGGGAGATTCTTGAAGAGGCCCTGTGGGGCGACGATTGTCCAGACAGCGACAGCCTGCGTAGCCATGTGCACCAGTTGCGTCAGGTGATCGACAAACCGTTTGCCAAGCCGTTGCTGCAGACGGTACATGGCGTTGGGTACCGCTTGGCCGAGGGCCGTGATGGAGTTTAAACAAAGCCTTGCCCAGCGGATCATCATCGCGTTCGCGTTGATGAGTGCGTTGGTTGCAGGATCGTTCGCCCTAGGCATCGTGGCAACCGTCCATGTGGTCGAAGAAAAGCTGATCTCCGCAGGTCTTGGGAGCGACCTCAACCGCTTGTTGTTGATGGACAGCATTAGCGACTGGAGCCATCGCCCGGAGCCAGGTGAGCTGTTCTATTTCAGCGACGGCCGTGGTGAGTTCGATTTGCCTAAAGATTTGCGGCATCTGGAGCCAGGGTTTCATGAAGTCTTTCGTGATGACCTTTCCTATCACGTCATGGTGGTCGTCGTCGACGGACGTCGATACGCGTTGTTGAAGGATCAAAGCGATTTTGAAGAGCGTGAACGGGTGCTGTTCGCGGTGGTGCTGGTCGGGTTCGTCCTTGCGCTGGGGCTGGCAGTGTTCCTCGGCTGGATATTGGCGCGAAAAGTAATGGCGCCGGTGGTAAGGCTGGCCAGACAGGTCAGGCATCGCGATCAACTGTTGGGGCTTGCGCCGCTCTTGGCGCCAGACTATGCCGCCGATGAAGTGGGTGAGCTGGCCGTGGCCTTTGATACCACGCTCGGGCGTTTGCGTCAGGCCCTGACGCGAGAGCGCTTGTTCACCAGTGATGTCAGTCATGAGCTGCGCACGCCGCTGATGGTACTTGCCAGCTCCTGTGAGTTGCTGCTTGAAAATCCGGCCCTCGATCAGCGCGCACGCGCTCAGGTGCAGCGTATTGCTCGTGCCTGTGAAGAGATGCGTGATCTGGTGCAAACCTTTCTCATGCTGGCGCGGACCCAGCGTGAGGATTCGGACATGGCGCCGAAGCTATCCCTCGCTGCGGCAGCTGATCAGTTGATAACGTTGTGGCGAGAACCCATTGAGGCCAAAGGTTTGACACTGTTGTTTGAGCCTGGTCAGTCTTCGGACACAGGCTACAACGCCACGTTCCTTCATGCGGTGATGGGCAACTTGCTGCGCAACGCATTGCATTACACCGACAGCGGGTTTATCCGGCTTACGCTAGAAGCAGAAGGCTTTGTGGTCGAGGACAGCGGTGTCGGGATTCCCGAGGAAAAACGTGAAGCCATGTTCCAGCCGTTCGTGCGCGGCAACGAGCAGCGAGGTGAAGGGTTGGGCTTGGGGCTTTCACTGGTCCAGCGGATCTGTGAAAACCAGGGCTGGAGCGTGAGTCTGAGCAACGTAGAGCCAAATGGCTGTCGTTTTAGAGTTGACTTGAAGGTGGCGCCACGCTGAGTTTTGGCGGAGGCGCGGCCCAATGCCTTGTAATACCATTTGCAAAATAAAGGAACCGTTTCGCTCGCAGAGGTGTCCCACGTTGGCTTTGCTGCGTGAGTTTCTGCGGGTAAGGCCGAGTTTATTTATTGCGCAAGAGGTAACAGGATGACGGTGGACTTTGTCGCAGAACCGAATGTTGCAGTTCAGGATCGTTTCGCGTACTTCTGGACCCGGCGAGGAGAGTGGGTCGACGAGCCCGATCTTCGTCGCCATTCGTCGTTCAGTGCAACAGCATGGCAGAAACTCGTCTACTTTTACGAGACGGCGTTTGGCAGCGCTATCAAAGGCTTGCATTAATGAAACTCGAAATAGCCCGAGGTTTTTTTTTGGTGGGGGCTTTAGGGATCGCATCCTTGGCGCTGGCCCTCTGGGAGCAACCTGGGCCCAAGATATTGAGTGCGCAACATGGCGAGGGTCGATGCCTCTTGCCACGTGTGGCCAAGGTTCAGGAGTCTATGAGGCCCGATCATGACCTATTACTGTTTATGTATGGCTTGACTCAAGGGGTGAGACAAGAAAATTGAAAACTTTCGTCAATCAAAAGGCTCCGTTTTTACGGGGCCTTTTGGTTTCTACAGATCAAGGGCCAGATCAGCCCTCTTGTCAGGTGCCGCCAGCAGCGTGTACACGCACGGCAGCACGAACAGGGTGAACAGCGTGCCGATCGACATTCCCGTGGCAATCACGGTGCCGATGTCGAAGCGGCTGACGGCCCCGGCACCGGTAGCAAGAATCAGCGGCACCATGCCAAATACCATCGCAGCCGTGGTCATCAATACCGGACGCAGACGAATCGCAGCGGCTTCTTCGACCGCTTCGCGGGCGCTCAGGCCCTTGTCGCGGCGTAATTGGTTGGCGAACTCAACGATCAGGATGCCGTGCTTGCTGATCAGCCCTATCAGCGTCACCAGTCCCACCTGTGTATAGATGTTCATGCTCGATAGCCCCAGAAACAACGGAATCAGTGCCCCGCAGATCGATAGCGGGACCGTCACCAGAATGACCAATGGGTCTCGAAAGCTTTCGAACTGCGCCGCCAGCACCAAAAAAATAATCGTCAGTGCCAGAGCAAAGGTCATCCACAAGGCATTGCCTTCCTGCACGAACTGCCGCGCAGCGCCCGCATAGTCGTAGGCATAACCGTGTGGTGCTTCTTCTGTGGCGATCTGGCGAACGGTCTCGATAGCCTCGCCCATGCCGACAATCGGGAAACCCTGAATAATCGCCGAATTCAGTTGCTGAAACTGGTTCAACTGACGCGGTTTGGCCCGGTCATGGACCTTGATCAGCGTCGACAGTGCCAGGAGTTCGCCTTTGTTGTTCTTCACGTAGTAATTGTTCAGCCAGTCAGGATTGTCCCGATACGGCCGTTCGACTTGCGCGATGACCTTGTAGCTGCGGCCATCAAGGGTGAAACGGTTAATCTCCGCTTCGCCGAGCAATGTTGCCAGCGTGCCGCCCAGATCGAGCATGGACACACCCATCTGCGCCGCCTTGGCCCGATCGATATCGACCACTACCTCGGGCTTGTCGAAGGCCAGATCAATATCGAGAAACGCAAACTTGCCTGACTCGGCCGCGCGCGTCTTTATCCGGGTGGCCACTTGCAGCAGCGACTCATAGTCGTTCGGCGTATTGATCACGAACTGGAAAGGCAGGCCTTCGCCCGTACCCGGCAGCGACGGCAAGTTGAAACCGAACACTTGCAGGCCCGCGATCTTCGCGACTTTGGCCTGCAGCTCAGGCAGAAGCTGCATCTGCGTGCGGTTGCGCTCGTTCCACGGCTTGAGCAGGAAACCGCCGATACCGGTCTGCACCCCGTCAAAGCCATTGATCTGGAACGAGGAGTAATACTCGGGAAACGTCCTGAAGATCCCGATGAACTCATCGGTGTAGGCGTTCAGGTAGTCGAGATTAGTCGGTTGTGGCGACGTGGCCATCATGAAAATGATGCCCTGGTCTTCATCGGGCGCCAATTCCGATTTGGTGAACTTGAGCAGCGCCGGAATCAGGCATAACACGATCAAGGCAAACACCAGCACCACGGGCCGCGTATTCAGCGTGCTGTGCAGCATGCGTTGGTAGCGGGCCTTGAGGCGTCCGAAGGTCTGATCAAGTTTGTGCGACAGGCCACGAGGATTCTCGTTGTGACGTAAAAGCAGGGCGCACATCATCGGCGACAACGTTAGCGCTACCACTCCCGAAATAACCACCGCGCCTGCCAGCGTCAGGGCGAACTCCTTAAACAGGGCCCCGCTCAGGCCTTGAAGAAAACCGATGGGTGCATAGACGGCTGCCAGGGTCAGGGTCATCGACACCACCGGCCTCGCGATTTCCCTGGCGCCTTCAATGGCCGCGTTGAACGGCGTCTTTCCCTCCTCGATATGCCGATGGATGTTCTCCACCACCACAATCGCATCGTCCACCACCAGCCCGATCGCCAGCACCATCGCGAGCAAGGTCAGCAAGTTGATCGAGTAACCCATCAGTTGCATGAAGAACAACACGCCGATCATCGACAACGGAATGGTAATCACCGGGATCAGCACCGAACGCAGGGCGCCGAGGAACAGGAACACCACGACAATCACGATCAACACCGCTTCGATCAGGGTTTTCATCACCTCATGAATCGATGCCTGAATAAACAGGGTAGCGTCATAGGCAATGGAAATTTTCAGGGTGGGCGGCAACTGGTTTTCCAGCTCCGGCAAGATCTTGCGCACTTCCTTGATCACGTCCAGCGGGTTGGAACTGGGCGTACCCCTGATAGCGATATAGACCGACGGCGTGCCATCGAAAGAACTGATCGCGTTATAGTTTTCCGCCCCCATTTCCACTCGGGCGACATCGCTGAGCAGCACGCGGCGGTCGCCCGAGATTTTCAGCGGGATGGCGGCAAAGGCTTCGGCAGACTTCAATTCGGTGGCAGCATTGATGCTGGTGACCACGTATTCGCCTTTTACTTCGCCGGCAGCGGACAGGTAGTTGTAGCGGCGCACGGCCGCAGTGACATCACTGGCGGTCAGGCCGTAACCGGCGAGGCGCACTGGGTCGAGCCACAGGCGCATGGCAAAGACTTGATTGCCGATAATCTCTGCTTCGGCCATGCCCGGCAGGGTCGCAAGCTTGGGCTGAATCACCCGTGACAGATAGTCGGTGATCTGCGGGTTACTCAATTCGCTGCTATAGAAGCTGATGTACATCAGGGCGGTTGAATCGGCGGCCTGCTTGTTCAATACAGGGTCTTCAGCGTCTTGCGGCAGCTTGTTCTTGACCTCGTTGGCCTTGGCCAGCAGCTCGGTGAAGAGCCGGTCGCTGTCCGCACCGATGCGTGCATAAATCGACACCACCGAAAAGTTCTGACGACTGACCGAGGTCATGTAATCAATGCCTTCGGCGCTGGCCAGACTCTGTTGCAACGGCTGGGTGATATAGCCCTGGATAGTCTCGGCGTTGGCCCCGGGGTAAGCCGTTGTCACAGTGATCAGGGCGTTTTCCATCTGCGGGTATTGGCGAATGGTCAGCTTGCCGAATGCCTGGAAGCCCAAGAGTACAATCAGCAGGCTGATGACGGTGGCCAGCACCGGACGACGGATGAACGGATCTGTAAACGCCATGAAGAATTCCTTGATCAGTCAGCGCGTGGCGGGCTGTTCTGTTCGGCTTGCAGTGTCTTGTCGGCACTGATGGCGACATGGGCTCCAGTGTCCAGTTTGAGCTGGCCAGCGCTGACCACCCGTTCACCGGCGCTCAGCCCTTTGCTGACAACCACTCGACCATTGCGGTGCTCGCCCGTCTCGACGAAGCGCCGCTCCACGGTCCATTGCGGCTCGCCTTTGGCGTCTTTTTCGGGCTCGCCCCCGGCGGTTTTTTTCGCCACCACGAGATACACCGAATTGCCGTAGAGGGTATAGCTGATCGCGCTTTCCGGGACCACCACGCGGGTGCTGGCGCCGGGTAGCAATACCTGCAGACTGGCGAACATCCCCGGCAGCAGCTCGCCGCCAGGGTTAGGCAGCGTGGCGCGGACCAGTATGTTGCGCGTGGCGTCATCGACTTTCGGGTTGATTGCGCTGATTTTCGCCTCAAAGGTTTGTGCCGGATAGGCCGCTACGGTGACCAGCGCTACCTGGCCAACCGCCAGTTTCGGCACCGCTTGCTCAGGTACATAGAAGTCGACGTACAAACTGCTCAAATTCTGCAACGTGGCGATCATCGTGCCGCTCGCGAGGTAATCACCGACATCCACCTGACGAATGCCGATGGTGCCGCTGAAGGGGGCGAGGATGCTTTTTTTCGCCAACGCGGCATTTAATTGTGCGACCGAGGCGTAGGCTTTTTTCAACTGTGCGGCGAGCCGGTCGAAATCGCCTTTGGAGATGGCCTGGCTACCGACCAATTGGCTGCCACGTCCGTGCTCAATCTTCGCCAGGCCCAATTCAGCTTCAGCGGTGCCCAACAGCGCCCTTTCAACATCGCTGTCCAACTGCAGGAGCAGCTGACCAGCAGTGACCTTCTGCCCGGACTCGAACTGCAAGGCCTTGACCGTCCCTGCAATCTCCAGGCTCAGATCGACCCCTTGCAAGGCCTTGAGGGTGCCAATCGCCGGGAGCTGACTCTGCCACGGTTGTTCGTTGGCGGTAACGACGGCAACATTGATGGGCGGTTTGGGGGTGGCGAATACCTGGATCTGCCGATAGACGGAAAAGGCTTTATAGCCCGCTAGGCTCAGCGCCACGAGCAGCACAACCCCCAACATGATCAGCATCCGGCGACGCAGCATATTCCACTTCCTTGGAAAAACCGTTGAATCGGGCTAGCACATGAATCCCGCCGCCCCGGCGTTGTCTCGGGGCGATACTGCAGGAACTACGGGCGTGCTGGTTCAGGATAAGCCAGCTTTGCTGGCCCTGCATCAAACCAGATGCAGATGGTTATCCCAGAGCCCCGCCGGCAATTCAAGAGGCTTTGCCAGCAGCTCTGTTTGCCGACAATCGTAGAATCGACAGCGTCCCTGGCCTGAGGTGACGACGAAACCATCCGTCACTGCGCCGACGCCTGCGCAGTCGGCCAGTGACGCATCGAGACGCACTTCGCCGCTGTCCAGATCCCAGATAAAAAAGCGGTTGCCGCGCGGTGCGGTGAGGGCCACCAGACGCAGTTCGCTGTGCACTGCAACGCTGGCGGTGTAGTGATTCATCGCCTGCGATTGGCTGTCGGCCACCGGGAACGCCACGAAGGGCTGGCCGGGGCGTTTGATCGCCAGCAGTTCAGACGACTCGTGTGCTTCGCCCATGAACTGCTGCCCCGCGACAATCGTGCCGTCGCTGGCGATGGCCAGATGGCGGATGCTGTTCATCGACTGGCTGAGGGCTTCTTTGCTCAACAAGGTGCCATCGCGCTGCATCAGCACCAAGCTGGGCTGCATGGCATTGAGGTTCATTTCGACCCGGCTTTCGGCTTCGGTGCGAATCCCGCCGTTGGCGACCACCAGGGTTTCGCCATCGGGCATCCACGACACCTGATGAGGGCCGACGCCGTGGGTAGGGATTTCGCCACTGTGTACCAGGCGTTCGTTGACGAACTGATAGACGCTCAGCACCCCGCGTCCTGGGTCGGTGGTGTCGTTTTCAGTGGCGTACAGCCATTCGCCACTTTTGTGAATGACGGCGTGGCCGTAGAAGTGCCGGTTGGGCCGGGACGTGAGGGTCTGGAGCAAACGACCGTCCCGCAAGTCGAGCAGGTAGCTTTGCGTCCCGGGCCTGCGCGCGACGAACAGCGCCAAGGGCAGGTCAGGGTGATTGATGATGTCATGGCAACGTTGGCCGACCTGAGTGGCGAAGACTTGGCTGCCGTCCAGACGATACCCCACGGCATAGTGCTTGCCGTTGCCATCGTCCCGAGCGGAAAGCAGCAGAGGGTTCGCCCCTTTTTGCCGAAACCCCTTTTGCTGAAAGAGTGTCCAGCCGCCCAGCGTACAAGCGCCGAGCAGCAGACTTCCAAGGGCCAGGGCCTGACGTCGCAACATATCAGTCACCATCATTAGCGTTGAAGCCAAGCTGGATATCCAGCGCCTTGGCGAGTTCGCCTTCATGCAAACGATGGAGGGCGTTGAGGCTGTCGTAGAAGGCATTGAGCTGCTGACGACCAGCGTCGGTGGCGAGCAGGTCGGTCAACGGAGGTTTCAACGCTGAAAGCAGCTGGCGGCTGGCGGCATAAGCGGCATCGATTTTGTCGGCCAGTGGTTTTTGTTCGGCGGGCAGCAGGCCACGCAGGCCGTGGTTGTCGACGCCAGACCACACCGTCTCGGCGCTGATCAAGCTGGCTTCCAGGCTACTGAGCGATGCCTTGCTGCGCCAGGCGTCGGCCTGGAACGGCTGTGGTATGCCCTTGGTCTGACGACCCAATGGCGTGCCAAGTTTTTTCTTCAGGCTGTCCAGTGCGGTGACCTGCACCCGAAGCAATTCAGCGATGGCTTCATGGGCGTCGGCATAACGCGGATTAGGGAACTTGCTCAATTGTGCGAGCATGCCATCAGTGCTGTTCCAGCCGGTCAGGATCTCCTCGGCCAGCGCTTTCTGGCGCTCACCGATAGCGATCAGCAGGGGGCAATAACGGGTTTTTTGCTCGGTGTTGGCCATGTCGACATTGGCGTCGAACAGGATGTATTCATACGCCGAAAGGCCCTGCACCACGACGCTGGACTTGCTCAGTGCGTCGGCATTGATCTGCGGTTGTGCGCTGACCAATTGCTCTACCTGGCGCCCCACTAGGTTCTTTTTGTCTGGCCAGAACTGGACTTGCCAGGCGCGATTGCCTTCGGCCAATGGACCAATCAGCAATGGCTGTAATTCAGCCCAGGCTTTTTGCGCGTGCAGGAAGTCGGCGCGGGCGGTGTCCAGGTCTGACGTGCCCTGACAGAACGCCAACGCGCTGATCGACAGTTGGCGGTCGGCATCGACCCAGCGACTGTAGGTCGGCAGTATCACCTGTTTGGCGATGGCGGCAGACGTCACGGCCTGTGGGTCTTGTGGCGAGCAGGCGGCGATGGCAAAGGCGGCCAGGCTGGTGAATAACAGTTTGGGGCGGAACATGTCCGGCTCCTCTTCTCATCAATAGGGATTACATCGTTAAAGCGAGTTCAAAAACGCTAATAATGCAGTGCGCTGTTCGGCGCTAAACGCCAATACTTGTTGCTGCGCGGCGTGCGCTTCGCCACCGTGCCAGAGCACGGCTTCAAGCAGGTTCCGAGCGCGACCGTCGTGTAAAAACTGTGTGTGCCCGCTGACTGTTTCGGTCAGGCCAATGCCCCACAACGGCGGAGTACGCCAGTCGCGGCCAGTGGCTTGAAACTCGCTGCGATGGTCGGCCAGTCCTTCGCCCATGTCGTGCAGCAACAAATCGCTGTAAGGGCGGATCACTTGATTGGCCTGCTCGGGTTCGGCGGCGTTGGCACCCGTGGTGAACTGTGGCGTATGACACTGCTGACAGCCTGTTTGATAAAACAGAGTCTTGCCGGCCAGCACCTGTCGGTTGTCGACATCCCGTCGCGCGGGCACTCCCAGGTTGCGGCTGTAAAACAGCACCAGACGCAGGATGTTATCACTGACCTCCGGTTCGCCTTCAGGGCCTTTACCGGTTGGCGCGTTGAGGCAGTCGATTTGGGTCGAGGTGCAGTCATCGGCGGTTTTGAGGCCGGTGGTCAGGCCCATATCGCCCGAGAAGGCGTGCGCATTTTGCTGGTTGAGATTCGGCTGCCCGGCTTTCCAGCCAAATCGCCCCAGCACGATTTTCTGTTGTGCGTCGTCCCAGACCCGGTTGGGGCGCCCGGTAATGCCATTGTTCCGTTGGTGTTGAGTGTCGGCGTTGGCCAGAATTGCCGCATCCGGGATCGCCTCCAACAGACCTAACCCAATCATCGGTGGTGCGACCCGCGCGGAGAAAAGGGTGCCGGGGTGCATCGGTCCATAGCCGAGTTGGGTAATCTGCAGTTTGGGCTGACGTAATTCGATCCGTGTGCCGTCCTTGAAGGTCACCGGCAACAGCTCATAGTCGACGCGAACCTTACCTTCCGGTGCGACGCCGGGGATCGCCATGTCCTGCAGTTGCCCGCCATACACCGGTTCGGGCAGCACGCCCGATTGCTCAATGAGTGTGGCGTAGGCGGGATCATTGGGGATCGACAGGCGCACCAGCATCGACACCGCATTGCTGTCGCCTGGTGCAGGTGGATGGCCGCGGCCGTCCTTGATGTGGCAGTTCTGGCAGGCGTTGGTATTGAACAGCGGGCCCAGGCCGTCACGGGCGGTGGTGGTCGACGGCGCGATCACCCACGGGCTGCGAAAAAAGCTATTGCCGACGCTGAAATCCAGACGCCGTACAGGCGAAAGATTGGCTGAGGGCAGCGAAAAAGCATTCCGGTCTGTCTTGCTCACCGTCGCGCTTCCCCCCGACAACGCTTCACCCGGCTCGGCTTTAGTGAAACGCGGCGCGTGATCGCACGCACTCATGGTCATGACCAGGAGCAGGGGAAGGGATAGGCGGGATAGCAAGGGAATCACTGGAGCATCCTGATAGTGCGGTTTTGGCCTGACATACCGCTTTCGTGAATGAGTTCACTCCCACAGGGAATCGCATGTTTTCTGTGGGAGTGAATTTATTCACGAAGAGGCCATCACACTTACCTATGTAATGGGTATGAACCTTGAATCAGAGCTCGTGATCAGCGTTGTCCGGGTTCAGGTCGGTGATGCCGAGCTTGGTCGCAGCTTGTTCGATGGCGCCGGTCTGGGTGACCAGTGATGCGATGGCATCGCGCACGATCTGGTTGCCCTGGGTGTTGCCGGCAGCGATCAGTTGATCGAAGTGCTCGCTCTTGTTGGCATGGTCGACGATCACTTGCAGCTTGGCCTGCGTGGCGTTCAAGTCGGCCTTGAGCGTGGCGTCGGCGGTGGCGTCCGCTTTGGCGACCAGCGAGGACAGGCTTGGGCCGCTGATTTTGTTGCCGTCCACACGGGTGTATTCACCCAGATAGACGTTGCGGATGCCCAGACCATTGTAGAAGTGAGAGTTGTGCGTGTTGTCGCTGAAGCAGTCGTGTTCGTCTTCGCTGGAGTTGGCTTCCAGCGCGACTTTCATGCGTTCGCCGGCCAGTTCGCCGAGGGACAGGCTGCCCATGCCGAAGAGCATTTTGCGCAGACCGCTTTCGCCGGACTCGGCTTCCAGCGAGGCGCGGTAGTTGCCTGCAACACCTGGTTTCCAGTTGTCGACCATTTTTTCCAGATCGCTGACCAGCAGGTCGGTCACTGCTTTGAGGTAGGCGCGACGACGATCATTGTGGCCGCCAGTGCCCGCTGCGCCTTCGACGTAATCAGTGGCCGGGCGCTCGCCGGCACCTGGACCGTTGCCGTGCAGGTCCTGGCCCCAGAGCAGGAACTCGATGGCGTGGTAGCCGGTGGCGACGTTGGCTTCGGAACCTCCCAACTCGTTGAGGCTGGCCAGTTTTTCGCCGGTGATTTGCTTGACGTCGACTTTGTCTTCGCCAACCTGGATTTCGGTGTTGGCGATGATGTTGGCGGTCGCGCCCGGGTTGCCCAGCGCGTGCTGGTAATCGCCAGCTACGTAGTCGATCAGGCCTTCGTCCAGGGGCCAGGCGTTAACCTGACCTTCCCAGTCATCGATAAGGGTATTGCCGAAGCGGAAGACTTCACTCTGCATGTAAGGCACGCGAGCGGCGACCCAGGCAGCACGGGCTTTCTTGAGGGATGCGTCGTTGGGGGTGGCGAGGAAGTCGTTCACCGCCGTGCGCAACGTTTTCGCAGTGGATTCGGCATCGCTGAACACGGCGAAGACCATGTTGGTGTAGTTGGCGACCACTGCCTTGGCCGCGACGTCGTCGAGCTGGCCTGCGGCAACAGGTGTTGTGGTAGCAGCAACCGGGGCTTGCGGCGCGGCGGCTTTGTCCTTGCCTTCGCCGCAGCCAGCGAGCGAGATAGCGAAGGCCAACAGACTAGCGGTTGCGAGAGGCATACGAATCATGACGAAATCCTGCGTCGAGAAGTGAATAACACGCGTTAGCAATTGGAAAGGCGGCGCCATAATGCGAAAGATATGCATTCTATGTAAAGGGGCCGCGCAGAAAAACTTGGTTACTCAGCATTTCGGCGTGTAACTGCGGGGGGAAGGAGTGGTAGAGCGGGGCCGTTCCGGGTTACAGGATTTCCGCGTTGGAGCGCTGGGCTTGCTTCAAGTAAGCCAGCAGTTCACGGGCGGGCAGGGGCTTGCTGTAGAGGTAGCCCTGGCCTTCGTGACAGCCTTCAGAAATGATGTAAGCCTCTTGTTCGGCTGTTTCTACGCCTTCGGCAATCACCTGCATGCCGAGACTTTTACCCAGCTGGATGATAGCGCGCACGATAGTGGCGTCATCGTCGTCATCAATCAGGTCCTGGACGAAGCTCTTGTCGATCTTGATTTTGTCCAGCGGCAAGCTCTTGAGGTAACTCAAGGAAGAATAGCCGGTGCCGAAGTCATCAATAGCGATCAACGCGCCGGAGCGGCGCAGGCTAAGCAGATGCTGGGCTGCGGTGCTGATGTCTTCCATCAGGCCGGTTTCGGTGACCTCCAGTTCCAGGCTGCGCGGCGGCAGGCGGTAAATCTGCAGCAGGTTGTTTACCACGCGCGGCAATTCGGCGTGGTGCAGTTGCACGGTGGACAGGTTGACTGCCATGCGCAGGTCACTGAACCCCTGGTCGTGCCATTCGCGTAACTGCCGACATGCCTGATCGAGTACCCACTCGCCAATCGCGATGATCGTGCCGTTCTGCTCGGCCAGCGGAATGAACAGGTCAGGCGGTACCAGGCCGTGCTCGGGGTGCTGCCAGCGTATCAAGGCTTCAACCCCGACGACGCGGTGATCGCGGTAGCTGATCTGCGGCTGGTAGACCAGATACAGCTGATCGCGTGGCAAGGCTTCGCGCAGGTCTTTTTCAAGCTCACGGCGTCGACGCATTTCGCTGTCGACGCTAGCGATATAGAACTGATACCGATTGCGCGACCTGGACTTGGCCAGGGTCATGGTCTGTTCGGCTTTTTGCAGCAGCTTCTCGGTGCTGTCGCCATCTTCTGGGAACAAGGTGATGCCGATGGTCGCGCGCAGACGGATTTCCTGCTGGTCCAGCGCAAAGGGGGCTTCCAGATCGTCGAGGATATTCTGCGCCAGCTCGGCGGCCTCGTAGGGCTGTTCGATATCGGCTTGTACCAACGCAAACTGATCGCCGCCCAAACGGGCGAGGGCACCCAGTCGGCCGCTATGGCCACGCAGGCGGTCAGCCAGCGCCAGCAACAGTTGGTCGCCAGCCTGGTAACTGAACTGTTCGTTGATGCCTTTAAAGTCATCAAGCCCGACACACAGCACCGCAACCCGACGTTGCAGGCGGCCGGCATCGACCAGAATTTTGTCCAGTTGTTGTTGAAATTGTTGGCGGTTGGGCAGTCCAGTGAGGAAGTCGTACTGGGACATGCGCAGCAGGCTGTTCTCGGCTTCGTGGCGCAGATGCGTGTTGCGTTCAATCGAGGCCAGCAATTGGTTGGCGGTGGTGACCCAAATGCCTAATTCATTTTTTTCATGACCCTTGAGCAGCGGCAGTTGATACTGGCTGGGGCGGTCGGGGTTGATATGGGCCAGGTGTTCAATGATTTTCGACAGCGGTTTGGTCAGCAGCCAGTGATAGACCAGGTACAGCACCAGGCCCATGGCCAAGGCTCGCAGCACGCCGGAAATGAAGATGATCACTGAACTGACGATAAAACTTTCGCCATAGGTGGCGGTATCGAGGGTGATGCGCAGGTCGCCGTAATACTCACTGTACGGGCCATGACCGACCAGCTGAGTAGTGAAGCTGCGCTCCTGTCCGAGGATCAGGTCGGTCAGCCAGCGGGTGGACGTCTGTTTCAGTTCCCGGGATTTCTCCGCGAGCATGGTTTCGTTCGGATGCCCAATGGACGCCATGCGCACCGCATTGTCCTGAAACAGTCCCTCGATGACCTGCATGCCCATCTCCCGGTCCAGGCTGTACACCGCCTGGGTCGAGGGGTCTCGGAACATATCGAGGATGCGTCCGGCATCACTGGCGACGGCTTGTCGGGTCTTGTAGGCGTCGAAGACGATCTGCGCACAACTCAAGACCACCCCTACGATCAACGTCGAGAGCAGCACCACGCGCAGCAGCTTTACCGACAAGCTGTTTCTGAGTTCCAGCTTCAAATGGTTATTCCTTAATCCGTGCTGGGAGCGTGTGACCGTGTGCGAGTATTGGTAAACACAAGCGGCTCGTCAAAGGGGCAATCACATCTGTAGGTCAGTTGCGTGTACCCGGCGTTAACGCTGTTCTAGAGACCGAGGTAAGGCTGTCCCTATTTATGTCGGTCGAATACAGGTGGAACTTGAGCGCTGATCTGTAAAGTTGTCAAGAAACTGATATTAGTCTGCTATCGCATGGTGACAATACAGAAAAGAGCCAAGCACAAACGAAAAAAAACCCGGCAATGCCGGGTTTTTTTGTCTGGATCAGCGCTTAGGCTTTGAAGGTTTTGCCTTCAAATTGCTCAGCGACGAACTTCCAGTTGACCAGATTCCAGAACGCTTCTACGTACTTCGGCCGCACGTTGCGGTAGTCGATGTAGTAAGCGTGTTCCCACACATCGCAGGTCAGCAGCGGTGTTTCGCCGCTGGTCAGCGGGTTGCCGGCACCGATGGTGCTGGCCAGAGCCAGGGAACCGTCAGCCTTTTTCACCAGCCAGCCCCAACCGGAACCGAAGGTGCCGATGGACGTTTTGCTGAACTCTTCTTTGAACTTGGCGAAAGAGCCGAACGCAGCGTTGATCGCGTCAGCCAGAGCGCCGGTAGGTTCGCCGCCAGCGTTTGGCGCCATGCAGTTCCAGTAGAACGTGTGGTTCCATACTTGAGCGGCGTTGTTGAAGATACCGCCCGAAGAAGTCTTGATGATCTCTTCCAGGGTCTTGCCTTCGAACTCGGTGCCTGGCACCAGGTTGTTCAGGTTCACGACGTAGGTGTTGTGGTGCTTGTCGTGGTGGTATTCCAGGGTTTCACGGGAAATGTGCGGCTGCAGGGCATCGTGTGCGTAGGGCAGCGCTGGCAATTCAAAAGCCATGGTTAATCTCCTAATCAGGTCAGTTGCGGTGAGCGCAAGGCCGATCACGGGCGGCCAGACATAAACATGCGTCGGGGAGTTTGTACTCTTTGCGACGCAGGGGCTGGATCATAGCACCCGGCCTGCGCCATAACCACGCAACAACTGTGTGGAATAGAGGTTCCAGAGCCTTGTCGTAAACCTGATGATAAATATTGATCAGCCAACGAGACCTGATAACAATCGCAGATGGGGGGTCGATCCACGGGGTTTATGCGTTGCCCCGAACACTCCGCACTCAGCTCGCTCGAATCAATTGCGCCGCCACACTGAACATCATCACCGCCACCAGTAGATCCAGCATGCGCCAGGTCGCTGGCCGCGCGAGCCAAGGGGAGAGCCACGCCGCACCCACGGCCAGCGTGGTGAACCACAACAATGAGGCACTGGCGGCACCGACCACATAAGCGCCGGGCACACTTTGCTGCGCGCCAAGCGAACCGATCAACAGCACGGTGTCCAGATACACGTGGGGGTTGAGCAGCGTTACCGCCAAAGCACTGAGCAGCACTGCACGCCGTGAGCGCAGCCCGGGTTTTTCATTGAGTTGCAGGCTTTGCCGGGAGCACGCGCGACGCAGCGCCAGGCTGCCGTACCACAGCAGAAATCCGGCCCCGCCCCAGCGGGCAATCGACAATAACAGTGGATTTTGTGCCAGCACATTCGCCAGCCCGAAAACCCCGGCGGCCACCAGCAGGGCATCACATACGACGCACAGTGCCGCCACGGGCAGGTGATGTTCGCGGCGCAGGCTTTGTGCGAGGACGAACGCGTTTTGCGTGCCGATCGCCATGATCAGCCCAGCGGCCACCAACAGGCCATTGAGATAACTTTGCCACATATCCGTCATTCCTCTGTAAAGCTACTCATGTTTGCGCGGCCATCGGCGTCAAAAATGGAGACGTAATTCCTTGGTTGATGCAGTTTGTGTGGCGAGTGTGGGGTGCTTGGCTGTATAAGAAAAACAAATAATGCTCATCACTCATTAGAAAAAATGATGTTCGACTATAAATTGCTCTCCGCTTTGGCGGCTGTCGTCGAGCAGGCGGGTTTCGAGCGTGGCGCTCAGGTCCTGGGCCTGTCCCAATCAGCGGTATCGCAACGGATCAAATTGCTTGAGGCGCGGGTCGGTCAGCCCGTGTTGATCCGTGCCACCCCGCCGAGCCCGACAGAGATTGGCCGACGCTTGCTCAACCATGTGCAGCAGGTGCGTCTGCTTGAACGAGACCTGCAAAGCCAGGTGCCAGCACTGGACGAAGAAGGCATGCCCGAACGCCTGCGCATCGCGCTTAACGCCGACAGTCTGGCGACATGGTGGGCAGCCGCAGTCGGGGATTTTTGCGCCGAGCAGCATCTATTGCTGGACCTGGTGGTCGAGGACCAGGACGTGGGCCTCAAACGGATGCGTGCCGGTGAAGTGGCCGCTTGTGTGTGCGGCACCGAGCGCCCGGTGGCAGGCGCGCGCAGCGTGTTACTGGGTGCCATGCGCTATCGTGCCGTGGCCAGTCCCGGTTTTATCACCCGGCACTTTCCGCAGGGTGTTGCCGCCGTGCAATTGGCGCGCTCACCGGCGCTGGTGTTTGGTCCCGATGACTTTCTTCAGCACCGTTACCTGGCATCGCTGGGCGTGGAGGGTGGCTTCGAGCATCATTTGTGTCCGTCGTCCGAAGGGTTTCTGCGCATGGCCGAAGCGGGGCTCGGTTGGGGGCTGGTGCCGCAGGAGCAGGTGCGTGATCAGATGCAGCGCGGCCTGTTGGTGGAACTGTTGGCTGATCACCCCATCGATGTCCCGTTGTATTGGCATTATTGGCGCAATGGCGGTCAGTTGCTGACGCAGTTGACGGAGCATCTGACCCACCGGGCAGGTCAATGGCTAGTGCCGCTTAACATTTCGTGAGCGTCACTTGCTTCGAGCCACGCAATAAACAACACACGTAATGAACACACACACAGTTAACGGAGCGGTAAATGAAGATTCTGGTCACCGGCGCAAGCGGCTTCATCGGCGGACGCTTTGCGCGTTTCGCGTTAGAGCAGGGCTTTACCGTGCGGGTCAACGGCCGTCGTGCCGAGGGCGTCGAGCATCTGGTGCGCCGTGGTGCGGAATTCATTCAGGGTGATTTGTCCGATCCCGAACTGGTACAGCGGCTATGCCATGACGTCGAAGCTGTGGTGCATTGCGCCGGAGCCGTGGGGGTTTGGGGTCGACGTCAGGACTTTCAGCAAGGCAACGTGCAAGTGACGGAAAACATCGTCGAAGGCTGCCTCAAGCAGCAGGTGCGGCGGTTGGTGCATCTGTCGTCGCCGTCGATTTACTTCGACGGTCATTCGCATCTGGGGATCAAGGAAGAACAGGTGCCCAGGCGCTTCATCAATCATTATGCGGCGACCAAATACCTGGCAGAGCAAAAGGTTTTCGGTGCCGAAGAGTTCGGGCTGGAAGTCATCGCCTTGCGCCCGCGCTTCGTCACGGGCGCAGGCGATAACAGCATCTTCCCGCGGCTGTTGAACATGCAGCGCAAAAAACGCCTGTCGATTGTCGAAAATGGCCTGAACAAGGTCGACTTCACCAGCATCCAGAACCTCAATGACGCACTGCTCAGCAGTCTGCTGGCGGCCGGTTCCGCCTTGGGCAAGGCCTACAACATCAGCAACGGCATGCCGGTTCCACTGTGGGATGTGGTGAATTATGTGATGCGTCAGATGGAACTGCCACAAGTCACCCGCTACCGCTCCTATGCGCTGGCTTACAGTGCCGCCGCCTTGAACGAGGGGGCTTGCCTGTTGTGGCCGGGGCGCCCGGAACCGACGTTGTCGCGGCTGGGCGTGCAGATGATGAGCAAGGATTTCACGTTAGACATCAGCCGGGCCCAGCATTATCTGGACTATCAGCCACGGGTCAGCCTGTGGACGGCACTGGACGAGTTTTGTGGCTGGTGGAAAGCGCAACAGTCGATTTGAAGCAGGACCTCTTGGTCGGCGGGTCAGTGGTTATACTGCAATCCTTTTCAGTTTCCAGCAGCTTCCAAAAGGTTTAACCATGCGTAACGACCCGCACGATGACTTCCATGATGTGCCGAACCTCAGTGCCAAAGACGACGATGACGATTTTGCACCGACCGCCGCTGCTCGTGAGCGCACGACGGTGTATTCGCGCAGCACGCCAGTGGTAAAGGTCAACCGCGCCAACACCGGGCCTATCTGGGCGTTGGTCGGCGCATTGTTCATTGCCTTCGCTGGGCTGGCCTGGTGGAGTTTTCAGCAGGTTTCGTTGATGGAGCAGCAACTGGTTGCGACTCAGGAAAGCTTTGCTCGCATCAGCGAGGAAGCAGCAGGGCGGTTACAGGATATCTCCGGGAAAGTGGTGGCAACCCAGTCGGTCGCCAGCAATGGCAGTGAGGCGTTGAAACTGCAAATTCAGAAGCTGGAAAGCAAACTGAACGATCAGGACAAACAGCAAGAGGGCGTCGTCGGCCAACAAAGTGGCTTGGGCAAGCGTCTGGAGCAGATGTCTGCGCAGACTGCCCAGTTGCAGACCGCCAATGCTCAGCTAGAAGAGCAAGTGAAAAGCCTGGGTAGCGAACTGGCGGCATTGAAAGGTGCCCAGCCCGACGTGAAGTCCACGCAGTCCATTCAAGCCCAGCTTGATGCCCAGATGAAAAGCCTGAGCGCTGATGTGGCCGCGCTGAAAAAGCAGGGCAATCCAAGTGTGGCCATCGACCGTCTTGAGCAAGAGGTATTGGTGCTCAAGAGCGAGCAGGACAATCGTCCGGCTGCTGCGGCTCAAGGTGGCAGTACCGCTGAGTTTGATGCGTTCCGTGGGCAAGTCACGCGCAACATTAGTACCTTGCAAAGCCAGATTCAGAATCTGCAACAGCAGATTAACGCCCGTTAGTCAGCAGTGAGCACATAAAGGCGCGCACGCATTGGTGTATCGATAAAACCGGTGCGCAGCGTGGCCCTAAGTATTTACAGTGATTGGAATTAGCTCGGTTGCGTGTGGGGCTTTTCTGTTTATTGATGTTTCTTGATAATGAGCCGTGGAGAGGCTTGTCTTTTGTTAGTTATTTTGTAAGGTGTCTTTAGCGACTGAGTTGTTCTGGGTCGAAGCGGGTTATTGAAGTGCTGCATGCCCGTTAAATAAATAACCTTGCGATAAATAATTAACACCCGGTCAGGCTATTTGTTGCGGGCCGGGTAAAAGGAAAATGTGATGAATGCACCACTCGATAGTATTGGCTCTGGCCTTGGGACTGATGTTCCTCATGCGGAAGCTTTGATTGCGTCCCCTGCCAGACCGCCTGGTGATAAGTTTAAAAAGCCGATAAAAAAAGATACGTCCGGGGACAAAACGTCGACGTCCAAAGATAAGCCCAAGGGCCCTTCAACCAAGCCACCGCTGACTCTGGACAAGCCAAAAGGCCCTCCAGCCAAACCATCGATTTCCCTGGACAAGCCAAAAGCTCCACCCGCCAGGCCACCGATGGTCTTGGACAAGCCAAAAGCTCCGCCCGCCAAGCCTCACGTCGATCAGGCGGGCTTGCCAGCCCGAGAGCTTCCGGAAAAACCGGCGCCCCGCAGTATCCTGGAAAGCGTTAGCACTGCCTTTGATATAGCCGCTAACGCCTTTTCGATCGCTTCCACCATCAAGGATTTGTCCACTGGCCAGCCCGCTCCCATCGTTAAGCTGGCCGATGGAACCGTGGTCAATAACGAAACGTCGACCGTTACACTTCCCGATGGGAAAGTAATCGATGACGCTAACAAGACAGTGACTCATCCAGATGGAAGTAAACAATACGCAGACGGGACGACCGAGTATCCGGATGGGTCAATCAAAGACCCTGTCGGTGATATCAAGTACCCGGATGGAAGGTGGTATTACTCGGCAGACAAAGTGATGCGTCATGTTGACGGCACTTTTGAATATGAAGATGGCACGGTAACCGACGCAGACGGTAAACCCGTCGGCAAGCGTGCGTAGGGCGCGCGGGAATACATATTGACTGCTCTGGCGCTGTTTGTAATGGGCGCTAGTTGTTTGTGTGGTCATTAGATAAAAAGCCCCGGCTCTAAGGATCGGGGCTTTTTTAGTGTGGCGTGAACGTCTTACATTCGTGGGTAATCGATATAACCGACCGGGCCCTTACTGTAGAAAGTTTCCAGATGTGCGGGGTTTAGCGGTGCATCTTGTTGCAGACGCTCCGGCAGATCCGGGTTGGCGATGAACGGCACGCCGAACGCAACGGCATCGGCTTTGCCACTGGCCAGCCAGGCGTTGGCGCTGTCTTTGGTGAAGCGTTCGTTGGCGATGTACTGGCCGCCGAAGGCTTTTTTCAGCTGTGGGCCAAGGCTGTCGCCAGCTTCTTTTTCACGGGAGCAGATAAACGCGATCCCACGCTTGCCCAGTTCACGGGCTACGTAGGTGAAGGTTTCGGACAGGTTCTCGTCGCCCATGTCATGGGAGTCGGCACGTGGCGCCAGGTGCATGCCGACACGGCCCGCGCCCCAGACTTCGATCACCGCATCGGTCACTTCCAGCATCAGGCGTGCACGATTTTCCAGCGAGCCGCCGTATTCGTCGGTGCGGTGGTTGGTGCTGCTTTGCAGGAACTGATCGAGCAGGTAACCGTTGGCACCGTGGACTTCGACACCGTCGAAACCGGCGGCCTTGGCGTGTTCCGCTCCTACGCGGTAAGCATCGACGATCTCGGCGATTTCAGCGGTTTCCAGGGCGCGCGGTACCGGGTAGTCAGACAGTGGACGAACCAGGCTGACGTGGCCCGCAGGGGCAATCGCGCTCGGAGCGACCGGGGTTTCACCGTTGAGGTACGACGGATGGGAAATCCGGCCAACGTGCCACAGTTGCAAAACGATACGGCCGCCTGCAGCGTGCACGGCTTTGGTAATGTTGCTCCAGCCCCGTACCTGGTCGTTGGACCAAATACCGGGCGTGTCAGGGTAGCCGACGCCCATTGGCGTGACCGAGGTCGCTTCGCTGATGATCAGGCCCGCCGAGGCGCGCTGAACGTAATACTCAGCCATCAGTGCATTGGGGACGCGACCTTCATCGGCGCGGCAGCGGGTCAGCGGCGCCATGATGATGCGGTTCGGCAATTTCAGATCGCCCAGTGTAATCGGGTCAAAAATAGTGGTCATGGTGTAGAACCCTCTAAGGATCAGTCGGTAGCAGGTGCCAGATCGGGGTTAACGCTCTGGCGAAAAGTAAGCAGGGTCACCAGCAGTGCGAGCACCGCCAGCGCTGCAGCGGCCACAGGCACGCGGGTCAAGCCGAAGCCGTGTGCGATTACGCTCCCACCCACCCAGGCGCCCAGGGCGTTGCCGATGTTGAAGGCGCCGATGTTCAGGGTCGAAATCAGGTTGGGCGCGGCCTTGCCGAAGGTCATCACGTTCACTTGCAGGGCGGGCACGGCTGCGAAGCTGGCGGTGGCCCAGAGGAACAGGGTTATTTCAGTTGGAATGAGCGCGGTGCTGGTCCAGGTCAGCACGGTGGAGACCACCGCCATGACGATGAACACGCCGATCAGGGTCAGCGACATGTTGCGGTCGGCCAGCTTGCCGCCAATCACATTGCCCAGGGTCAAACCCAGGCCGATCAGCAGCAGGGTCCAGGTCACGCCGCTGGGTGATACCCCGGTGACGTCGCCGAGCAATGGGGCGATGTAGGTGAACAGGGTGAACACGGACGCGGCGAACAACACGGTCATGCTCAGTGATAGCCAGATTCCGGCGCCAGTCAGGGCGGCCAGTTCGGCACGCATGTCGAGTTTTTCCTCGTCATGTTTGGCCGGCAGGAAGCGGATCAAACCGATCAACGAGATCACGCCGAGCAGCGTCACCGCCCAGAAGGTCGAACGCCAGCCCGCCAACTGCCCCAGCGCGGTGCCCAGTGGCACGCCCAGGACGTTGGCCAGGGTCAAACCGGTGAACATCATGGCGACGGCCGAAGCGCGACGATTGGGCGCGACCAGGTTGGCCGCAACGACCGAGCCGATACCGAAAAATGCACCGTGACACAGGGCGGTGACAATCCGGGCGAACATCAGCAGGTTGTAGTCGCTGGCGAGGGCGCAGAGCAGGTTGCCGATGATGAAAATCACCATCAGCGAAACCAGTGCGGCCTTACGGGGCAGTCTGGCGGTGACCAGGGCCATGAACGGCGCGCCGATAGCCACGCCCAGGGCGTAACCGGTCACTAGCCAGCCAGCGCCAGGGATCGAGACACCGAGGTCAGCCGCGACATCGGGCAGCAGCCCCATGATCACGAATTCCGTGGTGCCAATAGCGAAGGCGCTCAAGGCCAGCATCAGTAGCGAAAGAGGCACGAAGCGTCTCCTGAAAAGTGGGAAGAAATCAGAGCTGCTTGTTCATTTCTTGCAGGAACGCCTGGATGGCGTCTTCGTTGCGTTTGAAAAAGTGCCATTGGCCGACCTTTTTGTTGGTGATCAGACCGGCACGTTGCAGGACCGCCAAGTGCGCAGAAACGGTGGACTGGGAGAGGCCGGCACGTTGGTCGATCTGTCCGGCGCAAACGCCGTTGTCCAGCGAGTGATCCTGATTGGGAAAGCAGGCGTGAGGGTCTTTGAGCCACGCGAGTATTTCGCGGCGAACAGGGTGGGCCAGCGCTTTTATTATTTCGTCGAGGTCGATAGACATGTCGTTCTCAAATCCGTGTATAGCGGTATATCGCGATTCAGCGAACTTTATATCTATATTTCGCGATATACAAATATGAATGGGTGCTAAGCATCGCATAAAACGCTATATCGGGTTATATCGATATAGGCCTCGGTGCGGAATAGGCGTACGCTTGGCTCATGAATTATCTCGCACACCTCCACTTGGGCGGTCAGCGCTCGGCGCAATTGCTCGGCAGTCTGTACGGCGATTTCGTCAAAGGACCGCTGCCGGGACGTTTTACCCCCGAACTCGAAGCGGCGATCCAGCTGCATCGCAGCATTGATTCGTTCACCGATACGCACCCGCTGATCAAGCAGTCCATCGCCCGCTTCCCGCTGGAGCGACGGCGTTTTGCCGGCATCGTCCTGGATGTGTTTTTCGATCATTGCCTAGCGCGGGACTGGGCGGTGTATGCCGAACAACCGCTGGATGCATTCACCGCCAGGGTTTATCGGGTGCTGGCCGCCGAACCGGCGTTACCGGAGCGTCTGGCCCTGATCGCGCCGCGCATGGCGGCCCAGGACTGGCTGGGCTCTTATCGGGAGTTCGAGGTGCTGGAGCAGGTGCTGAGCGGGATTTCACGACGCCTGTCGCGACCGCAAGGATTGGCCGGCGCCATGCATGAATTGCAGGCGCTGTATCAGCCATTAAGTGCGGATTTCGCAGAGTTTTACCCGCTGTTGCAGGATTTTGCTCAGGCTGCTTTGGCCGAGCGCTCAGCCCTTGGCTGAGCGACCTCGCCAAACAGGGCCAGGTGCACGGCTTGCTGAGCCTGAAACGCCAAAGCAGCGCGTTCTTGATGTTGGCTGGCGATCGGAGGGAGTAACTGGATATGCACATCACCCTGCTCGTTGGCGAACAAACGGCGCAGGTGTGAGAGCAGGTCGTCGTCGCCGATGAACGGCGCTATAGGGTCAGGCTTGCCGTCACGCAGATAACGAATGGCAACCGGCTGCAACGGCACGCCTGCATCGATTGCGCTGGACAGCAGGCGACCATGGAAGGTGCGCAGGCTGCGGCCGTCGGTGGTGGTGCCCTCGGGGAAAATCATCAGCGCATCATTTTCTTGCAAGTGCCGGGTCATTTGTCGCTGGATCAATCGGCTATCGCCCGAACCGCGACGGATAAACAAGGTGCCCGCTTTCAACGCCAGCCAGCCAGCCACCGGCCAGGTCCGCACTTCAGCTTTGGACAGAAACGACAGAGGGGCGAGCATCCCCAGCAAAGGGATATCGGTCCACGACACATGATTGCTGACCCACAGCATCGGCTCACGCGGCAGCTCGCCGCTGACGGTTACGCGAAAGGGCAGGGCGCCACTCAAGTGGGTCATGAACCAACTGGCCCAGCGTTGCCGACGCGCCATGGAGTTGCCGATGCGCAAGCGTTCAAGCACACCGAACGCGCCGGCAATGGTCAGCCCCAGAGCAATCACCCACAGCACCCGCGCAACACGGGCATAGCCGCGTACCCGGCTCATCACACGGCCGCCTTGAAGTGGCGGGCGTAACGGGGGCACAGCTCGTCGCGTTTGAGCAGAATGAAAACGTCGGCCACCTGGAAGTCTTCATCCCAGCATGGCTCGCCGCAGATTTTTGCCCCTAACCGCATATAGGCTTTGAGCAGTGGCGGCATTTCACAGATGACGTTCTTGGGCAGGTCGAAGACTGGCAGCGGATTTTTCGGCTCGGCACGCAGATGTTCAGTGCTCAGGTAGCGTTCGCGCAAGCGCTGCATGATCGCGTGGGCCTGGATGCCACCATCTTGCATCGGAATGCTGGCACAGCCCATCAGGTAGCTGTAGCTGCCTTCATTGAGGATTTCCGCCAGCTCACTCCACAACACCGCGATGGTGCCGCCGTTGCGGTACGCCGGATCAACGCAGGTACGCCCCAGCTCCAGAATCGGGCCTTGCAGATGGCCGAGGCCGTGCAGGCTGAATTCCTCTTCGCTGTAAAAACGTCCCAAGGTGTTGGCGGCTTTATGGTCGAGCAAACGGGTAGTCGCCACCAGACGGCCCGTGGTGAGGTCGCGTACGCCGATGTGCGCACAGTGCACATCGTAGTCATCCCTGTCCAGGCCAAGTTCGGCGCCTTTGAGTTTGGCGTTGAACTCGCCGCTGAACACGCTGAAGCGTAAGGACTGGGCTTCATGCAGTGCCTGTGGTCCAATTAGGCGTTCAGCCTGAAGGCGACGTTCGGCACCTGTGTCACGACTGCGGGCGATCTGGGTCATGGGTCGTCTCCGTAAGCCAGCCATGGGTTTGCGGCCGGTCGACTGTGTGGTACGGAGTTAGGCTAGGGAGAGCCGATGTCACCACCATTAAGCTTTGGTGATGCTTGTATGACAGGACCGCCGGAGGGTCATCGCGGCCTGACAGAATCGGAGCGGTCCTCTCAGGCTTGTCACGAATCGCTGCTAGGGTTATAGAGACTTCGCAAGAGATTACTCCATGAATCTTCGGCTTTTTTTGCGTTTGTGCCAGTCCGTGGCATTGGGCTTGTGCGCCTGTTCGGCGTTGGCGCAAAACTGGCCCGGCGAACAATGGTCAAGCGCCCCTGCGGCACGGAGCCCGGCGGTGCTAGCGTTGGAGGATTACGCCTTCCCAGCACGTGATGACGCGACCCGCAAAGGCATCCGCACCGATGCGCTGTTGGTGATCCGCGACGGACAACTGGTTTACGAGCGCTATGCGGCAGCGACCACGGCCAACACGGCGCATTTGACTTGGTCAGTCAGCAAAAGCGTGATGGCCAGCGTGCTTGGTGTCGCGTTTGGTGAAGGGCGTTTCCAGCTGGGCGATTCAGTGAGCACATTCTACCCACCGTTCAAGGCCCACCCGGACATCCGTGTGCAGGATTTGCTGCATTGGGCCTCGGGTCTGGATTGGCAGGAAGACTATGAGTACGCGCCGCTCAACTCCTCAGTGGTAGCGATGCTTTATACCCGAGGGCACCGCGATATGGCCCGATTCACCGCTGGGCATGGCGTGGCCTGCGCGCCGGGAGCCGTCTACCGTTATTCCAGCGGTGACAGCAACGTATTGTCTGCAGCCTTGAAAGGCATGGTCGGTGACAAGGCCTACCCGGACTATCCCTGGACTGCGCTGTTCGAGCCGCTGGGCATTCGCAGCGCGGTGTGGGAAACCGATGGGAGCGGCATCTTCGTCAGCTCGTCTTATGCCTACATGAGCGCGCGGGATCTGGCGCGTATCGGCCTGCTGATGCAGCGTGGCGGTCGCTGGCAGGACAAGCAGTTACTGCCTAAGGCCTGGGTCGACTTCAGCCTGACGCCATTCGCTCACAATCAATCTGCGTCAGATAATGAAGTGCCGGGCGGACAGTGGTGGTTGAATCGCCTGCCCGATGCCGACACCTCAATAAGGCCTTGGCCCGATGCACCGCCGGATGCCTTCGCCGCGCTCGGGCATTGGGGGCAGGCCTTGTATGTGGTGCCCAGCGCCAATCTGGTGATCGTGCGTTACGCCGATGACCGTGATGCGCGTTACGACGACGATCAATTGCTCAAGCGGGCACTGGCTGCGTTTGCCGGGGAGGGTGAGCAGTGAACAGTCATCGCTGGTTTGTCCTGCGCCGCCCATTCAGCAGCCTGCTGTTGCTGGTGGCCCTGATGGTAGCCGTGTTGGCTTGGCAGAACCGTGTTGCATTGCGGGTTTTCCCGAGCATCATCAGTGCCTATACGGCCAAGGAGTATTGTTCGTGCCGATACGTGACGGGCAACCCTGCTGACTATTGCGCGGCGTACGTGAAGCAATACGTGCCCAGTAGTCTGGTCGATGACGTCGAGAATAAACGCGTGACCGCCACTGGCTTTGGCCGTAGCAGCAGCGCGGCATGGCAGAACCCGCGTCAGGGCTGTCAGCTGGATCTATGACCCGCTGAGGCGTTGCCCGCTGGCGTTTGCACAGCATTTGCCAGCTCTCTGACAGCCGGTTAAGGTTGGCGCCAAATGCGCACCTGGAGCTTGCATGCACACGATGACCCGCCTGGCCCTCCTTGGCGTGCAGGCCCTGCTTGGAGTCCTGGCTTTGCCGGCCCACGCCAGTTGGTATCTGGATAACGAGTCATCGCGACTGTCGTTTATTTCCACCAAAAATGCTGACACGTCTGAAGTGCATCGCTTTCTCGTCTTGCACGGTAAGGTCGACCTGAAAGGCATGGCCGAACTTCAGGTCGAGCTCGACTCCGTCAGCAGTGGTATTCCCCTGCGCGATGAACGCATGCGTGATCAGTTGTTTGAGGTTAAACAGTTTCCTTCGGCGCAGATTGCCGCGCAACTCGACTTGCGGCCGATCAACGACCTGGCGCCCGGTGCTCAACTGGAACTGCGCCTGCCACTGACCGTCACCCTGCACGGCGCCTCCCACCGCTACAGTGCCGAACTGCTCGCCACCCGGCTTGATGATCGACGATTCCAAGTGGTCACCCTGGAGCCTTTAGTGGTGCATGCCGAGGATTTCGATTTGGTGCCTGGCCTGAGCGCTTTGCGCAAGGTCGCCGGGTTGTCGGCAATCAGTTTGTCGGTACCGGTGGGTGCCGTGCTGATTTTCACGGCGCGCTGACATGAGTCGAGCGATCTTTGCCTGGCGCAGCAGCAATAAATTCAGTTTGCTGGTCGACGGTCCTGCGTTTTTCCCGCGCATGATCGAGGCTATAGAACAGGCGCAACATCAGATTGAACTGGAACTTTATCTGGTCGAAGCCGGAGCCTGTGCCGATGCGGTGGTTCAAGCGCTGGTCCACGCGGCGTCACGCGGGGTCATTGTGCGCTGCTTGTTCGACGACTATGGCGCTCAGGCATTCACCTTGAACCTGCGCAATCGCTTGATCGAAGCAGGCGTCGTTCTGCGCTTTTACAACCCTGTGCGTTGGCACCGTGGTTTTCGTAACCTCTACCGCGATCACCGCAAGTTGCTGTTGGTGGACAAACGTCTGGCGGTGGTGGGGGGGACGGGCGTGACCGATGAGTTCTGGTTGCCGGAGCAGAACACCAGCCAATGGCATGAAGTGATGGTGGAAATCACGGGGCCGATGGTTGCTGACTGGCAAGTGCTGTTCGACCGGCAATTTCACGCTAATCATCGCCCTTTCGCATGGCGGCCGACGCTTCGTTTCGGGTTGCCGCACTTGCCCACGGTGCCGGTCGCCAGTCAGGGGTTGGGCCGCGTGGCCTACGCCGACGCCCGCCAGCACCGCGACATTTTGCAATCGTTGGTGCGTGCGATAAATAGTGGAAAGCGCCGAATCTGGCTGGCAACTCCGTACTTTCTCCCAACCTGGAAAGTCCGTCGTTCCCTGCGTAGAGCCGCTATGCGGGGTATCGATGTACGCCTGCTGCTGACCGGTCCACGTACCGATCATCCGTCGGTGCGTTATGCAGGCCATCGCTATTACCCGCGACTGCTCAAGGCGGGCGTGCAGATATTTGAATACCAACCGTGCTTTTTGCATTTGAAGATGGTCTTGATCGACGACTGGGTCAGTATCGGCTCGTGCAACTTCGATCACTGGAACCTGCGCTTCAACCTGGAAGCGAATCTCGAAGCCCTCGATCCCGGCCTGACGCTTGCGGTCGCTGCCAGCTTCGAAAACGACTTTGCGCTCAGCTCACCGGTCAGTCTCGAAGCCTGGGAGGCTCGGCCATTCTGGCGTCGGGTCAAGCAGCGTGCCTGGGGCTGGATTGACCGCCTGGTCGTCAACGTCCTCGACCGACGAGACTGATCCTTCCCGCAGCTTTTCACCGTCGTAGTAGTTGCCTATTACCTGTCTTGCCCCTATCGGCCGTAGCTTGACTACGCTTATTGCCCAAGCCCTACATTCAAGGAGAGCTTCAAATGGCCGCTAAAAAAATTCTCATGCTGGTTGGCGATTACGTCGAAGACTATGAAGTGATGGTGCCGTTCCAGGCGCTGCAGATGGTCGGGCATACCGTCCACGCGGTCTGTCCGGGCAAAACCAATGGCCAATCCGTGCGTACGGCGATTCACGATTTTGAAGGCGATCAAACCTACAGCGAAAAACCCGGGCACAACTTTGCCCTCAACTTCGATTTTGATCAGGTCAAGGTTGAGGACTATGACGCGCTGCTGGTGCCTGGTGGTCGCGCGCCGGAGTACCTGCGTTTGAATGAAACCGTGCTGGAGTGGGTGCGCGCGTTCGACAAGGCCGATAAACCCATCGCGGCGGTCTGCCATGGCGCGCAACTGCTCGCCGCAGCGGGTATCCTCAAAGACCGTCAATGCAGTGCTTATCCTGCGTGCGCGCCGGAAGTGCGTCTGGCCGGTGGCGAGTTCATCGACATCGCGGTAACCGCTGCGCACACCCAAGGCAATCTGGTCACCGCGCCAGCCTGGCCTGCGCATCCGAGCTGGTTGAACGGCTTCCTGAAACTGCTCGGAACCGAAATTATTTTGTAAGGAGGGCGTATGTGCGAGCTGTATGTCAAAGCTGATCCGATTCTCTACGAGTCGCGCTCACGGTCGCTGCGCATTTGCGGTGTGGTGACGACGCTGCGCCTGGAAAATCAGTTCTGGGACATCCTCGCCGAGATCGCTCAGCTCGATGGCATGACCACCAATCAGCTGATTGGCAAACTGTATGAAGAGGTCATGGATTATCGCGGTGAGGTGGTTAATTTTGCCTCGTTCCTGCGGGTCAGTTGCACGCGGTATTTGAGTCAGCGTCGCGTGGTGACGCCTGAGTTGAGCGTGGTGCGCTCCGCCGTCAAGTAATGTGCAAGGCATAAAAAACCCGATCAAGTGATCGGGTTTTTTATGCGAGGGGGCGTATCTGATACGTCGCTTTTACTGAACTTCTACCGCCAGACTTTCACTGATTTTCTTCTGCCAGATAGCTGGCCCAGTGATGTGTACCGATTCGCCTTTGCTATCGACTGCAACGGTGACCGGCATGTCTTTGACGTCGAACTCGTAGATCGCTTCCATGCCCATTTCGGGGAAGGCCACCACACGGGATTTCTTGATCGCCTGAGCAACCAGGTAAGCCGCGCCGCCGACAGCCATCAAATACACGGCTTTGTAGTCCTTGATCGCTTCGATGGCAGTCGGGCCGCGTTCGGATTTACCGATCATGCCCAGCAGGCCTGTCTGGTCGAGGATTTGGCGGGTGAATTTATCCATCCGCGTTGCGGTCGTCGGGCCAGCAGGGCCAACCACTTCGTCGCGCACCGGGTCGACTGGGCCAACGTAGTAGATGAAGCGACCCTTGAGGTCGAAAGGCAGTGTTTCCCCCTTGTCCAGCATCTCGACCATGCGTTTGTGCGCGGCGTCGCGACCGGTGAGCATCTTGCCGCTGAGCAGGATGGTTTCGCCGGTTTTCCAGCTCAGCACGTCTTCCGGTTTCAGGGTGTCGAGGTTGACGCGGCGCGCGGATGGACCGGCTTCCCAGACGATTTCCGGGTAGGCATCCAGCGGTGGCGCTTCCAGCGAAGCCGGGCCACTGCCATCGAGCACGAAGTGCGCGTGACGGGTCGCCGCACAGTTAGGAATCATGCACACCGGCAACGAAGCCGCGTGGGTCGGGTAGTCCATGATTTTCACGTCGAGCACGGTGGTCAGACCGCCAAGGCCCTGAGCGCCGATGCCCAGTTGGTTGACCTTCTCGAACAGCTCCAGACGGATCTCTTCGATACGGTTGGACGGGCCACGCAGTTTCAGCTCGTGAATGTCGATGGAGTCCATCAGTACTTGCTTGGCCATCACCGCAGCTTTCTCGGCGGTGCCGCCGATACCAATGCCGAGCATGCCGGGTGGGCACCAGCCAGCGCCCATGGTCGGTACGGTTTTCAGCACCCAGTCGACGATCGAATCGGACGGGTTGAGCATCGCCATCTTCGACTTGTTTTCCGAGCCGCCGCCTTTGGCCGCCACGTCCACTTCCACGGTGTTACCCGGGACGATGGAGTAGTGGATAACTGCCGGGGTGTTGTCCTTGGTGTTTTTACGAGCGCCAGCCGGGTCAGCCAGGATCGAAGCCCGCAGGACGTTTTCCGGCAGGTTGTAAGCGCGACGCACGCCTTCGTTGATCATGTCGTCCAGGCTCATGGTGGCACCATCCCAGCGCACATCCATGCCCACACGAACGAACACGGTCACGATGCCGGTGTCCTGGCAGATCGGCCGATGGCCGGTCGCGCACATGCGCGAGTTGATCAGGATCTGGGCGATGGCGTCGCGGGCCGCAGGCGACTCTTCGCGAAGATAGGCCTCATGCATGGCCTGAATAAAGTCTACGGGGTGGTAGTAAGAAATGAACTGTAAGGCGTCGGCGACGCTCTGTATCAGGTCGTCTTGCTTGATCACGGTCATGTGGCACGCTCCTCTGCTAGGACGGGAACATTCGATTAGCTGTTTCCAACAGTACCGCCGTGCTCTGCTGAAAAACATCTTTAAGTAAGCGCGCCGACTCACAACGCCGACGCAAAAAAGGCGCCGCAGTATAGCGTGGGGTTGGCCTGGACACATCCGCTTGCGTGCAAACGAAGGTCGGGCAAAGGGTGGGCACTGTTTTTGCGTGGCTAGAAGAAGCGTTGCCGTAATGGGGGGCGAGAATTGAATAGTTATTTTTGAATAGTCGCACTAAAGTAGCAATTGGCCTCTATGGTGGACCTTGTTAGCTCGACGGTTTTAATCGTACGGATTCTTGATTCATGCGCTGCAAGGCGTCGCAGGCCGGCAGGGGACGCGGCAGCGAACACCGGGTGTCCAGGCAGAACGCTGACTAATGGAATTAGCCACAGAGGCCGTTTGTGCCAGCACGGGAAGGAGTCCCTTTGAGCACGGTGAGTCAACGAGTGACCCCTAAAGCCATACAGAGTTTGTTGCTGAAACGATTTGCTTTGGCTGCCAGCACGTATGTGTTGGTGCTGGCACTGGTCTGGGTGGCAATTTTTACCGACTATTACCAGGCTCCCCTGCGCACGGCTGTCATTGGCAGCTGTCTGGTGGTGCTCTGCCAGTTGCTGCTGTTGGGGGTGTTTCTTGGCGGCTTCAACCTGCGTTTCAAAGACCCGAGTCTGACCGAGCTTCAGGTGCTGTTGGCGCTGGGGTGGCAAACATACCTGCTGGCCAATCTCGATAGCGCCCGGGGCACATTCTTGGTCATGTATGTGCTGATCATGCTGTTTGGCCTGTTCCATCTGACGCCCAAGGTATTTGTGCGCTGCGTGGCGTTTGTGTTCTTGAGCTTCTCCGGATTGAATCTATGGGAAGCCTTCCAGCGGACACTGGCGGATCCAGGCTTGGCCGCGTTACAAGTCTTCGCGCTGTTTATCGTATTGCTTTGGCTATGTCTGTACGCCCGCTATGTCCAGGCCTCGCGGCAGCGCATGCGTCAGCGCCGCTTTGCGCTCCAGGCGCATCAGGAGACCTTGCGCGGGATGATGCGTCAGCTTGAAGATCTGGTGGCGACTGACGAACTGACCGGCTTATATAATCGTCGACACTTTCTGCGCATGGCTTCCCGCGAACTGGAAACCATGGACAACAGTTATTCTCACGGTTTGGCGCTGATCGACCTGGATCACTTCAAACGCATCAACGATGCCCACGGCCATGCTGCCGGTGATCAGGTGTTGCAGGCTTTCGCCGCTGTTGCCACTGCCTGTCTGCGCGGGGGCGACGTATTGGCTCGCTATGGCGGGGAGGAATTCGTGCTGTTGATACCGCATTGCACTGCTGCACACCTGACCGGTTGTTGCGAGCGGCTGCGCGAGGCATTTACTCATGTCGAACTGGTTGGTCTGGAAGTGACTGAATTGAGCCTGTCAGTGGGGATGACCTTGCTGGAAGTGGGCGACGATCTTGACGAAGCCTTGCAGCGTGCGGATCAGGCGCTTTACCGCGCCAAGCGCGGCGGGCGAAATTGTTGTGCCGCGGCGTGGGAAAACGCCGATGCCTGACATCCGTGTCGGTGACCGGCAATGGCCGGTCGCTGCGGCGAGCAATCTGCTCGATGCCCTGAATAACGCCGGGATCGCCGTGCCCTACAGCTGTCGGGCGGGCAGTTGCCATGCCTGTCTGGTTCGCTGCCTGCAAGGCGAACCTGCGGATGCTCAGCCAGAAGCGCTGGACGCCGACAAACGTCAGCAGGGTTGGCGACTGGCCTGTCAGTGTCGGGTCGTCGAAGACCTGACCGTGGAAATTTTCGACCCCGGCCGCGATGGCCTGCCAGCCAAGGTTGCCAGTTGCGACTGGCTAAGCCCGACGGTATTGCGCTTGCGCCTGACACCCGAGCGGCCACTTCGCTATCGCGCCGGGCAGCATCTGGTGTTATGGACCGCCAATGGCATCGCTCGTCCCTACTCGCTGGCGAGCTTGCCGGAAGAGGATCGCTTCCTCGAGTTTCATCTTGATTGCCGTCACCCTGGCGCTTTCAGCGATGCCGCGCGGCAGTTGAAAGCGGGTGACCCGATGCGGCTGGGTGAGCTGCGCGGTGGTGCTTTGCACTATGATCCGGACTGGCACAACCATCCGTTATTGCTCCTGGCGGCAGGCACTGGGCTTGGTCCGCTGTGGGGCGTGTTGCGCGAGGCGCTGCGTCAGGAACATCAGGCGACCATTCGCGTGATCCATGTGGCCCAAGACTCCAGCGAGCATTACTTATCCACAGCACTGGCTGAACGGGCGGTGGCTTATCCACAACTGCAGATCCAATTACTCACCACAGCCGAACTCCCGGCCGCGTTGGCGGAACTGCGACTTGCTTCACGACAAACCATCGCCTTGCTTTGCGGGCACCCTGCCAGCGTCGAGATTTTCGCCAAGCGCCTTTATCTTGCGGGCTTGCCGCGCAGTCAGCTGTTGGCCGATGTGTTTCTCAGTCGCAGTTGAGCGCTGATCTCCCGAAACAAGGCGAAGATGCCCATTCAGGGACGGGATATTCAGGCGTAAAAAAGGCCCCGCAGTTCAAAAATGAACTGCGGGGCCTTTTGATACTGCCGTGGCAGCCTTAGACCATTGGATCGCCGACGTGCAGGATCTTCATGCCGTTGGTGCCGCCAATGGTGTGATAGCTATCACCTTTGGTCAGGATCACCCAATCGCCTTGCTTGACGAGACCACGTTTGACCAGCTCGTCCACCGCCGCCTGGCTGACCTGGCCCGGTGGCAGGGCCGCAGGGTCGAACGGTACGGTATAGACGCCACGGAACATCGCGGCGCGTGCCTGGGTTTCGCGGTGTGGGGAAAACGCGTAGATCGGCACGGAAGAACGAATCCGCGACATGATCAACGGCGTGTAGCCACTTTCGGTCAAGGCGATGATCGCCTTCACACCGGGGAAGTGGTTGGCGGTGTACATGGCCGCCAGCGCAATGCTTTCGTCGCAACGCTCGAATTTCTTGCCGATGCGGTGGCTGGAGGTTTTGCTGGTCGGGTGCTTTTCAGCGCCGACGCAAATCCGTGCCATGGCCTGGACTGCTTCGATCGGGTACGCGCCCGCAGCACTTTCTGCCGATAGCATCACTGCGTCGGTGTAGTCGAGCACTGCGTTGGCGATGTCCGACACTTCAGCCCGAGTCGGCATCGGGTTCTGGATCATCGACTCCATCATCTGCGTCGCCACGATGACTGCCTTGTTGTGGCGGCGTGCGTGCAGGATGATTTTTTTCTGGATACCGACCAGTTCCGCGTCACCGATTTCCACACCCAGGTCACCACGGGCAACCATGACGGCGTCACTGGCGCGAATCAGCGCATCGAGGGTTTCATCGTCTGCGACCGCTTCTGCGCGTTCGATCTTCGCCACCAGCCAGGCAGTACCGCCGGCTTCGTCGCGCAGTTTGCGAGCGTATTCCATGTCGGCGGCATCGCGTGGGAACGAAACGGCCAGATAATCCAGCTCCATTTCTGCTGCCAGCTTGATGTCGACCTTGTCTTTCTCAGTCAGGGCTGGTGCTGTCAGGCCACCGCCGCGACGATTGATGCCTTTGTGGTCGGACAGCGGACCACCGATCAACACCGTGCAATGCAAGGCATCGGCGGTGGCGGTATCAACGCGCATGACGACACGTCCGTCGTCGAGCAGCAGTTCGTCGCCTACGCCGCAGTCTTTGACCAGATCCGGGTAGTCGATGCCGACGATGTCCTGGGTGCCTTCAGTCAGTGGATGAACGGTAGAGAAGGTGAAGTGATCACCAATCTTGAGGTCGATCCGCTTGTTGGCGAATTTGGCGATACGAATTTTCGGGCCTTGCAGGTCGCCGAGCAGTGCGACGAAGCGCCCGTGCTTGGCGGCAATCTCGCGGACCAGGCGGGCGCGAGCTTTGTGCTCGTCCGGCGTGCCATGGGAGAAGTTCAGACGAGCGACGTCCATACCTGCCAGGATCAGTTGTTCGAGAACTTCCGGCGAGTTACTGGCAGGGCCAAGGGTAGCGACGATTTTGGTACGACGAACGGTCATTTACAGACTCCTTTGCTGAGGCGCTGCGAGAGGCTACTACTGTCCAGTCCTGTAGTCATTGTTCCTTTGCACTACCTTGGCCCGTCTTTTCTGGGCAAAAAACATCTTGAAGAAATCCTTGGTCGGGTCGATACATTGCAGAGCACAGGAGAGACCCATGCGAATTTTGATCGTTTTAGCCGTGATGGCCAGTGTCGGGGGCTGCACGCGTTGGTCGATGGACCAGCATCTGAACAGCGCTTACCGCTCGTATGCCGAGGGTAATTGCGACAGCGTGATGCTCGAATTGTCCCAGGTCGAGCGTGAAAGCCGTTCGCGTCGATACATCCAACCAGAGGTGTCGATGCTACGAGGGCAATGCCTGGAGCGTCAAAGCTTGTTCGTCGATGCGGCTCAGACCTACCAGTTCATCATTACCCAGTACCCCTCCAGCGAGTATGCGTTTCGAGCGCACGCACGTCTTGATACCCTGCAGCAACTCGGCCACTACCGCCGCGGTGAACCGGCACAGCCGAGCCCAGCCTCACTTTAATTACACCCGATTGGATGGGCGGTCATGTTTGGGAGTGCTCATACGGCTGTGTTGAGCTAGTCTCTGGGCGCAGGGAGTAAAAATACGTAAAAATAGTCGCACACGTGGCCATGGACCGGCGTACATCACGCAAAAAAATGCTCTGTTCCGAGACTCTGTTTTTAAAGGGTTCAGGTTATGGATGTGTTTGATGGCGTGCAGGTATCAAGGGAGAATTTGCCTCGGCAGCGATTATCGCCACGCCCCCGCGAACTCGAAAAGCACTAGCGCAACCATGCTTAATGGTTCATTCATAGCGACCGTCAAACATGCTTATCGAACGACGAATCGAACGTCATCAACTGCCTTATTTTTTGCAGGTTTTTAATCGATATACCGATAAACCGATAGGATGTCTCGGCAATGTGTCACAAGACGGTTTGATGTTGATCAGCGAGCTGCCGATTCTGGTAGGCGCGGATTTCGAGCTGCGTTTGAAGATACCGGATAACAATGGTGAAGAGAGAACCATCGATATCGATGGTCGTTGCCTCTGGTGTCACGAAGACGAAACGCCAAGGAACTACGATTCAGGGTTCCTGTTGCAGGCTTCACCCATCGAGTACGCACAGTTGATCCGTGCGTTGCAGCGTTACTTCAGCTTCCACTCTCTGGAAGCCCCGGTCTGAGCACAGGGTCTGTTTGACGCGGGCACTGCATTCACCTGCTTTGATTCAAAGCGTACCGGCCTTTTTCCAGCTCAGATAACAGCTGACCAATTGCGCCCCGAGTTCTCCGGGGCGCGCATCCAGTACCGGCACACCGTGGGCGATCAAACGTTCGTGCAGACCTGCGCGTGCGTTGAGGAAATCAATGGTGCCGCAGTAGGCCAGGGCGTCTTGCCAGGTTTGCACGGGGGTCTGACGCAGGCTGTCCAGCACTTCCTCTCGTAAACTGGCGACCAATACCCGATGCTGACGGCTCAGCTGTTTGACCGCGCCGAGCAATTGCTCATCGTCTTCATCACGCAGGTTGGTGACCAGCACCACCAGTGCGCGGCGTTTCTGCCGGGCGAGCAATTGGCGCACGGCGACGCTGTAGTCGGCGGGACGTTGTGTGCTCTTCAAGTCATAGACACTATTGAGCAGCACATTCAACTGTCCCGAGCCTTTGACCGGTGCCAGGTAGTGGTCCTTCTCGCCAGCAAAGGTGGTAATCCCCACCGCATCGCCCTGGCGCAGCGCGACGTAACTGAGCAGGAGGCAGGCATTGAGCGCATGGTCGAAGTGCGCCAGGTCTCCATCCTGACTGCGCATGCGTCGGCCGCAATCGAGCATGAATACGATCTGCTGATCACGTTCATCCTGATATTCGCGGGCGATGGGTGTGCGTTGGCGTGCTGTAGCTTTCCAATCGATCTGGCGCAGGCTGTCGCCTTCGCGAAATTCGCGCAGCTGATGAAACTCCAGTCCCAGGCCACGACGCTGACGCTGGCGCACGCCCAGTTGGCTGATCCAGTTATCCACCGCGAGCAGCTGGCCGCCATACACACGTGCAAAGTCGGGGTAAACGCGGGTGGCATCGACCAGCGGCAGATAGCGGCGCGTGGTCCATAAACGCAAGGTGCTGGGCAGGTTGATTTCGCACCGTTCGAAGCCGAAATGGCCGCGACTCAGCGGGCGCAGACGGTAGCCAAGCTGGGCGTGTTCGCCGGGGAGCAACGTGATGTTTTGTGGCAGGTTTTCAACGGTCAGGCCCTCAGGCACGTGATCGAACACGCTCAGTGTCAGCTGCTGGCTGAAATCATGCTCGACCGTGATGCGTACTTCGCTCCAGCGTCCCAGCGCCAGACTGCCCGGCAGTTGACGTTGCAGGCGCGGCGAGGGCTGGCGAGTGAGCCGCCAGGCATCAAGCAGGCTGAGCAGTATCAGCGCCATCAACAGCCCCCAACCTACCGCCGAAAGTTTCGCCGGAAGATCGATGCCCAACGCGTCCAAAGTGCCAAGGACAACAGCCAGGCACATCAATGCGCCAAGCCAGCCGAGCAATAAGCGAGAGGGCTTGAGCGCCTGCTTCATAGACGTGGCGCCGGAACCTGATCGAGCAGTTGTTTGAGCACTTGATCCACCGACAGCCCTTCGATGTCCAGCTCGGGCGAGAGCCTGACCCGATGGCGCAACACCGCAAGCGCGCAGCCTTTGATGTCATCCGGGATCACGAATTCGCCACCGCGCAACAGGGCTCGCGCCCGCGCCCCGCGAACCAGTGCTATCGACGCACGTGGCCCGGCACCCAAGGTCAGGCCTGGCCAGCTACGGGTTGCGCGCGCCAGGCGCACGGCGTAATCGAGTACCTGTTCGTCCAGCGGTAATTCACTGGCAATGCGTTGCAGGGCCAGCACGTCCTTGGCTTGCAGGACGGTGCGCAGCGGCTGTACATCGAGCATATCGGCCTTGGTCGAGCGTGTGACCTGACGAACCATGCTCAGTTCTTCGGCGGAGTCTGGATAGTCCATGCGCAACTTGAGCATGAAGCGGTCGAGTTCAGCTTCGGGCAGAGGATAGGTGCCTTCCTGCTCGATAGGGTTTTGCGTGGCCAGCACCATGAACGGCTGTGCGATCGGCAGGGCGCGTCCCTCCAGGGTGACCTGTCGTTCCTGCATGGCTTCGAGCAGCGCGGCCTGGGTCTTCGCCGGAGCACGGTTGATTTCATCGGCCAGCAGCAGGTTGGTGAACAGCGGACCTTTGCGCAGTTTGAACTGTTCGGTCTGGAGGTCGTACACCGCGTGGCCAGTGACATCACTGGGCATGAGATCGGGAGTGAACTGAATCCGGGCGAAATCCCCGCCGAAGCAGCGGGCGAGGGCGCGGACCAGTAACGTTTTGCCCAGCCCCGGAACACCCTCGATCAGCACATGGCCGCCAGCGATCAGCGCAGTCAACACATCGTCAATCACTGTGTTCTGGCCGATCAGGACTTTTTGCAGCTCCTGGCGCAGGGTCTGAGCCAAATGGCTGGCACGTTGGCGTTGCTGGGCCTGATTGCTGGGCGCTGTCGTGGTCTCGGCGCTGCTTTGCGGGTCCATCGGGTAGTCGCTCATAGGGCATTCCTGAGAGTTTGCAGGTGGGCAACCTGACGGGTGAATTCTGCGCTGGACAGTCGCTGAGCGGGCCGTGGGCGCAGGGCCTGACTGACAGCGCTGGTGGGTTGGCGCGTCAGGCGCCCAAGCACATGCCATTGGTCGGCGATGCCGAGGTGTTCGAAACCGGGATGACGCTGTCGGGCGCGACGCAAGATGTCTTGCTGCAATCCACGCAACAGGACCTGTTGACCGCTGCGTCTGAGCAGGAAATCGGCACTGGCGCGCAGGTGTTCGGTCAATTGCCGACGCGCACGGGAGGCCGGGGCCTGCAGCGGGCCGTGACGCTGGCCTGCATGCCACAGCAGCAAGGTGATCAGCAACATCAGCGCGGTCAACGCCTCCGGAAAATACCGCAGCAACAGGCTGAACAAATCAGCGTGCCCGGATTGCAGCAACATCGTCACCGAGCTGTCCTGCGTCAGATACCACAGCAGCCAGGCATTGTCGTAGCGGGCGATGGTCTTGTTTTTCCACAGGTCGCTGTCGCTCAGGACGGTGATCAAACCGTCGCCGTAGGCCAGTTGCATCATGTGCGTGGCCGAGCCGCTGTTGGCCCAGGACTGAGCACGGTCCTTGGGGTCGTCCAGGTGAAAGTCAGTATCGAAACTGAAATAGGCCGGGTCGTCTTCGTTTTCCAGGTACAGCTTGGTCAGGCTTGGGTAGTCCGTCGGCGCCAGGGGGGCAGGCTGCCTGGGCACGATGGCTTTTGCCCGGTCCTGTGTTTGCAGGTCCGCGCTGAGGAATTGGTGAATCTGCACCCGGTCCAGCAGCAGGTCGCCGCTGCGGCCTTTCTGTTCATCCCAGAGTTGCTCGGCGACGAACAGCAGATGACCGCCGGATTTGGCCCAGTCCAGCAGTCGCTCGACTTGCCGGGGCGTCATGTTCTCGCGGCTGGCGAGGAGCATCAGGGTCTGCGGCTCCTGACGCGCGTCGGGCAAGTTCTGGAGTGCATCGGTGACCTGGACCGGCACCGAGCGTTGGCGCAGGAAATTTTCGGCGGCCAGGTAGGGATTGCCGCGTACGTCGGGCGACGGACCTTGGTCGATGACCTCGGTGTAACGCTCTAGGTGCGTGTACAGATAACGGCCGGCCAGCCCGAGCGCGACGATTAATAGCAGGCCAATCAGCAGTGTGTTGCGTCTGGTCATCGGGGGAGCCCCGAACCGAACAGTTGCCGCCAGCCGTCACACAGTTCCTGCTGCAGATGCGCTGGGGGCAGGTGATGGCCATAGGCGAGGTTCTGCCAGTGTTCAGTCAAGTGTTGGCTGTACTCGTGCAATGCCTGCTGTTTGAGCTGCGCAACCTGCTGCAAGACCTCGCCCTCGGTGTCGGCATTCTTCAGCGGCAGCTGGTAGTCGGTCAACAGGCGGCTGAGCAGCGCTCGATACAACAGGCCCAGGGCCTTGCGGGGTTGAGTGGCCCACAGGCGTTCGGCGGTGCCAGCCACGTCATCGGGCAGGCTTTGGGCGTTGACCTGCAAACCGAATAATTGCCGGGGGACGTTGCGTTGAGTCTTTTCCGGGCCTTGGCGACGGCTGACGAAGGTGCTGATCCAGGCCCGGTATCGCCAGATCAATACGCTGACCAGGATGATCGCCCCTGCCCACAGCAGCACTTCAAACACATGGGCAAGTACGCTGGCGATACGCGCCAGCCAGTTGATCAAGCGCAGTAGCCACTGGGCTGATTCCGCAGGTTTTTCCGCTTTGCTAGCCGCTTTGTCTTCGATCAAGCGCCAACCGGTCACGGTCTTGGGGTTCTTGAACGGCGGTTGTGCCAGTTGCGCGTTGATGCTCTCGCGTGCGGCGTTGCTGGTCAGTGCCTGATGAGTCAGGCGTGGGCTGTCCGGCCCGGTGGGGGCGTGTTCGGGTGATGCAGGATCAAGCGGTGGCAATGGGCAGCTATAGCTTTGCTCCGTAGCCCAGGCGGACGGGGTGGGTGTTGAAAAAACCAGGCCCAGGCCGATCAACATGACATAGGCGCTGCCGATCAGGCGTTGGCGCAAACGGCGCAACACCAGTTCGATATCCCAGGCTTCCAGCGCGGTGCGCCTGTTCAGGTACAAAGTGAAGCCGCTGGCCACATAAATCGGTTCCCAGAAAATCAGGATCAAAGCATAAAAAGCATTGCTCAGGTGTTCGAGCCAGTGCCAGTTGCCTTCGATGTCGAGCAGGCTGTTCCAGCTCCAGTTCAGTTCGACCTGTTGTGGGATCAACAAATAGAAGACGCTCATCAACCCGAGCCATAAGGTCATTTCCAGTGCGCTGCCGACCGATGTCAGCCAGCGTGCGGCGCGCAGGTTGTGTTGGCTGAGAATGCCGATGCGCTGCTGGCGTGCCGGGCCGGATAAGTGTTCAAGTTGTTGCACCGGCAGTTTGAAGCTGCGGCTGAGGCTCAATCGGCGCCAGGTCAGGCTGGCCAGCAACTGCGGCTTGAGTGCTTTTGGCCAGGCTTTCAGGGCTTGCTTGAGGCTGGGCGTCGAGCCAAAAATCGCTTGCGAAAGAATCAGCAGCGGCAGGCGCTCAAAGGCTGGTTTGAGCCACCAGAACACCAGGATCGCAATCGTTGGCGCGTTCCAGAACACCACGCTGAGCACGGCGAAGATCGGCAGCGTAACGACGGCCCAACTGGCCATGAGTAAGCCGCGATGCTCGCGAGCCAGCAGCACGCCAAGGTCGATGGCTTCCCATGGATTGCGCGGGCGAATCACGACACTGGCGTCAGTCAGGCGCATGGCCACTCCGTCCAGCGAAGATCAGGTACGCCCCGACGAGCCCCCACAGGCAGGCGCCGACAAGGTATTTGGTCAGCGGTTGAAAAGTTGTCATTGATGACCAGTAGGCTTCGATAAAGGCCGCGATCAGCAGAAACAACATGACCCCACACATCAACTGCACGCTCACTTTTGCCGCCAGCCGCAGCGCCTCACTGCGCGGTAGAGGCCCGGGCGCAAGCAAAGCCCAGCCCAGCTTGAGGCCTGCGGCGCCAGCGAGGGCAATGGCGCTGAGCTCAAAAGCACCATGGCCTATGACGAATGACCAGAAGGTCTGCCCGTAGCCGACTCCGCTGAGATGGCCGGCCACCGCGCCGATCATCAGACCATTGAAAAACAGAAAAAACAGACTGCCCAAGCCGAACAGCAGTCCGGTGGCGAAGGTCTGAAAAGCGATCCCGATGTTATGCATGATGTAATAACCGAACATCATCCAGTCTTCGCTGGAGCCTCGCGTCGCCGCCTCACCGATGCGCCGCGCCGCCGGGTCGTACATGCTTTCCATCTCGGTCACCTGCGCGGGGCTGACGACGCTGTAGACCAGGTCCGGAAAGACATACACCAACAGGCCGATGCCGATCAGGCTGCCGAAAAACAGCAGGCTGGCGACCAGCACGAAACGCCATTGCGTCCTGACCAGTCTCGGAAAGTCGGCGAGGACGAAACTCAACAGATGCGCACCCAGTTGGCTGCGGTGCCGGTACAGTTGTTGATGGCCGCGCATCGCCAAGTGTTGCAGCGGGTCGACCAGATGACTGCTGTAGCCGCGCTCTTGCGCCAAGGCAAATTGCTGGCAGATTCGGCGGTAGTCGCTGGCGAAGGCCTCGCAGGCCTTGCTCTCGGCTTTGCCGTGCTCCAGCGCGTCCAGCAGTTCGGCGAAGCGCTGCCAGTCAGGTTGATGGCGACTTTCGAACAGGGATTGCTTCATGTCGGCCCCAGCAGGCCGCGAGCGATCCCATTGAGGTGCGCGACGGCTTGATCTGCGGGGACTTGCAAGGGCTGCGCAAGAATCGCGGCCAACTCCTGCGTGCGCTCGGCGGACAGGCTGGCCTGCCGCTCAGCGAAGCCCAACAGCGCGCGCTGCTCGTCCAGGGTCAGGGCGAATGGGGCAATCAGCGGCAGCGCATGGGGCAGCGTCGGGCGCACGCCGGGCGGGTCGCAATAGACTACCAATGTGCCTGCGGCCAGATCGCCCAGACGTTTGAAAGTGGGGTGCTGCAAGCAGCTCACGGCACCCAGAAAGTAACCGAAGGGCAGCATGTCGACGAAACGCAGCAGGTTGCGGGTCAATGACGCTGGCCAGCCAATCGGCGTGCCGTCGTCGTGAACCACGCGAAGGCCCATGATCTGCTTGCCGACAGTGCGCCCTTGATTCAGCACCTCGAACAGGACCATGTACCCCCACGTCCCCAGAAACAGCACAAGCGCGCTCAGGCCCATGCCGAACTTATCGAACAGGCTGAGGAAGATAAATAGCCCGCCCATGACCAGTGCACGAACCAACAGGTCGAGAGTAAACGCCAGCGTGCGCGGCACCAGGCCTGCCGGGCGCAGGATCAGATCGATGCCTTCCGGGGTTTCGATACGGGCGCGAGTATCCAATGGTATGTGCGGCGCAGCACTCCTTGGTAAAGCTGGGGGGAAGGACATTATCGAGTGATGCACGCCTGAAGACAAAGCCCGATGCTAGCCAGCACGGGCCATCGAAGCAACCAGACTCTCCAAACGGATAGGTACAAGACGTGTGAGTAAATGTATCCGCTGCGTGCCTGAATCAGCCGATTGGCCATTTATGCTGCGCACCCCCTACACTTTGCCGGTCTTCTGTTCAGGAATAGCCCGTGACCTCCAGCATCTTTTGGTACGACTATGAAACCACTGGCATCAACCCGCGCAATGATCGTGCGCTTCAGGTTGCCGGTATCCGCACGGACGCTGAGCTCAATGAGATCGCTGCGCCGATTAACCTCTACTGTCAGCCGAGCGAGGACATCCTGCCGCACCCGGCAGCGTGCCTGATCACCGGCATCACCCCTGACCGCCTGGCCGAACAGGGTTTGAGTGAAGCCGACTTCATGACCCGGGTGCATGCTGAGTTGTCGGCACCAGGCACCTGTGGCGCAGGCTACAACACCCTGCGCTTCGACGACGAAGTGACCCGTTACAGCCTGTATCGCAATTTTTTCGATCCCTATGCGCGGGAGTGGCAGGGCGGTAATAGCCGTTGGGATTTGATCGATGTCGTGCGAACGGCATATGCGTTGCGCCCGGAAGGGATCGTCTGGCCCGAGGAGGAGGGGCGAGTGACCTTGAAACTTGAGCGTCTGACCGCCGCCAATAGCATCGATCACGGTCAGGCTCATGATGCCTTGTCCGATGTGCGCGCTACGATCGCCTTGGCGCGTTTGATTCGTGAGAAGCAGCCGAAACTGTATGACTATTTGTTTCAGCTACGCAGCAAGCAGCGAGTGCAGGAACAGATCCGTTTGATGCAGCCGCTGGTTCACATCTCCGGGCGCTTCTCCGCTGCGCGCAGTTACTTGGGTGTGGTATTGCCGCTGGCGTGGCATCCGCACAATCGCAATGCGCTGATTGTCTGTGATTTACACCAGGACCCTGCGCCGTTGCTTGAGCAGGACGCCGATACATTGCGTCAGCGCTTATATACCCGGCGAGATGATCTTGCCGACGGTGAATTGCCGGTGCCGCTCAAGCTGTTGCATATAAACCGCTGCCCGGTGGTCGCGCCGCTCAACGTGCTGCGTGCCGAAGATCAGCAGCGTTTGCAATTGGACATGGCCCAGTATCAGGCGCGCGCGCAGCAGTTAACAGACGCGCAGGAACTTTGGCAGGATAAAGTGAAAGCCGTTTATGGCCGTGAAAATTTTACGCCCAGTGAAGACCCGGAGCAGCAGTTATATGACGGGTTCCTCGGTGACCGTGATCGACGGTTGTGTGAGCAAGTACGCACTGCCGAGCCGGAACAATTGGCCCGCGACGAATGGCCTTTTGATGATGAGCGTCTGCCTGAATTATTATTCAGATACCGCGCGAGGAACTTTGCCAACACCTTGACTGTCGAGGAGCAACAGCGCTGGTATACCTTTTGTCAGCAGCGCTTATCGCGGGCTGAGAGCGGAGCGCCTAATACATTACAAAGTTTTACGAAATCCCTGGTTGAGTTGTCCCTTAGTGCTACACCAGCCCAGCTTAAGGTATTGAGCCAATGGCAGGATTACGCCCAGCAACTGCGCGAGCGCTTCAGCCTCTGAAGGGCCATCTGGTTGGGGGAGGGGCATTTTCTGTAATGCGTGGCAGGCCATAAACGGCAGATAATAAAAAACGCCAGCAAGCTGGCGTTTTTTTATGAGCCGTCATTGCTGACGACCGGTGTTCACTTAGCCCAGCAGAGTTGCCCAGCCTTCAACTACATCACCGCCCCACTTGGCTTTCCACTCTTTCAGAGTCTTGTGGTTGCCGCCTTTGGTTTCAATGACTTCGCCGTTGTGCGGGTTCTTGTACTGCTTGACCTTGCGCGCACGCTTGGTGCCGGTAGTCTTCACGGCGCCGCGAGGAGTCTTGCTAACTTTGGACTCTGGATCAAGCAAGGCGATGATGTCGCGCAGCGATTTTTGATATTCGCCCATCAGGGTGCGCAGCTTGCCTTCAAATTCAAGCTCAGTTTGCAGTTTGTCGTCTTGCGACAGACTTTTCAAACGGGCTTGCAGTTCTTTGATGGCTTCTTCTGTGGCACGGTATTCGTTGATCAGGGACATGAAGGGGTACCTTATGTTCAGAGGGTGGCAGGGACGCAGTGATGCAATAATAGTCAGACAGTTTGATCAAGTAAACATTAAAGAAAAGTTTTAGGGCAATTATTTATAAAATAGGCCCTGCGCAACAGTGCGACGACATTAGATGTTGTACCGTGGGCGCTGAAGGATATCGCCATAATGGCCCTTTCTAATGCAGGGCATTAGTCGGTGCTGAGTAGACAGCTATCATGGAAAGCGGCGCTGCCTGAGGACGCGGGCCCCAATGACCTCGGCGGTTTCAGACTCGGCGAGAGGAGTACTGCAGTTTCTCTGCGTAATCGCTAGAATGGCGGCCTTTGCGAAGTTCTGGAGTTTTTCCCTCATGCGCACTTTTCGGCTGGTGATTGCTTGCCCGGACCGCGTCGGCATCGTTGCTAAAGTCAGTAACTTTTTGGCCGCCTATAATGGCTGGATTACCGAGGCGAGCCATCACTCGGACAATCTCAGTGGTTGGTTCTTTATGCGTCACGAGATTCGTGCCGACACAGTCCCCCTGGAACTTGAAGAATTTCGCAAGGCGTTCACGCCGATTGCCGAAGAGTTCTCCATGGACTGGCGCGTCACGGACTCGGCGCAGAAAAAGCGCGTGGTGTTGATGGCCAGTCGTGAATCGCACTGTCTGGCAGATCTTCTACACCGCTGGCACACCGATGAACTGGACTGCGAAATCGCCTGTGTGATTTCCAACCATGAAGACCTGCGCAGCATGGTCGAGTGGCATAACATCCCTTATTACCATGTTCCGGTGGACTCAAAGGACAAGGAGCCGGCGTTTGCCGAAGTCTCGCGTCTGGTCAAGCACCATGAGGCGGACGTAGTCGTGCTGGCGCGTTACATGCAAATTCTGCCGCCGCAATTGTGCCGTGAATATGCGCATCGGGTGATCAACATCCACCACAGCTTCCTACCGTCGTTCGTGGGGGCCAAGCCCTACCACCAGGCTTCGCTACGTGGCGTGAAGCTGATTGGTGCGACCTGTCACTACGTGACTGAAGAACTCGACGCGGGGCCGATCATCGAGCAGGACGTGGTACGCGTCAGCCACCGTGACAGCATCGAAAATATGGTGCGCTTCGGTCGCGACGTGGAAAAGATGGTGTTGGCTCGCGGGCTTCGTTACCACCTGGAAGATCGGGTACTGGTGCATCACAACAAGACGGTCGTGTTCGACTAGTCTCAAGTACCTGGCTTACTGCCATTCGCGAATAAATCCGCTCTCACACAGGTTTGCTGTGGGGTGAGTTTATTCGCGAAGGCATAGCGATGGAGGCGAAGATGACCGATCCACTCGACAAAGCCACATCGAGAGCACCGCCCACGCTTGGCGAGGGCTGCCTGAGTCGTTATGACCCGGAGGCGCTGGGTCTGGAGGACGGTGCGGACTTCAACGGTGCCGCCGAGCTTTGGCGGCAATTGCAGCAAGCGCCTGAGGCGCCAACGGGCACACCGAAAAAATAATCAGGCGTGTTTGAGGCGTATCAGCTTGTTCAGCAACGGTCGTCCGACCAATAGTAAAAACACCGGCCCACCGGCGATCAAGTAGAAGTAGTACGTCACCGCCCGCCAGATCAGGATCGCCGCAGCTGCCGTGGACTTACCCACCATGGGGGCCAGCAGTGCCGCCGATGTCAGTTCTGCAGCGCCTGCGCCACCCGGCAACAGGCTCAGTTGCCCCGCACTCAGTGACAGCATTTGAATCAGAAAACTCCAGGCCCACGCTATGTCCACGCCCAAACCATGCAAGGCGAGATACAACACGCTGTAACGCAAGCCCCAATGCAGGCAGGTCAGCACGAACACCTGCGCCAGTTTTTGCCGAGGCATCTTCAGCGTGTCGACAAACGCATCACGAAAATGCAGCAGTTTGCGTGCCCAGTGCCGACGAGTCGTGGCACTGGTGTTGACGCGTTTGAGCAGGCCCCCGTTGAGTTTGATGATCTGCCGATGGTAGCGGGCGAAGCCGATGCCCAGGCACAATCCGCCAAGCATCAGAATCACACTCAGGCTGAGCATCCACTCCAGCTTCTGACTGAGTTCGTGAAACAGTGCATACAGCAGAATGCCAAGCAGGGCACACAGGAAGAACAGCAGATCACTGAGTTGGTCAGTGGCGAAGACCGCGCTGCTTTTAGCCGGGCGTATGCCATTGCGCGACAGCAATGTCATTAATGTCAGTGGCCCGCCACTGCCGCCCGGCGTTGCGCAAATCGCGAACTCGGTGGCTATGACCACCCCGAGGCTTTTCAGCGGACTTAGCCCGCCCACGCTGTCACCCAGCAATAGACGCAAGCGTAGCGAGTTCAGGCCCCAGCACGCGGCGATCATGCCAAGCATTCCCAATAGCAGGTCCAGAGGGAAGCTGCGCAGGCGCAGGAACATCTCACTGCCACCCAACACAAGCGGAATCAGTAGGGCGGCGAGCAGCCCTGCCAATAACCAGGCAAGTCGTTTCACGCGGCTGACCTCATGGCTGGATGCTGTGTGGCAAGCCAGTGTGCCTTGGTCATGGGCGTACGGCCGCTCTGGATCAGTCGTTGCAGGATTTGTAGCCAGTAGCGGCGGGCATACTCATGGCGCATGTCGACCGGGTGTAAGCCCAATCGAATGGTCGATGCCGCCTGAAACCTGTGTTCGAGGTGCCCGCTGAGGATTTTCGACACGCCGCGACGCCAAGGGCTGCGGGCACTCCAGACAATGCCCGGCGCTTCAATCCGGGCGAAGTCCGGCAGCCGATACAAATGCTGAGCATCGCTGGTGTAGTGCAGAGGCAAGCTGCGCAAGGCGTCTCGCGTGCCCTCACTCATCAGCCAGGCGGGGGCAATGAACCCATGGAGCGGCCAGCCTAAGCGCTGAAATAATTCGATTCCGGCATGCAGTCGTACCAACGCCTCATCCCGGTCCAGAGCATAAAACTCGCCTTCCCACGTGAAAATGCGCCGCATGAAATAGTCGCGCGGTGTGCGCGGCGGCGGGCTATCGTCGCAATGGTAGTAGCCATGCAGCGCCAGTTCATCGCCGTGGGCAATACGAGTTTCCAGCACGCGCTGAAAGTGATTGTCAGTGCTTACCGCATTGCGTTTATGAAAGTCGGGAACCACTAACAGAGTCATTGGGATATTGCCCAAAGCGTCTATGGCTTGAACAAATGGCTGGTAATCGGTCCAGGTTTCGGGCGCCACATCATGAAGCACCAACAATACGCTACGTTCGATGTCAGCCATGAGCGAGCACCGGTAAGCGGCTGCCCAGGACAGCTTGATAGTGTTCAAGCAGGCCCTCGACCACAGTGTCCCACGCGTATCGCTGTTCTACGTGCTGTCGCGCCTGGTAGCCTTTTTGCACGCTGTTGTGGCTGAATAATTCTCGTACGGCGCTGGCCATTGACAATGGATTGTTCGGCTCGCAGAGCAGGCCGCACGCTTCAGGGACGATTTCGGAAAAGGCGCCAGCAGCCACAGCAATGACGGGAATGCCGCTGGCCATGGCTTCGAGAATCACCAGGCCAAAGGTTTCCTGATCGCCTGCATGCAGTAAGGCGTCGGCGCTGGCCAACAAACGGGCGATTTCGCTGGCGGGGCAGAAATGACCGATGACCGACACATTGTCCGGAACTGCATCTGGCATGTGCGAGCCGACCAACAACAGGTGATAGCCAGCGCCCAGTCGTTTCATGCAGTCGAGCAGCACGGGCAGGTTTTTTTCACGCGATCCGCGTCCGGCGAAAATCAGCAAACGGGTGTCTTCGTTGAGGCCTAGCTCGGCTTTAAGGCATGGATCGCGAAGGGTTGGTGTAAATGTCACAAGGTCCACGCCCAGCGGTTGCATGTGCACATTCTCGACGCCCAATCGGATCAACTTGTCGGCCATGATGGTGCTGGGCGCCAAGACCCGGTCGAAATTGTTATACAACTTGCTGACGTAGGTCTCGACATTAGTGCCGAGCCAATTACCGATGCGATTACTGACCAGCAGTGGTAAATCCGAGTGATAGAAACCAATGACCGGTACATCCAGTTGGCGACGCGCGTCCAGTGCGGCCCATGCGGTTAAATAGGGATCGCCGACTTCGATCACGTCGGGCTGCAGATCTTTCAGGACATTGCGCCACGGTGCGAGGCGGAGAGGGAAGCGATAGCCGTTACCGAAGGGCAGGGCCGGCGCCGGTACCTTATAAATGCCGTCTTTGTGGCTCAGGCTGGCGCCGGGGATCAAGAGGCTGTGACGAACGCCTGAATAACGTCCCAAACGACGATGTTTTGCATCTAGATAAGTGCGCACGCCACCGCTGGCTGGTGCGTAGAACATGGTCATGTCAGCGATATGCACGGCAATCCCTCCGCAGCGTGGTTGTTCCTAAGGTTGACCACTGAGAAGAATAGATGTTCGGTGCAAAAAGGTGAGGCGCTGGTGTGGCAGCACCAAAATTAAACGTTCGGTGCTACTTTGTTTGATCGCTGAGAATCCAGGCTGACAGGCCAAAAAAAAGCGCCGAACAGGGCGCTTTTCTTGAGTCTTACTGTTTAAGCCAACACTTTTGACGCCACCCAGAACAAGCCAGCCGACAGTGCGATGGTCGCTGGCAGGGTCAAGACCCAGGCCAGGATAATGGCGCGCACCGTGCCGCCTTGCAAACCGCTTTTGTTTGCGACCATGGTCCCGGCAACGCCAGAGGACAGGATATGGGTGGTCGAAACCGGCAGACTGAAAACGTTAGCCAGGCCGATCGCGCAGGTGGTGGTGATCTGTGCCGACATGCCTTGGGCATAGGTCATGCCTTGCTTGCCGATTTTTTCACCTATGGTCAGTACCACGCGTTTCCAGCCAATCATGGTGCCCAGGCCCAACGCTAGGGCGACGGCAAGAATGACCCAGAACGGCGCATATTCAGTGGTCGCCGTCAGGTCCTTGCGCAGCTTCTCAAGGTCGGATTTTTCACGAGGTGCCAAGTTGGAAAGTTTGCCGACTTTTCGGGCAGTGTCATCCATGCAGAGCAGGTAGCGACGCACTTCGATGCGGCTTTCAGTCGACAGAGCGTGATAATCGACGACACCTTTAAGCGTGCTGAGCAGGGCGTTGATGGTCGGCTCGGTTTGCGTCGGGTTACAGCTGAAGCGCTCCGGCAAGTCGCCATCCTTCGATTTGCCCAAGGCCAGGAACTCACTCAGGGTGTCGGTGTTGCGCTGATAGAACTGGCTCAGGTGCAGGGTTGCATCCCGGGTCCGTTCGATCTGATAGGTGGTGCTGCTCAGGTCGAGAACGAACTGGCTTGGTACGATACCAATCAAGACCAACATGATCAGGCCGATACCCTTCTGACCGTCGTTGGAGCCGTGTACGAAACTGACGGTCATGGCGGAAACCACCAATACCAGACGGTTCCAGAAAGGCGGGTGTTTTTTGTCATCGATCTTGCGGCGCTGCTCCGGCGTTTTGTGCATCTTGGACAGCGGGCGCCACCATCTCAGAATGAGCAACACCAAACCGGCAACGATGAAGCCTGCCAGCGGCGAAAAGATCAGCGACGCACCGATGTCGATCGCTTTTTGCCAGTTCACGCCGTCGGCCAGCGGAATGCCGGTAATCAATGCGTTGGCGAGCCCGACTCCCAGAATAGAGCCGATCAGAGTGTGCGAGCTGGATGCCGGAATCCCGAAATACCAGGTGCCGAGGTTCCAGGTAATCGCCGCCGCGAGCAGCGAGAACACCATGGCCAGGCCATGGCCGGTGTTTACGTTGATCAGCAGTTCGACGGGCAGCAAGTGGACGATGGCGTAGGCCACGCCTACACCGCCCAGCAATACACCCAGAAAGTTGAACAAACCGGAAAAGAATACGGCCAGGTTGGGCGGCATGGCTTTGGTGTAGATGACAGTAGCTACCGCGTTAGCGGTGTCATGAAAGCCGTTGATGAACTCGAACGTGAGAACGAAGGCCAGGGCAAGCAGCAAGCTCACAAGCACCCAAGCATCTAGCCCGCTGAATAAATCGATCATGAAAATCTTCTGACCCGGTCGTAAGGGGGCGCGATTATGCCAGAAAACCCTATAAATCGATGCACTTGCTGCTCATTGGTTACATCATTAAACGAAATGGATGGCCACAGCTACCGCCCCAAAGGGCTGTCGGGAAGACAGCCTTTGGTTCAAAGTTGCCTCAAACCTCAGTAAAAACGAGCTCTGCGCCCATCAAGAAGGTGGCGCACCGTAAACCGCTACTGATTTTAGCCGCAAAGGCTAAGGTTCTTCCTTGAGGTCTTTTTCCATTTTTTGCAGTTCTTGCTTGAACGCCTGATCGAGAAGGCTGGCTCTTTTGCGCCAAGGCTTACGTTCGGGCTCTGGTTGTGCGGCGTAGGTGGTGACTTCCCCGCCGTATACATCCTTGTAACGTTGTTCCTGGCGCTCAAGTTCCACGCGCAGTTCATCTTTCGTCACAGTGTTACCTAATAATGTCGAGATTAATTCCGGTGACAGCGCAGAGCGCGGGAAGTGCTTACACCGGCGATGTCCAGTCTGCCGGGCTGTTTAAACAGTCGGACATTCCTTTACACACTACGTGTAAATACCTTCTTGCTGCTCGCGGCTACGGGCACCAGAAAAAACAGCTGTCGTAGCAACAGATATGGATTACAAGCGCGGTGGCTATCAATGGCTCGGTATCTCATCCGCGGACTGTCTGGATCGTGCACCGGGTCAGTGCAGGGTCCACGTGACTGGATCCACGCTTAGCGCGCTGGAGTTTCAATCACTGCGGGGCATTATAGCCAGTCAACCGAAGAACACTATCTCCAAGATGTTCGGTGCCGTCAACTTTATGTGCGCGATTGTTACGATATGTCTTCCATCAGTACTCTTTTTCTGTACGACAGTTCTGAAGTTTAGACGGCGATTGAATACCACTACAACTTCATGCCCGGGCCACAGACTGTTTCCAATTGAGGATGATCAGTAGGGGCACGGGTATAAGCCACGGTTTTTGTGGCACAGCGCGCAGGGGCAGACAGGGCGCATCAGAAACAATAGCGCAGCGGTTCTTCCGTGGTGCCGGAAGAGGCTGCGTATCGGGTAGCGTTGCGCTCGTGTACGGCGCTGAAAGAAAACGGCCTCGCTTCGTGGGCAAGGCCGTACCAATGGACTTCTCGTGGGTACCTGACCAGTATTTCCAAGAAGCCACTTAAGCGGCGAGTGAAAGGTATAAGGATAAAGGCGATGGGTCAATTGCGATTATCGGTCATTGGTTCGATAATCGCCCGAGACGGGCCCGATGAATTCCTTAGTGAAACGTTGTGAAGGGCTTTGTATCCGGCCTGAAAAGGCGTCGATAGGCGGTGTTTGGGATGAACGATCAACTGCGCAACTCATTTGCCTCGCTGGCGCCGCCGATTGTGGCGTCACCGGCCAAGCGGATTCAGGCGCTGACCGGCGACCCGGATTTCATGACGTCCCTGGCCAGAGGTTTGGCGGTGATCCATGCCTTTCAGGAGCGTAAGCGTCAATTGACGATTGCCCAGATCAGCCATCGCACGGAAATCCCCCGCGCGGCGGTACGCCGTTGCCTGCATACGTTGATCAAGCTGGGCTACGCCACCAGTGATGGCCGGACCTACTCGCTGTTGCCTAAAGTGCTGACGTTGGGGCATGCCTATCTATCATCGACGCCGCTTGCGATCTCGGCCCAGCCTTATCTGGACCGCATGAGCGATCAATTGCATGAGGCCTGCAACATGGCGACCCTCGAAGGCGACGATATTCTGTATATAGCCCGCTCGGCCACGACCCAGCGATTGATCTCGGTGGACCTCTCGGTGGGCGGACGGTTACCCGCCTATTGCACGTCCATGGGGCGCATTCTGTTGGCCGCGCTGGACGATGTTTCGCTCGGTGAATACCTCGATCACGTCGACCTGCAACCTAAAACCAGTCGCACGTTATCGACACCCGAGGACTTGTTGGAATGCCTGCAGCAGGTTCGCCAGCAGGGCTGGTGCATCGTTGACCAGGAACTCGAGCAAGGCCTGCGCTCGATTGCCGTCCCTGTATATGACGCCTCCGGCCAAGTGTTGGCCGCACTCAACGTCAGCACCAGCGCTGGACGCGTGGCCCGCAGTGAATTGGAGCAACGCTTTCTGCCGATCATGCTCGATGCTAGCCGCGATTTGAGTACACAGCTATTTACCTGACATTTTGAATACAGGGTGCCTGTTCGATCTCTTCGCGAAGAGCGGGCACTTTCAGTCTTCAGTCGCCTTCTTTAATTTGTGCGATTAACGAACAGTTAGTCGATTATCGGATTGTTTGCCCCTTCGCTCAGGCATAACCTGATTCGCATTCCAGCGCAGCTCACTTGCGCTATTTATTGATTGTGATGCGAGATCGGGAGCAACTCCATGGCTGAAATTCTTTCTCTGCACGATGCCGTGAAGCAATTCGTCAACGATGGCGACATCGTTGCACTGGAAGGCTTCACCCATCTGATACCCACTGCTGCGGGCCACGAAATCATTCGTCAGGGTAAAAAAGACCTGACCCTGGTACGCATGACCCCCGACTTGATCTATGACCAATTGATCGGTGCTGGCTGTGCGAAAAAACTGATTTTCTCGTGGGGCGGCAACCCTGGTGTTGGCTCCTTGCATCGCTTGCGTGACGCGGTCGAGAAACAGTGGCCGCACGCGATGGAAATCGAAGAACACAGCCACGCGGACCTTGCCAACGCCTATGTTGCAGGTGCGTCCGGGCTGCCTTTCGCGGTGCTGCGGGCTTACGCCGGTTCCGACCTGCCCAAGGTCAACCCGATGATCAAAACGGTCACCTGCCCCTTCACCGGTGAAGTGCTGGCGGCGGTCCCTGCTATACGCCCGGACATCACCGTGATCCATGCGCAGAAAGCCGACCGTAAAGGCAACGTGCTGCTGTGGGGCATTCTGGGTGTGCAGAAAGAAGCGGCACTGGCGGCCAAGCGTTGCATCGTCACGGTTGAGGAGATCGTTGATGACCTCAAGGCCCCGATGAACGCTTGCGTACTGCCGACCTGGGCCCTGAGCGCCGTCTGCCTGGTCCCCGGTGGTGCGCATCCATCCTATGCCCATGGTTACTACGAGCGTGATAACCGCTTCTATCAAGCCTGGGACGCTATTGCCCGCGACCGTGACAGCTTCACTGCGTGGATTGCCGACTATATCCACGGCACCGCTGATTTCAATGAATTCAAAGCCCGGTTGGCTAGCGTTTCGGAGGCTCAATAAATGACGTACACCACCAATGAAATGATGACAGTCGCTGCAGCCCGTCGTTTGAAGAACGGCTCGGTCTGCTTCGTCGGCATCGGTCTGCCTTCCAAGGCCGCGAACCTGGCCCGCCTGACGTCCTCGCCGGATGTGGTGCTGATTTACGAATCCGGCCCGATCGGCGCCAAGCCGAACGTGCTGCCACTGTCGATTGGCGACGGCGAACTGGCGGAAACCGCCGACACTGTTGTCTCCACCGGTGAAATTTTTCGCTACTGGTTGCAAGGTGGCCGGGTCGACGTCGGTTTTCTGGGTGCCGCTCAGGTTGACCGCTTTGGCAACATCAACACCACCGTGGTGGGCGACTATCACAATCCGAAGGTCCGCTTGCCGGGAGCTGGCGGTGCGCCGGAGATTGCCGGTTCCGCGAAGCAGGTGTTGATCATCCTCAAGCAATCGGCGCGGGCGTTCGTCAACAAGCTCGACTTCATCACGTCTGTCGGTCACGGCGAAGGCGGGGATTCACGCAAGAGACTCGGTTTGTCCGGTGCCGGTCCGGTGGGGATCATCACCGATCTGTGCATCATGGAACCTGAAGCCGGTACCCATGAGTTCGTGGTCACGACCCTGCATCCAGGCGTGACTCGCGAGCAAGTCATCGCCGCCACCGGTTGGGAATTGCGCTTTGCCGAGAATGTCGTGTACTCGGCTGAACCTACCGAAACAGAATTGACCGCTTTGCGTGATCTGGAAGCGCGTACCGCCATCGCTCATGGTCAGGCACCGGGAGAAGCATGATGCGTGACGTTTATATCTGTGATGCGATTCGTACACCGATTGGCCGTTTTGGCGGTGGCCTGTCGACGGTGCGTGCCGATGACTTGGCTGCACTGCCGATCAAAGCGCTGATGGAGCGTAACCCGTCGGTGAACTGGGACGAGGTCGATGAAGTGTTTTTCGGCTGCGCGAATCAGGCCGGTGAAGACAACCGCAATGTGGCGCGTATGGCCGCTTTGTTGGCGGGCCTGCCGCAGAGCATTCCCGGGGTGACCCTCAACCGTCTTTGCGCCTCGGGCATGGACGCGGTCGGTACAGCCTTCCGCGCCATCGCCAGCGGTGAGATGGAGCTGGCGATTGCTGGCGGTGTTGAGTCGATGTCCCGCGCGCCTTTCGTCATGGGCAAGGCTGATGCCGCGTTTTCGCGCAACATGAAGCTGGAAGACACCACCATTGGCTGGCGCTTCATCAACCCATTGATGAAGGCTCAGTACGGCGTCGATGCCATGCCGCAGACCGGCGACAACGTCGCTGATGACTATAAGATTTCTCGTGCTGATCAGGATGCTTTCGCCCTTCGCAGCCAACAGCGCACGGCCGTGGCTCAGGCCGCAGGCTATTTCGCTGAAGAAATCGTGCCGGTGCGTGTTACGCATAAAAAAGGCGAAACCATTGTCGCGCACGATGAACACCCTCGTGCCGATACCAGCCTGGAAACCCTGAGCAAGCTTAAACCGGTCAACGGGGCAGACAAGACCGTCACCGCTGGCAATGCTTCAGGCGTCAATGATGGCGCGGCAGCCATGATTCTGGCCTCTGCCGATGCCGTGAAAAAGCATGGTTTGACCGCCCGGGCTCGGGTGTTGGGGATGGCCAGCGCGGCAGTCGCTCCGCGCGTGATGGGCATTGGTCCGGTGCCTGCAGTTCGCAAACTGGTCGAGCGTCTTGGCTTGGCCGTGACTGATTTCGATGTGATCGAACTCAACGAAGCCTTCGCCAGCCAAGGCCTGGCTGTGTTGCGTGAACTGGGTCTCGCCGACGATGCTCCGCAGGTCAATCCCAACGGTGGGGCGATTGCGTTGGGTCATCCTTTGGGCATGAGTGGCGCACGTCTGATTCTGACGGCCCTGCATCAGCTGGAAAAAACCGGTGGCCGGAAAGGGCTCGCGACCATGTGCGTGGGGGTCGGGCAAGGCTTGGCGTTAGCCATCGAAAGAGTCTGATCACAACGTTTTAAAGCATTCAGGAAAGGACCGCCTCCACAAGAGTCGGACCCTCTTCTGGATGATTGCGTTTTGAGAGGTCAGTCGGTTACAGAATGTGTCTAGAATGGGGTAGTTACCCCTCAGAGTGAACTCCCAATGACAATAACAAGTACCACCGTCTCCGAGCCCGTGCATTACACCGGGGAGGAGCGTCGCAAGCGGATTTTTGCCATTGTCGGTGCCTCTTCGGGCAACTTGGTGGAGTGGTTCGACTTCTACGTCTACGCCTTCTGTGCCATTTATTTCGCGCCGGCCTTTTTCCCTTCCGATGACCCGACCGTGCAGTTGCTTAACACGGCGGGCGTGTTCGCCGCCGGTTTTCTGATGCGTCCGATCGGTGGCTGGCTGTTTGGCCGGGTGGCCGACAAGCATGGCCGCAAGAACTCCATGATGATCTCGGTACTGATGATGTGCGGTGGTTCACTGGTCATCGCCTGCCTGCCGACCTACGGCACGATTGGCGCGTGGGCACCGGCCTTGCTATTGGTCGCCAGGCTGTTCCAGGGGTTGTCCGTGGGTGGCGAATACGGCACCACGGCAACCTACATGAGCGAGGTTGCGCTCAAAGGGCAGCGCGGCTTTTTCGCTTCGTTCCAGTACGTGACCCTGATCGGCGGCCAGTTGCTGGCTGTGTTGACAGTGGTCATCCTGCAGCAGTTTCTCAGTACTGAAGAGCTGCGTGCGTATGGCTGGCGCATCCCGTTCGTGGTTGGCGCCATCGCAGCAGTGATTTCCCTGTTCCTGCGTCGCTCGCTCAAAGAAACCACGACGGCAGAAACGCGTAAGGACAAAGACGCCGGGAGCATGCGGGCGTTGTTCAGGGATCACAAAACGGCCTTTATCACCGTGCTCGGTTACACCGCCGGTGGCTCGCTGATTTTCTACACCTTTACCACCTACATGCAGAAATACCTGGTGAACACCGGGGGCATGGAAGCCAAAACCGCTAGTTACATCATGACCGGCGCGCTGTTCCTTTATATGTGCATGCAACCACTGTTCGGTATGTTGGCGGACAAGATCGGGCGCCGTAACTCGATGCTGTGGTTCGGCGCGCTGGGCACACTGTGTACGGTGCCGATTCTGATGACGCTGAAAACGACGACCAATCCGTTTATGGCGTTTCTCCTGATCACTCTGGCGCTGGCGATTGTCAGCTTCTACACCTCGATCAGCGGTCTGGTAAAAGCCGAGATGTTCCCGCCTCAAGTTCGTGCATTGGGTGTCGGCGTGGCCTATGCCGTGGCCAACGCGATCTTTGGTGGCTCGGCCGAATACGTCGCGCTGAACCTGAAGAATATGGGTATGGAGAGCAACTTCTACTGGTACGTGACCGTCATGATGGCGATCGCTTTCCTGTTCAGCCTGCGCCTGCCGAAACAACCGGCGTTTTTGCATCACGATCATTGATCCATCCGCGCGCGCCCGGAAGGGCTGTCTCTTATACACATCT
>NZ_JASJVE010000011.1:0-194682 GCF_036346185.1 Pseudomonas sp. 10C3 | reverse complement strand
TGGTCGGGGTAAGGGGATTCGAACTCCTGACATCCTGCTCCCAAAGCAGGCGCGCTACCGGACTGCGCTATACCCCGATAATACAGCTACATCTTGATGAAAATGGCTCCACGACCTGGACTCGAACCAGGGACCCAATGATTAACAGTCATTTGCTCTACCAACTGAGCTATCGCGGAACTATGCATTTCAGACGTAACTTCTACAACTACAGCGCTGAATTAACTGCTTATTTCAGCCTCAATGACCCGTTTGCATCGCTACGTTCGCGTCTCTGAGGCGCGCTATTCTACAATTTTAAAAAAGACTGTCAACCCTTAAAACTGCATTTAAGACAATGATTTGCGATTTTTTTAGGATCGCCGCGCTTACACCTGATATCTCGGTTTCTTGCCCCTTATGCCGCGCTGATAAAAAGACCCTCACGAGGAGGGTCCTTCTATATAGAGGTAATGAACGAATCAGCCGAAAGTAATCTCGTCGCCAACCACAGTACCGGTCACGGTGGCGCCAGGCAGGAAGCGCCCGGACAGAATCAACTGCGCCAACGGGTTTTCGATCCAGCGCTGTATTGCACGCTTCAGAGGCCGTGCGCCGTACACCGGGTCGTAACCCACCGCGATCAGTTTATCCAGTGCCTCGGCGCTCAACTCCAGCTTCAGCTCGCGCTCAGCCAGACGACCACGCAAACGGCCGAGCTGAATGTTGGCGATGCCAGCAATCTGATCGCGCGCCAATGGCTCGAACACCACGACTTCATCGATACGGTTGATGAACTCTGGACGGAAGTGCGAACTGACCGCGTCCATCACCGCCGCACGCTGTGCCTCGCGATCACCGACCAACTCCTGGATCTGCACCGAGCCCAGGTTGGAAGTCATCACGATCACGGTATTGCGGAAATCCACCGTGCGCCCGTGACTGTCGGTCAGACGACCATCCTCAAGCACCTGCAGCAGCACGTTGAACACGTCCGGGTGAGCCTTTTCCACTTCATCCAGCAAGATCACTGAATAAGGCTTCCGTCGCACAGCTTCGGTAAGGTAACCGCCCTCTTCATAACCCACGTAGCCCGGCGGCGCACCGATCAGGCGGGCCACGGAGTGCTTCTCCATGAACTCGGACATGTCGATACGCACCATCGCCTCTTCGGTATCGAACAGGAACTCGGCCAGCGCCTTGCACAGCTCCGTCTTGCCGACACCGGTAGGGCCGAGAAACAGGAACGAACCGCTCGGACGATCCGGGTCGGACAACCCTGCACGCGAGCGCCGCACTGCGTTGGATACCGCGACCACGGCTTCGTCCTGGCCAATCACACGTTGGTGCAACAGGCTTTCCATCTTCAGCAGCTTGTCGCGTTCGCCTTCGAGCATTTTCGAGACCGGGATCCCGGTCCACTTGGACACGACTTCTGCAATCTCTTCTTCGGTCACTTTGCTGCGCAGCAACTGGTTTTCGCTTTTGCCGTGCTGATCGACCATCTGCAGGCTGCGTTCCAGATCAGGAATGATCCCGTACTGCAACTCTGCCATCCGATTCAGATCACCACGACGACGGGCCGCTTCCAACTCCTGACGCGACTGTTCGATTTTCTGCTGAATTTGCGCCGAACCTTGAACCTCGGCTTTTTCCGAGGTCCAGATCTCTTCGAGATCGGCGTACTCACGCTCAAGCCGGGCGATTTCCTCCTGAAGTTTCTCCAGACGCTTGATTGCGGCTTCGTCGTCTTCTTTTTTCAGGGCCTGGGATTCGACCTTGAGTTGAATCAGGCGCCGCTCAAGACGGTCGAGCACTTCCGGCTTGGAGTCGATTTCCATCCGAATGCGGCTGGCCGCTTCGTCGATCAAGTCGATGGCCTTGTCCGGCAATTGACGATCAGTGATATAGCGATGACTCAGCTTGGCCGCCGCAATGATCGCGCCGTCAGTAATAGCAACCTTGTGGTGAACCTCGTAGCGCTCTTTCAAGCCACGCAGGATCGCGATGGTGTCTTCTTCGCTTGGCTCATCCACCAGCACTTTCTGGAAGCGCCGTTCAAGGGCTGCGTCCTTCTCTATATATTGGCGGTATTCGTTGAGCGTGGTCGCGCCGACGCAGTGCAGCTCGCCGCGAGCCAGCGCAGGCTTGAGCATGTTGCCCGCATCCATCGCGCCTTCACCTTTACCGGCGCCGACCATAGTGTGCAGTTCATCAATGAACAGGATGATCTGACCTTCCTGCTTCGACAGCTCGTTCAGCAGCGCTTTCAACCGCTCTTCGAATTCACCACGGAACTTGGCGCCGGCAATCAGCGCGCCCATGTCCAGCGACAGCACGCGCTTGCCTTTAAGGCCATCCGGCACTTCACCGTTGACGATCCGCTGGGCCAGGCCCTCGACAATCGCGGTTTTACCCACGCCAGGCTCACCGATCAGTACCGGGTTGTTCTTGGTCCGGCGCTGCAGTACCTGAATGGTTCGACGAATTTCGTCATCACGACCGATCACAGGGTCGAGCTTGCCTTCTTCGGCGCGCTTGGTGAGATCGATGGTGTATTTATCCAGCGCCTGACGCGACTCCTCGACGTTGGCATCATTGACCGCCGCACCGCCACGCAGATTGGTAATGGCATTTTCAAGGGCCTTTTTACTAACGCCCTGGCCCAGCAAGAGCTTGCCAAGCTTGTTGTTCTCGTCCATTGCCGCCAGCAGCACCAACTCGCTGGAGATGAACTGGTCGCCCTTCTGCTGCGCCAGGCGATCAGCCTGATTGAGCAGACGCGCCAAATCCTGCGACATATTCACGTCGCCGGTAGGATTCTGGATTTTCGGCAGTTGGTCGAGCTCTTTGCTCAACGCCTTACGCAGGCTGTTGATGTCAAAGCCGACCTGCATCAGCAGCGGCCTGATCGTACCGCCCTGCTGTTCAAGCAGCGCCTGCATCAAGTGCGCCGGCTCGATGCCCGAATGATCTAACCCCACAGCCAAGGACTGAGCATCAGATAAAGCCAACTGCAATTTGCTGGTTAACTGGTCTATACGCATTAGTTACCTTCCTTATTAAGCAGGCCGGAGCGATGGACACACCTATGAAGAAAACCTGCTGGATTGCCCATTAGATGCGGTCGATTTTGCAGGATTCAAGCGCTGTTTAATTGACGTAAGTCAGCAATTATGATGAGTGAGCGTAGTCGACTCAGTCAATCCAGACCAGAGAGGCGAAACGACCGGTGCGAGCGCTCCGGCGATAGGAATAAAAGCGTGGATCATTGACCGTGCAGAAGCCGCCGCCATACACCGCCGTCACACCACATGCCGCCAGACGCAGACGCGCCAGGGCATAGATGTCGGCCATAAAGCGACCGGCATTGAGGCTTGGCACAAATGCCTGGGCAGTTTCGGGATGAGTGCTTATAAAAGCTTCACGAACTTCCGGTCCGACTTCGAATGCTTGCGGACCAATGGCCGGGCCGAGCCAGACAAGAATATCGCTCGCTGGCACCGCCAAATGATCGACCGTCGCTTCCAGTACGCCAGCAGCCAACCCACGCCAACCGGCATGGGCCGCCGCGACACGACTGCCCGCACGATCACAAAACAGCGCTGGCAAGCAGTCCGCGGTCATGATGGTGCACGCGACACCTGGAGTCATCGTCCAACTGGCATCAGCTTCGACAACACAAAGAGGATCGGCTTGAGCAACGACGACACCGTGCACCTGGCGTAGCCAGGCAGGCTGGATATTCAGGCTGGATGTCAGATGCTGACGATTGGCAGCCACCGACTCAGGGCGATCATCAACGTGATCACCCAGATTGAAGCTGTCGAACGACGCCTGACTGACGCCGCCCACACGGGTGGTGACGCACGACTTGACCCCTGCCGGCGCAGGCCAGTCAGGGATCAGCCAATCCGTCACGAACGTGTTCACCCGATGAACGCCTCGCGATCCTGCTTCAGCAGCGACAACAGCCAGACAAAATCGTCTGGCAGCGGCGATTCCCACTTCATTCGCTTACCGGTCGTCGGATGATCCAGCTCCAGGAAACGCGCATGCAGCGCCTGACGCGGGAAATGTTTCAACGATTCGACCATGGTCACGCTGGCAGCAGGCGGAATACGGAAGCGACCACCGTAGGCGGGATCACCGACCAACGGGAAGTTGATGTGCGCCATGTGCACGCGAATCTGGTGAGTACGACCGGTTTCCAGCTTGACCCTTACATGGGTGTGGGAACGGAAACGCTCAAGCACCCGGTAATGACTCACCGCCTGCTTACCACCCTCCATGACCGCCATGCGCTGACGCTGCTGGCCGTGACGGCCGATCGGTGCGTCGATCTTGCCACCTGCGGTGACAACACCAATGACGATGCATTCATAGATCCGGCTGACGCTGCGATTCTGCAACTGCGTCACCAACTGAGTCTGCGCCTGGATTGTCTTGGCCACCACCATCAGACCAGTGGTGTCCTTGTCCAGACGGTGCACGATGCCAGCGCGCGGAACATTGACGATGTCCGGAAAGTGGTGCAGTAGAGCGTTAAGCAGCGTGCCATCGGCATGACCCACTGCGGGGTGAACCACCAAACCGGAAGGTTTGTTGATCACCATGATTTGATCGTCCTCGTAGACGATATCGAGCTCAATATCCTGCGCCACCCATTCACCTTGGGCTTCCTGCTCTGCGGACAGTTGCAGAACAGCGCCGCCATGAACGATGTCACGTGGGCGCAAAACGCCTCCGTCCACAGTCAGGCAGCCGTCTTTTATCCAGGCGGAAAGGCGCGAGCGCGAGTGCTCAGCGAATAATTGTGCGGCGACTTGATCGAGGCGTTGACCGCCCAATTCGGACGGCACCTCTGCGCGGAGTTCTATATTCTCGGACATGCTCAGACTAGGCTGCGGCGTAGCCTTTGGTTTCGGCTGCGCGCTTGTGGTTAAATACGGCGTCTTTTGCCCCGGGGTTTCACGGGGTGCCCATCATAACAGGACGGCCCCGCCCAAGACAGCGGGCCGTCATAGGGACGCTAGCCGCCATGCAAGTGAAACACCTGCTGCTGATCGCCATCCTCGCACTCACCGCTGCTTGTTCATCGAAAGAAGTCATCGACGAAAATCTGAGCGAAGTCGAGCTGTACCAGCAGGCGCAGGCCGACCTGGACAACAACAACTACAACAGTGCAAGCAACAAGCTTAAGGCACTGGAGTCGCGTTATCCCTTTGGACGCTATGCCGATCAGGCACAGCTGGAGCTGATCTACGCCAACTATAAAAACGGTGAGCCGGAGGCTGCGAAGTCTGCCGCTGAACGTTTTATTCGTTTGCACCCACAGCACCCCAACGTCGACTACGCCTACTACCTGAAGGGTCTGACCTCCTTCGACCAGGACGTTGGCCTGCTGGCTCGCTTCCTGCCGCTGGACATGACCAAGCGTGACCCGGGCGCTGCCCGCGACTCCTACAACGAGTTCGCCCAGCTCACCAGCCGCTACCCCAACAGCCGTTATGCGCCGGATGCCAAGCAGCGCATGATCTACCTGCGCAACCTGCTGGCTGCCTACGAGATCCACGTCGCGGACTACTACCTGACCCGTCACGCTTACGTTGCAGCCGCCAACCGTGGTCGCTACGTGGTCGAGAACTTCCAGGAAACGCCGTCCGTCGGCGATGGCTTGGCAGTGATGATCGAGTCCTATCAGCATATGCACCTGGACGAACTGGCTGCCAGCAGCCTGGAAGTCCTCAAGCTGAACTACCCGAACCATCCAAGCCTGGTCGATGGTCAGTTCGTGCCGCAGATCGCCGACGAAGACAACCGCTCATGGCTGTCGAAGGTAACCCTAGGCCTGATCAACACCAATACGCCGTTGCCGCCAGGTGAAACTCGCGCCAACCAGGACGTGCTCAAACAGTACCAAGATGCCAAGGACGCTATTCCTTCGGAACTGCTGCCTGCCAATCAGGACGAGGTCGACGAGCAGAATCATCAAGCGGAAGGCAACAGCAAAGACCGCTCGTGGTTCAGCTACATGACGTTGGGTATTTTCGACTGATTCAGTCGTATTGAAAAAAGAGACCTTCGGGTCTCTTTTTTTATTGGGCATTTCTCCACTGTGCGCCCGACAGCTCCTTGGCTACACTGCCGAATCTTCAATCAGAAAGCTGGTAGACATGGGTATCTTCGTACGCTTAATTTTATTGATCGCCTTAATCGCGGCGGCGATGCACTTCTTCAAACGAATAGGTAAACACCCTGCGCCCTCCAAACAGGCAGAATCGCCTGAAATCGCAGCCGAGCCCATGGTCCGCTGCGCCCACTGCGGCGTCCATTTGCCCCGTGACCGTGCGTTGAGCCTGGAATCGAACGCGGGGAAACAGTGGTACTGCAGCCAGACACACCTGGAACAAGGCCCAGGCTCTCGTGACCGCTGAGACACTCTCACTGAGCGGCAATCAGGCCCAGCGTATCCTGCGGCTTTATCACCTTTATCGTTTGGTCATCGGCATCACGCTGGTCCTGATGATCTCCAGCAATCTGGATGATGACCTGCTGGAGCTGGCCAACCCGATCCTGTTCAGGACAGGTTGCTGGCTGTATCTGGTTTTCAATATCCTGGTCGTCGTGCTGCTGGACAGACCGAACAATGCTGTACAGACATTCAGCTTGGCGCTGGCCGATGTCGTGATGCTTTCGGCGTTGTTTTACGCAGGCGGTGGCGCACCCAGCGGCATCGGCAACCTGCTGATTGCATCGGTCGCCATCAGCAACATATTGCTGCGAGGGCGCACTGGGTTGTTGATTGCCGCGGTTGCAGCCATCGGCATCATTTACCTGACCTTCTATCTCAGCTTCAATCGACCGTCGGCGTACAACCACTATCTCCAGGCTGGCTCGCTGGGCGCCATGTGCTTTGCCGCCGCGTTATTGGTACAGGCATTGACCCATCGCCTGCACCTTAGCGAGTCGCTGGCAAAAGAACGCGCGGCAGATGTCGACAACCTCGAAGAACTCAACGCGTTGATCCTGCAACGCATGCGCACCGGCATTCTGGTGCTCGACGCCCAACGCAAGGTGCTGCTGGCCAATCACGGCGCCCTGACCCTGCTGGGCCAGGAACACCTGATCGGCAAAACCATCGACGACTATTGCCCACCGCTGGTCGACCGGCTGCAGCAATGGCAGATCAACCCGATGTTGCGTCCGCAGAGTGTGGCGACGTCCCTCGGCCCGGTGCTGCAACCAAGCTTCATCGCCCTCAATCGCGACGAACGGCGTCACACCCTGATCTTTCTCGAGGACCTGTCGCAGATATCCCAACAGGCCCAGCAACTCAAGCTCGTCGCATTAGGCCGCCTGACTGCCGGGATCGCCCACGAAATTCGTAATCCACTGGGCGCCATCAGCCATGCCGCCCAACTGCTCAAAGAATCAGAGGACCTGACGGCGCCTGACCTGCGCCTGGGTCAGATCATTCACGATCAATCCCGGCGGATGAATCTGGTGATTGAAAACGTTCTGCAACTGTCTCGCCGACGTCAGGCCGAACCGCAGCAGCTCGATGTCAAACGCTGGCTGGAGCCGTTCCTCAGCGATTTTCGCAGTGCCGCCACGACCAACCAGCAGTTGCACGTCGACATCGGTATTGGGACCCTGACGACGCGCATGGACCCCGAGCAACTGACGCAGGTGCTGACCAACTTGCTGCAGAACGCATTACGGTATAGCGCCAAGGTCAATGAACAGGCGCAGGTCTGGCTAAAACTGTGTCACGATCCGATCAGCGACTTGCCGATTCTGGAAGTACTCGATGACGGCCCCGGCGTGGCCAGCGAACATCTGACAAAGATTTTCGAACCCTTCTTCACCACGGAAAACAAAGGCACCGGGCTGGGCCTTTATATTTCCCGCGAGCTGTGTGAAAGCAATCAAGCACACTTGGATTACAGTCCCCGGGAAGGTGGCGGGAGCTGTTTCCGCATCACCTTCGCCCATCCGCTCAAACTGAGTTGAACATGAGCACACGGCAAAAAATCCTGATCGTCGACGATGAACCGGATATCCGCGAACTTCTGGAGATCACGCTGGGGCGGATGAAGCTCGACACCCGCAGCGCGCGCAACGTCAAAGAAGCGCGTGACTGGCTGCTGCGCGAGCCTTTCGACCTGTGCCTGACGGACATGCGCATGCCCGATGGCAATGGCCTGGAGTTGGTGCAGCACATCCAGCAACGTCACCCGCAGGTGCCAGTGGCGATGATTACAGCGTATGGCAGCCTCGACACCGCTATCAATGCACTAAAAGCCGGGGCCTTCGACTTTTTGACTAAACCGGTGGACCTCACCCTCCTCCGCGAACTGGTGACCAGCGCCCTGCGCCTGCACCCCCCGACCACAACTGACAGCAGCAGCATCGACAGCCGCTTGCTGGGCAACTCGCCGCCCATGCGTGCACTGCGCAACCAGATCAGCAAACTGGCCCGCAGTCAGGCTCCGATCTACATCAGTGGCGAATCGGGCAGCGGCAAAGAGCTAGTGGCACGCTTGATTCACGAGCAAGGTCCGCGCATCAGCCAACCCTTTATTCCGGTCAACTGCGGCGCCATTCCTTCTGAACTCATGGAAAGCGAGTTCTTCGGCCATCGTAAAGGTAGCTTCAGCGGTGCGGTCGAGGACAAGCCCGGATTGTTTCAGGCTGCCAACGGCGGGACGCTGTTCCTTGATGAAGTCGCAGACCTGCCGTTGGCCATGCAGGTCAAGTTACTGCGCGTGATCCAGGAAAAAGCCGTGCGCTGCGTGGGCGGACAGCAAGAGTTGGTGGTGGACGTGCGCATTCTCTGCGCGACCCACAAAGACCTGAGCGCCGAAGTCGCTGCCGGGCGTTTCCGCCAGGATTTGTATTACCGCCTGAACGTCATCGAGCTTCGCGTACCGTCCTTGCGCGAGCGCCGGGAAGACATCGGCCAACTCGCCGACAACGTCCTCCGACGCTTGGCCGACGGCTCGGGACAGCCCGCAGCAAAGCTCAACGCACACGCGCTGGAGACCCTGAAAAGCTATCGATTCCCCGGCAACGTGCGCGAGCTTGAAAACATACTCGAACGCGCCTACACCCTGTGCGACAACGACCAGATCGACGTCAGCGACCTGCGCCTGGCCGACTCACCCGGCGCCCACGACCCCGACGGCCCCAACCTGGCCGAGATCGACAACCTGGAAGATTACCTGGAAAGCGTCGAACGCAAACTCATCCTCCAGGCCCTGGAAGAAACCCGCTGGAACCGCACCGCCGCCGCCCAACGCCTGAACCTGACGTTTCGGTCCATGCGCTATCGGCTGAAAAAGTTGGGGCTGGATTGACGGATACCACGCGGTCACGGCGCAAACTGGGTCCCTGTAGGGGCTGCTGAGCCTCTCAGCCCACCAATCTTCCATCCGGCGCATACGGCGCGGCATCGATAATCGGCTTGCGCTCGGACAACAGGTCCGCCAGCAGTTGGCAAGACGCTGGCGCCAGCACCAGGCCGTTGCGGAAATGCCCGCAGTTCAGCCACAACCCGTCAAAGCCCGGCACGGCCCCGATATAGGGGATGCCTTCAGGCGAGCCAGGCCGCAGCCCGGCCCAATGCCCCACAACCTCGGCGTCCGCCAGCGCCGGGATCAGCTCAACGGCCGAGGCCTTCAGGCTCTCCAATGCGCTGTCCGTGGTGGTTTTGTCGAAGCCCTCATATTCCAGCGTGCTGCCGACCAGTATGTGCCCGTCACGTCGCGGAATCGCGTAGCGACCCTTGGCAAGGATCATCCGCGGCAGGAAGTCCGAGGCGCACTTGTACAGGATCATCTGGCCCTTGACCGGCTCGACCGGCAGCTCCAGGCCAAGGGTCTTCAGCAGTTCACCACTCCAGGCACCCGCCGCCAGCACCACGCGATCCCCGAGCACATCACCGGCCGCCGTGCGGACGCCAAGCACCTTGTCGCCCTCGCGGATAAAGCCACTGACTTCACACTGCTCATGAAGCGTGACGTTGGGCAGCGCCAGCAACGCCGCTTTCAGCGATTTCACCAAGCGGGGGTTACGCACATTGGCGACGTTAGCCATGTAGATAGCGCGAGAATATCCCTCGCCCAGTACCGGCACCGCAGCGTAAGCCGCCGAAATATCCACCGCACTCAACGGCCGGTTCTCCCGAACCGCCCACTCCAGCGCTTCTTTTTCATCATCCAGATCGAGCCAATACAGACCGGTCGTGTGCACCTCGGGATCGATGTCCGTGGCCGAAAACAAACGCTCGGCCAATTGCGGATAAAAATCCTGCGACCAATGCGCCAACGCGGTCACCGCCGGGCTATAGCGCCAAGGGTAAAGCGGCGAAACAATACCGCCACCGGCCCAAGACGATTCCTGACCGACATCGGCACGATCAAGCAAAACAACGCTTTCTACCTCGGCTGCCAGAGTAAACGCGGTCAACAGACCGATCACCCCACCGCCGACGATTACTACTTGCTGCTTGGACATCTTGGACTCGATGTAAAAAGGAAAAGGTTAACGGCTCCAGCACAGCAGGGTCGTAGCCCCACTCGTCAGGTTAAGATTGCTGCGCGCACCGGTATTGTTGATAACAAAACTGCCACATTTGTCGCCGTTCATCATCGCAGCTGCGACCGGGGCAGCGGTCAGCGTGAAATCTTGTGCGTTGCGGACAGCGGCAACAGTGTAATAAGTGTTGCCTGCGGAGATCACGAGGGCTGCTGCAGGCGGACCGGTGACATCGGAATATTGCCCATTACGCGAATAAAATCGCTCAAGATTCTGTGCCTGTTCGGAGAGCAATCCGGCGATTTCTGAGCGATGGGTTTTCTTCACGTACTCCGTGTAGCTGGGGTAGGCGATAGCCGCCAGAATGCCGACTATCGCCACGACGATCATGAGTTCTATCAGGGTGAAGCCCTTACTCTGCCTTCGCATAAAGCCTCTTGATTACTGAATTTGTCGCCACATGACGCGCCGATTGAAAACACCGCCAAGCTCCGTCTGTGGCGTTGGAAGCATCAGGTTTTGAGTGCCCGATGAGTTGCTGACAGCTCCCGACAGGTTAGGCACCCCCCCACTGAACATGATGCCACTGGTAATCGAGTCACTGCTATCAACCACTCGATCACCCGTGGTATCCAGCACAGCATAATTGAGCATGGCGCCACTGACTGCGTCGATATCCACGAATCGCCCTGAACCTGAGCTTGAACAGGGGTCCGCTGTATCGATGATCGCAGTGGTGAAGAACAACCTGCCAAAGCTTAATTGAGCCTGATAGAGCACCCGCTCACCGGCCAAAACACCACTCACCACCAACGGTAGGTAGAACCCTTTCTGGGTTGTGTAGTCCACCGGGGTCTGGCTGGTGGTGAAGTACTGACTGCCCGTCGCTGTGGCCCCTGTAAACGACTGGGCTTGAAGTTGGCTTTCGCCATAGCTGGCACTGGCACCATCGTTGTCCAGGACAGCGTAGAAAGCCTGACGAGCCGTGCTGGTTTTATCGGCGACCTCACTGAGCTTCCCGGTCCCGAAATACACAAGGTACCCAAGAGAAGGCAGGCTACCAATCACCGGCTGGGCTGTAATCGGCTGACTCGTGCCTCCCGGCGCGATGAACAACGGCGTATTGGAGAACGAGATCCCACTGGCAGGCGCACTACTGGTAAAGTCGAACTTCCACATTTGGCCTTTCAAGTCACCACCATAAGCGTACTGCACCACGCTCTGGGCATTGACCCGCAACTTCACCGAGCTCAGGCCATTACCGCCGGTGCTATCGACAATGATTTTCCTGATCAGCGAACCGTCGCGGATATCCACCACATATAACGCCGCTACGCCGGTGCTACTGCCATAGCCGTTACCAATGAACGCCGCCCAGCGTCCGTCTGCCAGCTGCGCAACTTCAGGCTTGGCATAGGCATAACCCAAGTCATTAAAAACATTGGCTGTATTGGCGATATCGGGAGCACGAATCTCCCACAATGCGCTGATCGAGTTGCCAGCAGTGCCATCGTATAGTTGAATCGCATAGAACGCCTTGCCGCCAGCCCCTACGCCGCCTATAGCGAGGGTTTTCCAGGCGGTACCGAGCCGAGCATCGACAATAGATATCTGGCCGTCGGCGAGGAACTTGTGGGTCACACCATTGATGTAGGCGGGGTCTGCGACATAATGCAAATTGTTCAGCACGCTAGACGGCATATAGGCGTAACGTCGAGTGCCGTTGCTGGGGTCGATCACATTGACCAAACCGTCGTTGGCATTGACCACCAGACTCGGGCTCATGCCTACAACTTTCTTATCCAGGAAAGCCGAATAACTGGTATCACCGGTGCTGTCCGAGGCGGTGGCGTCGCTCGGAGACGCATACATAAGCCGTGAGTTGACAATGTCGCCCAACAGCACCGTACGCACTTTGAAGCCACTCTTGTTAGTGCCTTTGCTCCACTCGATCAAGTCGCTGCCGTTAGTCCCCGTCGGTAAATTGAGGGTGGCTTGCTGGGCAATAGAGAAGTTGCTGTAGGCCAAGGTAATTGCGGCATTGGAGGTGGTATTCCACGACTGATAGGTCGGACTGATGCCTGGGACAATCGTCGTGTCGGTCGTCCAGCTAGGCGTTGTACTGACCGAACCATCGGTGTTGAAGTTGAATGCCTTGATCGTGCCACGCCAATCAGCGGAGTCATAAACCGACGTGTAGGTCTGGGAGGTGCTGGACAAGTTCGACGAACTGACTGCCCCGCCGCCACCCGAGCCCGCCTTGGAGGTGATGTCGTTCAACGCTGAAGAAAGCGCCGCGTTCAAACCTGCGCTGTCAGTGGCTTGATAGTAAGTGCCATGTCCATAACGCGCCGCATCAGACAGCATTTGGTTTGCTGCCGTAAAACCTACCGTGTAGGTAGACAGGTTCTGCGTGGGGTAATCCACCGAATCCCAGCTCTTCCCGGCAGCATCATTGCCGGTGGAGCGCAGGTCAATGTCATACGCGAACTTGGCAATGTCATCCAGGTACAGCGTGTCACCTTCATTATCGCCACTCAGATTAGCGCCGTCATTCGCACTATTACCGTCCCAGTTGGGCAGCCTGCTTCCGCCCAACGGATCGTTGGTTGGAAACGTGCGGTCATAGGTCGGTAGGCCGTCGGTGATTACCACTCCGTAGTTTTTCTGGCAGCGATATTGAATGGGGCTGGTATAGGTACTCGGTGTCGAATTGTAATAGGGCGTCATGCCACGGAAGTAACGAGTGATCTCGTAGTAGGTTTCGGCCAATGGCGTGTTGGCGATAGCACCCAAGCCTTTGATCGCGGAGATCAGTGCATTGTAGTTGGTATCTGCCTGGGTTTGAGTGACAGAGCCGGTGACCACCGACAAGTCACTGATTGACCGGGAGATATTACCGCCTGGGCCCGAATCACTATAGTTGGGTGGATTGAAGGTAGCCAGACCAATACGCAAGTTGCGGTTGCTGGTGACGAGCGCAGAGGACACGTTACGTGCAACGTTGATCCGGTAGTCATTGGGGATCGAACCGTCTGTGTAGTCTTTCGTCAAGGTGGTCATCAACCCAATCAGATAGGCAATGTACCGTGTTGAAATACGAGTGTTACCACTGCCCACTGGGTCCGGCAGCTTGAGGCAGTACACGCTGGCGCTACCGCTAATCGATAGTTTAAATCCGTCATAACCCGTCGTGCAGGTACCCTGATTCAAGGTACTGAGGAATTGGTTTTCACTGGTCATGTCCAGCGCGACGAGGCTGCTGCAGTTGCTGTTCGAACTGCAGTTATAGACTTGTGTTTGAGTCGCAGTCTGATCAAAGCCTGTCGCCCGAATCAGGTTATTCATACTTCCTGAGTTATCCACTAACAGAATCACGTTTGGCGCCACTGCCCCCGCGCTCAGCAGCGGCGAGTCCGAGGGGCTGAACGCATAGGCGGGAGTGGCCAGGAACAGACCTAAAAACACGCCAGTAAGAAAATAACCGAATCGCGACCGAGACACGTTAAGCCCCACTTCTTTTCTTGACATAAATACTCTCAAGTACGGTCCGCGAATTGCCTTGAATGCCCACGCCGGTTAGCCGGAAAAAGGTCCAATGAGTATTAACGTCCAAGCCCCCCGTGTAGATGTTGGCTGGCGCTCCTACCGTCGTCCCCACTGATTGTATTGAGTAAAAGCCATGGCCCGTCGCCACCCAGGTCACCCCTGAAACGCTGCTTGCTCCCGCTGCCACAACAGTATTCGAGTCCGAGGGTGGTACACACAAGGGGGGGACGCATACGGCTTTGGCGTAAGTACTGACTTGCACCAGCGTTTCGGCCATGCGCAAGGCAGACTCGGCGAACTGGAATGATTCGTTGCGCAGCTTCACGCTCCCGGACATTTTTTCTTGCAGGGTGGCATTCTGCATTGACGAGATACCAATCAGGGTCAATAGCAGCAAAAACACCAAACTGACCACCAGCGCCATGCCCTGCTCCCCCCCATTGAGTCGGACAGGGATGCGATCAAAATTTTTCATATTGAACCCCTTACCTGAGCCTGTTACGCAAGGCAGCCACTACGTTGAACGTCTGATTCCTGACCTTGTTGGTCGGGTCGGTCAGTGTCATGGTCAGTCGCACACTGCGGATCAATGCGGGATTGCTCGGGTTGGTGGAGTAACTGGTCGCTACTGTGTCCGATGCCGAATTGGCGATACCGAAAGAAACGCTGAAGGCACTGACATTGTTCACCAGTGCCGATTGATTACTGGTCGGACCGAGAAATATCTGGTTGTTCTTGTAGGTGTAAACCAGCTTCCTGATTGGTATTGCTATCTGGCCACTAACCGGAGCTTTAACGCCAGTGTAGGCGGTGGAAGAGGTCAGGCAATCCGAGACAATGCTCCAGGTTGGAGCGCCGCCATTTGAGCCAACGTCAGCCGTGACCAAAGTCAAAATCTGATTGGCATTGTCCCAGCTGATCGGGGTCAAGGATGCAGCTGCAAAATCATTGGCGGTACTTGAGTCCTTTATCGTCGACGACGACAAACAGCCGAACATGCCTACCATACGAATTTCCTGGAGCATTTTGCTGAAGACGAAACGCGCATCCTCCTGCATGCCGGCTGAGACAGTCTGATTTACAAAAGTGGTTTTGGTCGACAGGAATATTTGCGTGATACCCAGCACAACGATCAACCCGAGAGTCAGGGCCACCATAATTTCAATCAGGCCAAAGCCCTTGGACAGTCTCTTCATAACCCGCTCCACACGGTCGAGGCAGCACTGACCAAGGTGAATGTTTGCAGGGTACCGACAACATTGGCCGCCCGTGAGTCATTCCAAGTGATGGTGATGGTGACTACACCGGCCGCTACGGAAATAGACCCGTCCGCCCCAGTGCCAGCGAAGTTTTTCACATTGGTAGCAAAGTCGAACCAGTCCTGGTTTCGTATTGCGCCACTGGTGAACGACGTCGGGGCCGAGGCCAGAGACGCTAGCGCATAGTCCGCTGCGGGATTCGAACAGGGGTTTTGCAGAGCGTTCGAACATGGATTGGCACGAATCCGATCCATCATGTCGTATGCAATGAAACTCGCCTGACTGCTCATCGTCGAACTGTCGGTATATTTCAAAGAATTGAGTTGCAGTGCCGCGGCTCCGAGCAGTCCGATAGCCAGAATTAGCACCGAGACCAGCACTTCAATCAGGCCGATCCCGGTCTGGGTGCGCCTATTCCCATAAACCATTAACAACTTCCGCCCAAAACGATTCGTCCATTCAAGCAAACATTCACTGTTTTGCTGATCGTACCTAACAAGTAGGCAATTGCCAGATTAGCCCCTGGCGCAGCCTGACCGCCCAAGTTATTGAAATCGATAACGGCAGGGCTGTTAGGGACAGTCAGCGTCGCGCCGCTAGTCATGGCCGGCACGATACGCAAGGCTTTGGTGGTGTCCGAAACGAGGAAGACACTCAACTCGGTATTCCATGCAGAGCCTGAGACACTCGGCGTGATGCGAGTACTTACCCCACGATTGATCGCCTCCAGCCGCGCATAGTTGAGTGCGCGCTGCAAGTCGCTGACCTCGGTATCGGCCTTTGAACTCTGGATCGAACTCTGAAAGCTCGGCACAGCAATCGCCGCCAGTATCCCGATGAGCGACACAGTGACTAACAATTCAATCAGGCTAAAGCCCTTGGAGCGGTGGCGCATTAGGTGTCTCCTTGAGGACCTGACTATAAGGCAGCACTGCGACGCGAAAATCTACAGCTAGATGTAAGGTTATTTAACAGGGATGAATGCCCGGATGACGCTCGACACCCCATTTCCAGGAAGGAAGCCCCACATGAAGCAAACCGGTTTTAGCCTCGTCCAACTACTGACAGGGATCACGCTGATCGCGATTGTCGCCCAGTTTGCCGTTCCGGGGTTTGCTCAGTTGATTGAAGCCCAGCGTCGTGATGACGCAGCCCGGCAGTTGGCCAGCGGAATGCGTTCAGCGCGCACCGAAGCGATCATGCGCAATCAAGTGGTGTTGATCCACGCGATAGACGATGACTGGAGTCTGGGCTGGCGGATTATTGTCGACCACAACGGTGCCGGCGCGGGAGACGACAGTAACCCGGTGCTGGTGGAGCGGGCGAGCAGTGGAAAAATCCCGATTGTCGGCAATGCCCCGGTGAAGCGTTTCGTGCGGTTCAACGGCTTGGGGGCACCGCTGCATGCCAGTGGCGGCTTTTTGGCCGGGACGCTTCATGTTTGCGACGCGAAACAATCCACCAGTGACTACCAGGTGGTGCTATCGAAAACCGGGCGGGTCAGTCTCAGAAACAACAAAACCGAAAACAAGCTTTGCCGCCCGGTATAAGCCTCAAAGCAACGACTTCACCCGCAGTTCCTTGGGCATTGAGAACGTGACGTTCTCTTCGCGGCCAACCAGCTCATCAGCGCCGGTTGCACCCCAGGCGTGTAGCTGCTGAATCACGCCGCGCACCAGCACTTCCGGGGCCGAGGCGCCAGCGGTGATGCCGATCCGCGCTACCCCGTCAAACCAGCTGCGTTGCAGGTCTTCCGCGCCGTCGATCAGGTAGGCCGGAGTGGACATGCGTTCCGCCAGCTCGCGCAGGCGGTTGGAGTTGGAGCTGTTCGGGCTACCGACCACTAACACCACGTCGCATTCATCGGCCAGTTGCTTGACCGCGTCCTGGCGGTTTTGCGTGGCGTAGCAGATGTCGTCCTTGCGTGGACCGCCAATGCTCGGGAAGCGCGTGCGCAGGGCATCGATGACGCGACTAGTGTCGTCCATGGACAGCGTCGTCTGGGTCACGAACGCCAGGCTTTCCGGGTTGCGCACCTGCAGGTTGACGACGTCTTCTTCGTCTTCGACCAGGTAGATCATCCCGCCATTGCTGACGTCGTATTGGCCCATGGTGCCTTCGACTTCAGGGTGTCCGGCATGGCCGATCAGAATGCACTCGCGACCGTCACGGCTGTAGCGTGCAACTTCGATGTGCACTTTGGTCACCAGCGGGCACGTGGCGTCGAACACTTTCAAGCCACGACCAGAGGCCTCGGTGCGCACGGCCTGGGACACGCCGTGGGCGCTGAAAATCACGATGACGTCGTCCGGCACCTGATCCAGCTCTTCGACGAAGATCGCGCCACGTGCGCGCAGGTCTTCGACGACGAATTTGTTGTGAACCACTTCATGGCGCACGTAAATCGGCGGGCCAAACACTTCAAGGGCGCGATTGACGATTTCGATCGCACGGTCAACACCCGCGCAGAAGCCGCGTGGGTTGGCGAGTTTGATTTGCATGCGGTGCCTCGTGTCTACGCGCAGGAAAACAGGACGTCCAACCCCGCCCGACCGAAGCCATGCACGGGGTTGGGCTCTAGAAGATCAGAGCGCTTTGACCTCGAAGATTTCCACTTCGAAACTCAGCGTCTTGCCAGCCAACGGGTGATTGAAGTCGATGGTCACTTGAGCATCGTCGAACGCTTTGACCACGCCTGGCAGCTCAGTATTGGCCGCGTCGTTGAAGATCACCAGCAGGCCTTCGGACAGCTCCATGTTCTGGAACTGCGAACGCGGGATGATCTGCACGTTTTGCGGATTAGGCTGACCGAAAGCGTTTTCCGGCAACACTTCGACGGTGCGTTTGTCACCCGCCTTGAAGCCGAACAATGCTATTTCAAAACCCGGCAACAGGTTACCGTCGCCGACCTTGAAGGTCGCAGGAGCCTTGTCGAAGGTACTGTCGACGGTGTCGCCGTTCTCCAGGCGCAGGGCGAAATGCAAGGTGACTTCCGTGTTCTGGCCGATGCGTTGCTCAACCAATAACTGCTCAGTCATGAACGGGTTCTCCGGACTTTTTACTTTTGAACATATCCAGCGCCAACATGACCGCGCCGACGGTAATCGCGCTATCGGCAATGTTGAACGCCGGGAAATACCAGCGATTCTGCCAATGCACCAGAATGAAATCGATCACATGCCCCAACACAATGCGGTCATAGAGGTTGCCAAGTGCGCCCCCCAATACCAGCGCCAGCGCCACGGCCAACCAGGTTTCACTTGAACCCAGGCGTTTGAGCCAGACCACCAGCACCGAACTGACCACTACCGCGATCAACGCGAACAACCAACGCTGCCAGCCGGAGCTGTCAGCGAGGAAGCTGAACGCAGCGCCAGTGTTGTAGGCCAGGGTCCAGCTGAAGTAATCAGGGATCACGACAATTTGCTGATACAAGGTCAGCCCATGCTCGAAATAGAACTTGCTGGCCTGGTCAATGACCAGTACCAGCACGCTCAACCAGAGCCAGCTCAGACGGCCGATACGGCTCGCCGTGCCCGCATTAGGCATAGTGACGCACCTCGCCCTTGCCGCTGATATTGTCTACACAACGACCGCAGATTTCCGGATGCTCTGGATCGACACCCACGTCTTCGCGGTGGTGCCAGCAACGGGCGCACTTCGCGTGCCCGGACTTGACCACTTTGAGCTTCAGACCGCTGACTTCGGTGACTACGGCATCGGCCGGAGCATCGAGCAGAGGGGCGACAGTGGCCGTGGAGGTAATCAGCACGAAGCGCAATTCATTGCTCAGCTTAGACAGGTCGGCGACCAGCGAGTCTTCAGCGTACAAGATGACTTCAGCCTGCAGGTTGCCACCAATCGCTTTGGCTGCACGCAGGTTTTCCATCTCTTTGTTGACCGCGACTTTGACCGCCATGATCCGCTCCCAGTAGGCGCGGTCCAGCTCGAAACCTTCTGGCAACTCGCTGAGGCCTTCGTACCAAGTGTTGAGCATCACAGACTCGTTGCGCTCGCCCGGCAGGTACTGCCACAGCTCGTCGGCGGTGAAGGCCAGGATCGGAGCGATCCAGCGCACCAGCGCTTCAGAGATGTGGAACAGCGCGGTCTGGCAAGAGCGACGCGCAGTGCTGTCGGCCGCCGTGGTGTATTGACGATCCTTGATGATGTCCAGGTAGAAACCGCCCAGCTCCTGCACGCAGAAATTGTGCACCTTGGAGTAGACGTTCCAGAACCGGTATTCGCCGTAATGCTCTTGCAGCTCGCGTTGCAGCAGCGCGGCACGGTCAACCGCCCAACGATCCAGCGCCAGCATTTCTTCGGCCGGCAGGATGTCGGTGGCCGGGTTGAAGCCGGTCAGGTTGGAAAGCAGGAAGCGCGCAGTGTTACGGATACGCCGGTAGGCGTCCGCGCTGCGTTGCAGGATCTGGTCGGAAACCGCCATTTCGCCCGAGTAGTCGGTGGCTGACACCCATAGACGCATGATATCGGCGCCCAGGGAGTCGTTGACCTTCTGCGGCGCGACGACGTTATTCAGCGACTTGGACATCTTGCGACCGTTCTCGTCGACGACGAAACCGTGGGTCAACAATTCGCGGTACGGCGCGTGGTTGTCGATGGCGCAACCGGTCAACAGCGACGAGTGGAACCAGCCACGGTGTTGATCCGAACCTTCCAGGTACAGATCAGCGCGCGGACCGGTTTCGTGGCCCATCGGATGCGAGCCACGCAGGACGTGCCAGTGCGTGGTGCCGGAGTCGAACCAGACGTCCAGGGTGTCGGAGATCTTGTCGTACTTCGACGCTTCGTCACCGAGCAGCTCGGACGCGTCCATTTTGAACCAGGCTTCAATGCCTTCCTGTTCGACGCGCTGGGCAACTTCTTCCATCAGCTCGACGGTACGCGGGTGCAGCTCGCCGCTTTCCTTGTTCAGGAAGAACGGGATCGGCACGCCCCAGTTACGTTGACGCGAGATACACCAGTCCGGGCGGTTGGCGATCATCGAATGCAGACGCGCCTGACCCCAGGCCGGGATGAACGCGGTCTCTTCAATGGCTTTGACGGCACGCTCACGCAAGGTAGCGCCCGTGACCGGCTGCTTGTCCATGCCCACGAACCACTGCGCCGTCGCGCGGTAGATCAGCGGCGTCTTGTGGCGCCAGCAGTGCATGTAGCTGTGAGAGATGGTTTCGGTATGCAGCAAGCTGCCGACTTCCGCCAGCTTGTCGACGATGTTCTGGTTGGCCTTGAAGATGAACTGGCCACCGAAAAACTCCAGCGAGTCGACATACACACCGTTGCTCTGCACCGGGCTGATGATGTCGTCGTTGGTCATGCCGTAACTTTTGCTGATCACAAAGTCGTCGACGCCATAGGCGGGCGAGCAGTGAACCACACCGGTACCGGCGCTCAGTTCGACGTAGTCAGCCAGGTACACCGGCGACAGGCGATCGTAGAACGGGTGACGGAAGTTGATCAGCTCCAGCGCCTGGCCTTGAGCGGTGGCGATCACTGAACCTTGCAGGTTGTAGCGTGCAAGGCAGGACTCGACCAGTTCTTCGGCCAGCACCAGCAGTTTGTCGCCGACATCGACCAGCGCGTAGGTGAACTCCGGGTGGACGTTCAGCGCTTGGTTGGCCGGGATGGTCCACGGCGTAGTGGTCCAGATCACGACGGAGGTCGGTTTGCTCAGCGCAGTCAGACCGAAAGCCGCCGCCAGCTTTGCTTCATCAGCAATCGGGAATGCGACGTCGATGGTCGCGGATTTTTTGTCGGCGTATTCGACTTCAGCTTCAGCCAGTGCCGAGCCACAGTCAAAACACCAGTTGACCGGTTTCAAGCCCTTGAACACGAAACCGCCCTTGACCATTTCAGCCAGCGCGCGGATTTCCCCGGCTTCGTTGGCAAAGTCCATGGTGCGGTAAGGGTTACTCCAGTCGCCCAACACGCCAAGCCGGATGAATTCGGCTTTTTGCCCTTCAATCTGCTCGGCAGCGTAGGCACGGCACAGCTCACGCGTCTTGTCCGCAGGCAAGTTCTTGCCGTGGGTGACTTCGACTTTGTGCTCGATTGGCAGACCGTGGCAGTCCCAACCCGGAACATAAGGCGCGTCGAAACCCGAAAGGGTTTTCGAGCGGATGATCATGTCCTTGAGAATCTTGTTGACGGCGTGACCGATGTGAATATTGCCGTTGGCATAGGGAGGACCGTCGTGCAGAACGAACTTTGGACGATCCTTGCCAATTTCGCGCAGCTTCTGGTACAGGCCAATGCTGTCCCAGCGCTGCAGAGTTTGCGGCTCGCGCTGGGGCAGGCCGGCCTTCATTGGGAAGGCGGTGTCCGGAAGGTTTAGCGTGGCTTTATAGTCGGTCATTTAAGGCTCTTAATTAGCGATTAGCGCTACTTATGTTACTGGCGCCAATGGGCACGGGCGGCGGCGACATCCGCATTGATCGCCGTCTTCAGCGCCTCCAGAGAGGCGAAACGCTGCTCATCACGCAGCTTTTGGTGGAAAGCCACCGTCAAACGCCGGCCATAGAGATCACCGGTAAAATCCAGAATATGTATTTCCAGGTGGGCACTGCCATCACCTGACACGGTCGGACGTACGCCAATATTGGCGACACCCGGCCATGTTTTGCCATCAATTTCCGTGCTGACCAGATAAACCCCGGTCAACGGCACACGACGACGTTTGAGCTGTACGTTGGCGGTGGGCGTACCCAACTGCCGAGCCAGTTTCTGGCCGTGCAAGACCCGCCCGGCAATCTGAAACGGGCGCCCCAGCAAACGTTCGGCCTGGACGAAATCCGCCGCAGCCAAGGCATCACGAACCTTGGTGCTGCTGACCCGAACCCCGTCTATTTCAACAGTCTGCGCCGCTTCTACGGTGAACCCTTGGGCCGCGCCCGCTTGCTGCAGAAAATCGAAATCGCCGAGCCGATCACACCCGAAACGGAAATCGTCGCCGACTTCCAGATGCTGTACGCCCAGGCCGCCGACCAGAATCGTATCGACGAACTCGGCGGCACTGAGTTTCCTCAGGCGCTGATTGAACGCCAGGCATAACACCAGGTCGACACCCTCACCTGCCAACAACTCGAGTTTGTCACGCAAACGTGTCAGGCGCGCTGGCGCAGTGTCGGGGGCAAAAAATTCACGCGGTTGCGGTTCAAAAATCACCACGCAGCTGGGCACGCCCAACTCGACCGCTCGCTCACGCAAGCGCGCCAGAATAGCCTGGTGGCCACGGTGAACACCGTCAAAGTTGCCAATAGTGGCGACACAGCCCCGATGCTGGGGGCGCAGATTGTGGAGGCCTCGAACCAGCTGCATAACACGCTTCTTGCTCATAAAGTGGCCGATTATAACCACACACAGCCCTGGACGACAGGCAACAGTCCGAGGCAAAACGCAAGCAGTCGGCCTTCAGCCCGAAAAACCGACGATTGCCCCTCCTCTCACCCCCTACATAATCGCCTTGCGAGCGAAGTCCTTCAGGCGAAAACCTAGCAACAGCAACGCACCGAAATAGACCGCGACACCCGCCGTCACCAACGCCCCCAGACGAATAAGGCGCTCAAGCATGTGCCCTTCGTCCCACGCCGGCATGACGTGCATCAGGCCGAGCAACACGCCGGACATCAACAACACCGCGACGACCAGCTTGAATAGAAATTTCGTCCAGCCTGGCTGCGGCTGAAACAGCGCCTGCTTGCGCAACTGCCAAAACAGCAGCCCGGCATTGATGCAGGCGCCCACGCTGATCGCCAGTGCCAGCCCGGCGTGCTGCAGCGGGCCAATGAACGCGAGGTTGAGCAGTTGAGTGACGATAAGCGTGAAGATCGCGATTTTCACCGGGGTGCGAATATTTTGTTGCGCATAAAACCCCGGCGCCAGGACCTTGATCACAATGATGCCCAGCAGCCCCACCGAATAGGCGATCAAGGCACGCTGAGTCATGACGGCGTCCAGCGCATCGAATTTGCCGTACTGAAACAGCGAAACCGTGAGCGGCTCGGCCAGAATCCCCAGCGCCAGGGTGCACGGCAAGACCAGCACGAAGCACAGGCGCAGGCCCCAATCGAGTATCCGCGAATACTCTTGACGGTCTTTGCTGGCGTAGGTTTTCGACAGGACCGGCAGCAGGATGGTACCCAGCGCCACGCCGAGGACGCCGGAAGGCAACTCCATCAGGCGGTCGGCGTAATACATCCAGGACACAGAGCCGGCAACCAGAAACGAGGCAAAAATCGTGTTGATGATCAGGGATATCTGACTGACGGAAACACCCAGAATCGCTGGCAACATCTGCTTCATAACGCGCCAGACACCGCTGTCGCGCAGGTTCAGACGCGGCAGGACCAACATGCCGATTTTTTTCAGGTGTGGCAGCTGATACAGCAATTGCAGAAGCCCGCCGGCCAGCACTGCCCACCCCAACACCATGACCGGCGGATCGAAATACGGCGTCAGGAACAGCGCAAACCCGATCATAGCGACGTTAAGCAGGGTTGGAACGAAGGCCGGTACTGCAAAGCGGTTCCATGTATTGAGGATCGCTCCCGCGAGCGATGACAGGGAAATGAGCAATATATAAGGAAAGGTCACTCGCAACAGGTCAGTGGTGAGCGCGAATTTTTCCGGCGTATCGGCGAAGCCGGGGGCGGTTACCCAGATCACCCAAGGTGCCGCGACGATCCCCAGCAGCGTAACCAGCGCCAGCACCAGGGTCAGCAAGCCACTGACGTAGGCAACCAGCGTGCGCGCCGCCTCCTCGCCTCGCTGGCTTTTATATTCGGCCAGAATCGGCACGAAGGCTTGAGAGAAAGCGCCTTCGGCGAAGATCCGGCGCAACAGGTTGGGCAGCTTGAAGGCGATAAAAAAGGCATCCGTCGCCATTCCAGCACCGAAAGCACGCGCAATAATCGTGTCCCGCACAAAGCCCAATACGCGGGAAAGCATCGTAATAGAGCTGACGGCGGCTAATGATCGAAGTAGGTTCATTGAAAGAGTTGTGCGCCTTGACTAAAGGACGGGCCCTTAAGCTGCCCGTTTATGCGATACTCCGCGCCGCAGCAGCACAGAGCCAAAGTCCGCGAGTTTACAGGTCGTACGCTGGAAATAAATAACCCGGCGATATACCAGGACCACTCAGCGGAGCGCATCATCTGCCCTTGACAAGACATCAACTCGTCGGCATGATTCGCGGCCTTATTTGTTTGCTATTTCACAAGTCTTTCGAGGAGCTCGACGGTGGCCAACACACCTTCCGCCAAAAAACGTGCAAAACAGGCTGAGAAGCGTCGCAGCCACAACGCCAGCATGCGTTCCATGGTTCGTACCTACATCAAGAATGTAGTTAAAGCCATTGACGCAAAAGACGCTGAAAAAGCGCAAGCTGCTTATGTTCTGGCTGTGCCAATCATCGACCGTATGGCCGATAAAGGCATCATCCACAAGAACAAAGCTGCTCGTCATAAGAGTCGCCTGAACGGCCACGTCAAGGCTCTGAACCTTGCTGTAGCTGCGTAAGCGATAAGCTTGTTAAAAAACCGACCCCAGGGTCGGTTTTTTATTGTCTGCGATTTGATCAGCACACCGAACATTTGCAGGCGTGACCGGAACGCGCAGACTAGCCTTCGCAGACAAAACTACACGCCTCGATCCCTCTTACAGGACGAACGCCAGGCGCACCCTCAAGGCGCGCTGTGTGTCCACGGCAGGATCGGAATAGCTGTCACCGCATTCTGCGGACTGCCTTCGATAATTCGGTCGCTATAGACCAAGTACACCAGCGTATTGCGCTTTTTGTCGAAGAAGCGAACGACCTGCATGGTTTTGAAAACCAGCGAGGTGCGCTCTTTGAAAACCTCTTCGCCATCCTTCAACGGCTCCTGGAAACGAATCGCCCCCACCTGACGGCACGCAATGGAGGCTTCGGCGCGATCTTCTGCCAGACCCAGACCACCTTTCAACCCACCGGTCTTGGCGCGGGACAGGTAGCACGTCACACCTTCGACTTTCGGATCGTCGAATGCCTCGACCACGATTCGATCATTGGGCCCGACAAACTTGAACACCGTCGACACCTGACCGATCTCTTCGGCCGAAGCCATCAAGGGCAACGCCAACAGCACGCCCAACACACCTTTTAAAACTCGCATCACACCTTCCTGCTTCTTAATAGGGGCCGGATCGCAACCGTTCACACCAGAATCAGGTTATCCCGATGCACCAACTCCGGCTCAGCCATATAGCCCAATACACGGACGATGGCCTCGGATGATTGGCCGATGATTTTTTGAGCCTCCAGCGCACTGTAGTTGCTCAAGCCTCGGGCAATCTCACGACCGTCCGGCGCCACGCACACCACCATTTCACCGCGACGGAAGCTGCCCTGCACCAACTTGACGCCCACCGGCAGCAAGCTTTTATTGCCTTGCGCCAAAGCGACCACCGCACCTGCATCGAGCACCAGGGTGCCGCGCGTTTGCAGATGCCCGGCCAGCCACTGTTTACGCGCTGCCAGCATTTCCCGCTCAGGTGACAGCAGTGTGCCCAGCCGCTCGCCCGCTTTAAGCCTCGCCAGCACGCGCTCGATACGCCCACCAACGATAACGGTGTGCGCCCCGGAACGCGCAGCCAGACGCGCCGCGCGCAGTTTGGTCTGCATGCCACCACGACCCAACGCGCCGCCGGTACTGCCCGCAACAGCGTCCAGTGCCGGATCATCGGCACGCGCTTCGTGAATCAGTTTCGCATCAGGATTGTTGCGCGGATCAGCATCGAACATGCCGTCGCGATCAGTGAGGATCACCAACAGATCAGCTTCAACCAGGTTCGCCACGAGCGCCGCCAGCGTGTCGTTGTCACCGAAACGGATCTCGTCAGTGACCACCGTGTCGTTTTCGTTGATCACCGGGACCACGCCCAGCTCGACCAAGGTGCGCAACGTGCTGCGTGCATTCAGATAGCGTTTACGGTCAGACAGGTCGTCGTGAGTCAACAGGATCTGCGCGGTATGGCGACCATGCTCGGCGAAACTCGACTCCCACGCCTGCACCAGGCCCATCTGACCGATGGCCGCAGCGGCTTGCAACTCGTGCATGGCCGTAGGTCGCGCCGTCCAGCCCAAACGACTCATGCCTGCCGCGACAGCACCGGAAGAAACCAGTACCAGTTCGACGCCCGCCTCGTGCAACGCCACCATTTGCTCGACCCAGACACCCATTGCCGCCCGATCCAGGCCCTTGCCATCAGCGGTCAGCAAGGCACTGCCGATTTTCACGACCCAGCGCTGGGCACCCGTCACTTTGCTGCGCATCATCTTCCAACCTTAGCCAGAGAATTTTGGTTAATACAAATCCGAGATACTAAAACGCCGCTATTAAGCGGCGTTTAGTTTACTGCACCCGATCAGTCACGGACGTAAATGATTTCCGGACCATCTTCATCGTCCTCTTCATCATCGCCCCAAACATCTTCTTCGGCATCATGCACGCTCTTCACGCCGCTACGGCGCAGAGCACGCTGATCGTCCAGCGCTTGCAGCTGCGCACGCGCCTCGTCTTCGATGTTCTGATCCAGCTCGGCCAGCTCACGGGCGAACGCCGGATCTTCAGCGATACGCAGGTTACGCTCTTCGAGGTAACGCATGATGTCGCGGCTAAGCTGCTCGGTGCCTTGCTTGGAGATCGCTGAAATGACGTAGACCGGACCGGTCCACTCCAAACGATCCACGATTTCCTTGACCCGCTCTTCGTGCTCCTCTTCGAGGATCTGGTCGCACTTGTTGAGTACCAGCCAGCGATCACGCTCAGCCAGTGACGGGCTGAACTTGATCAGCTCGTTGACGATGACTTCAGCCGCGTCCGGTGCACTGGTGTCATCCAGCGGCGCCATGTCGACGAGGTGCAGCAGCAAACGCGTACGCGCCAAATGCTTGAGAAAACGAATCCCCAGACCGGCACCGTCGGAAGCACCTTCGATCAAGCCTGGAATATCGGCTACCACGAAGCTCTTCCAGCGATCGACGCTGACCACACCCAGGTTCGGAATCAACGTGGTAAACGGATAATCCGCCACTTTCGGTTTGGCCGCAGACACAGAACGAATAAAGGTACTTTTGCCCGCGTTTGGCAGGCCCAGCAGACCGACGTCCGCCAACACTTTCAATTCCAGCTTGAGATCACGCTGATCGCCGAACTTGCCTGGCGTGGTCTGACGTGGCGCACGGTTGGTGCTGGATTTGAAACGGGTGTTGCCCAGGCCGTGCCAGCCACCGCTGGCCACCAGCAAGCGCTGACCAGCCTTGGTCAGGTCACCAATGATTTCCTGAGTAGCCGCATCGATCACCGTGGTGCCGACCGGCACACGCAGCACCATCTCTTCGCCTTTCTTACCGGTGCAGTCAGCACTGCCGCCGTTGGAACCGCGCTCAGCATCGAAGTGCCGGGTGTAACGGTAGTCGACCAAGGTGTTCAGGTTTTCGTCGGCGATCATGTAGATCGAGCCGCCATCACCGCCGTCGCCGCCGTTAGGGCCGCCGTTCTCGATGAACTTTTCCCGACGGAAGCTCATGCAACCGTTGCCGCCATCACCTGCTTTTACTCGAATCGAAACTTCATCTACAAACTTCATAACGCACGCCTCCCGCCACAGGGACGAGCTGAAAAACACAAAGACATAAGACTCTTGCAAAAATGAGCGTTGCGATACCGATCAGAAACCAGCAGCCCCAGGGGCCCACATCACAACAGCCCGCACAAACAGTTTTGCGAGAGACTCACCTACATCTACAAACAAAAAAGCCCCGTCGCTAGACAGGGCTTTTCCAGCAACTACGTGATTATGCCGCGACGACTACAGTCTTCGGGACAATGCTCACATAACGGCGACCGAAGGCGCCTTTAACCTGGAACTTGATCACGCCTTCCACTTTCGCGAACAGGGTGTGATCTTTGCCCATACCAACGCCGTAGCCAGCGTGGAATTGGGTGCCGCGCTGACGCACGATGATGTTGCCCGGAATGATTGCCTGGCCGCCATACATCTTGACGCCAAGACGCTTGGCTTCTGAGTCGCGACCGTTACGGGTACTACCACCAGCTTTTTTGTGTGCCATGAGTTCAATACTCCAAATAGTGGATTAGGCTGAATTAAGCCTGAATACCGGTGATTTTGATCTCGGTGTACCACTGGCGGTGGCCCATACGCTTCATGTGGTGCTTACGACGACGGAACTTGATGATGCGAATCTTGTCGTGGCGACCTTGGGAGATCACTTCAGCGACTACAGTGGCGCCAGGAACGACTGGAGCGCCGATGCTGACGTCGTCGCCGTTGCCGATCAACAGAACACGATCAAAAGTCACGGATTCGCCGGTAGCGATTTCCAGCTTTTCGATCTTCAGGTATTCGCCCGGGGCGACTTTGTACTGCTTGCCACCGGTAACAATTACTGCGTACATGGTATTTCTCCGTTAATCCTGCTCACCCAGCTCTTTATAAGTAGAGTATTGGCTGGCATGGCTGCATTGGGCTGGAACGGCCCGTTGCAATTGCGTAAGGCAGGTGCTGCCCAGGAAAGTTAGGGTGCGCGATTGTACGCAAGGCGCAAAAGCGATGCAAGTGCCTAATCAGGATACCTTGACAGGGTCAGGCCCTAGACCTAGCATGCCGCGCAACCCTTTTGGAGCGCCTGTCGCTGATGCAACCCCAAGCTTTCTACCGCACGGTGGCGGACGACTTTAGTGCCGTTGACGTCATTATCAAAAAGCAGCTGGCGTCACGCGTGCCGTTGGTGTCGAAAATCGGCGACTACATTACCTCGGCCGGCGGTAAACGCCTGCGTCCTTTATTGGTACTGTTGTGCGGCAAAGCGCTGGGGCGCGAAGGCGATGACCTGCGTCTGCTGGCGGCTACCATCGAGTTCCTGCACACCGCCACCCTGCTGCACGACGACGTGGTCGACATGTCCGGTATGCGCCGTGGCCGCTCCACCGCCAACGCCTTGTGGGGCAACGCCCCCAGCGTATTGGTCGGCGACTTCCTGTACTCGCGTTCTTTCGAGATGATGGTTGAACTGGGCTCGATGTCCGTGATGAAAATCCTCTCCAAAGCCACGCGCGTCATCGCAGAAGGCGAAGTGCTGCAGCTGTCGAAAATTCGCGACGCCAGCACCACTGAAGAAACCTATATGGAAGTGATTCGCGGCAAGACAGCCATGCTGTTCGAAGCCTCGACTCATAGCGCTGCAGCCTTGTGCGGCGCCACCCACGAGCAAAGTGAAGCCCTGCGCACGTTCGGCGATCACTTGGGCGTGGCCTTCCAGCTGGTCGACGATCTGCTGGATTATCGCGGCGATGCCGAAACCCTGGGCAAAAATGTGGGTGATGATCTGGCAGAAGGCAAACCTACCCTTCCGTTGATCTACACCATGCGCGAAGGCACGCCAGAACAGGCTGCACTGGTGCGCCAGGCTATCCAGAAAGGTGGCCTGGAGGACCTGGAAAGCATTCGCGAAGCCGTCGAAAACGCGGGCGCCCTGGATTACACCGCACAACTGGCCCGTGATTACGTCGCCAAGGCCATTGCTTGCCTTGAAGTGCTGCCAGCGAGCGAATACCGCGATGCGTTGATCGAGCTGAGTGAGTTCGCGGTAGCGCGCACGCACTGAGACACAGCGGCACCCCATTTACAGACACGTCAGCTCCAGAATCGCGTACACCGCGACAGGTGCACCCGGCACAGATTATGTGCGAGAACTGACGTGTCTGCGAATGCGACCTCGCTCCCCCGCCAATCAAATATCCAATAGTCCCTTGCTATTATATGAATAAGAATTATTCTCATCTAAACCCAGAAGGAGATGAGACATGACTTATTTGATTGATGCCTGGCTGGACCGCCCACACCCTTACCTGCGAATCATCCATCGTGAAACCGGAGAGGTTTGCGCGGTGTTGGAAGAGGACGCGCTGGACGAACTGCGTGATCAGGGGGATCTGGACGTTACAGGACTGTGTTCGAGCGAACCCTGCGTACTGAAGGAGATGGTGCGAAATCTGTTTTTATTTTGCTACGCGCGGGCGCTACGCCCTGCCGGTGAACTGCACTGAACATGCGCGCTGAACGCAACATGCCTGCCTGTCATGATTGAACGGATCAGGACGATCCGTTCAACCATCATCTGCTTACAACGCGACGGTTACAGAACGTCCAGCAGCTCGACGTCAAATACCAGAACGCTGTGCGGAGGAATGCCGCCGACGCCTTGTGCGCCGTAAGCCAGTTCGCTCGGAACGTGCAGACGCCATTTGCTACCGGCGTTCATCAGTTGCAAGGCTTCAGTCCAGCCGGCAATCACGCCACCAACCGGGAATTCAGCAGGCTCGCCGCGATCGTAAGAGCTGTCGAACACCGTACCGTCGATCAGCGTGCCGTGGTAGTGGGTGCGAACCTGATCTTCGCGCGATGGCTTGGCGCCTTCACCGGCGTTCAGGATTTCGAATTGCAGACCTGAAGCCAAGGTTGTAACGCCCTCACGCTTGGCATTCTCAGCCAGGTAAGCCAGGCCAGCACCCGCAGCTTGTTCAGCCTTGGCCGCTGCTTCTGCCTGCATGATTTCGCGGATGACTTTGAAGCTGGCAGACATTTCGTCCTGACCTACACGGCTTTCTTTACCGTGGAAGGCGTCATTCAGGCCCGCCAGGATCGCGTCCAGGCTGATGCCCGGTGGCGGGTTATCACGCAGCTGGTCACCCAACTGACGACCAATGCCGTAGCTGACGCGGGTTTCGTCGGTGGACAAGTTAACTTCGGACATAACACTGCTCCGCTGAGGGGGCGCTTGGAAAAGACCGGACGTGGGCACGCTGAGCGGCTAATCCACGGCTCGCCTGAAGACGCCCCGAACCAAAAGGGCAAGCAGCCTAGCACAGATGAGCAAGCGCTCCCTACCCGCAGGTATCACCACGCAGAGTGGAAGGCTATCGGCACACTCAGGGGTTCTTCGTCGACATTGTGCAGACCGCACATTTCGTCGTGAACCACGGCGTGCACCAGATTGAACGGCACCTTTGGCAAGGTGTGCAGCAGATCCCGAGCATGCTCCACGGAGCGTAAGTGCAAGGTTTTGCCGTTCAAGTCATTGAGCGGGTACGCCACGCCACGTACGCGGGCCTCCAGTAAATAGATGCCCCCTTCCATAGAGATCAGATTCAATTCATCCACAAGCCCTGCATGGGCAAAAGCGGTCAGTTCCTGGAGATTCATGAGAAGGCCCTGTCAAACTGTACCGATGAGTCAGAAGTATAAGTCTTGTACAGGACGGCGAAATCACAACCTGGAAATGACACCGCCCGTCCATTACCTCTCCGAAGAACGCAAGGGCCAGACGTCTGATGGTGGATGGTCAAAACTCTTAGCACTTTCATCGTCCCAGCCAAGCTACTCACACATGCTTAAAAAATCGTGGCCGTTTGTGCAAAATGGTTGATAGGTACTGTAAGAAAGATTCACTCGAGCAAAACTATAACCAAGGATATAGAAGCAGGGAGCGCCCCGGGGGCTCCCTGACACACGTTAAAAACAACAGCACCCGACGAGAACGTGTAACGAACCTCGTCAGCGCCGCGAACTCAAACCGGGGACATTCGCTGACAACGCGAACCTTCTCCGTTTATGCGACGCAACTCGCCTTGCAGGTGTACCTGCCAAATGGGGACGTCTTCGGCCACCTGATAGCCGTGCAACGTCAGGCTTTCGGCAATGGCCATCAATACCGATTCAGCGGCCAGTGGCCCATGGAAAGGCCCTTGAGCCTTGAGTGCGGAGGGTTGCTCGTCAGACATGCCGGCGGCGAACAGTAACGTCCACATACCGTTATCTCCTGAGAGCGGGCGAATCACACATTCGATACGGGTGACCAGACCCAGACATTGGCGGGTAAGACAGAGGCTGCGCGACATGGCGAGCTCCTCGGTAGATACAGTGTTCGCCCCTCGAACCGCAGGAAGGAGCGCGTCAGTCCTTTTGACAACTGTGATATGTGCCAGAGTAGAACAAAAGCAGAATTCGAAAAGCACCCGCAGTGACTGGGCGCCGAATGGTCATGCCACCACTGCGGCGCCCTGCCCTTTCAATCCGCTTTTTTTGCCAAGGCCTTGAGTTCCGGCTGCAACTGCGCCGGTTCTTTCCCCAGTTCCTTGAGCTCTTCATCACTGAGCATCTCGGCAATGTCCCGCAAACGCTCAACCACACGGGCGTTAACGCTGCCTTCCGGGAACTGACCGTCTTCATCTGGCGCACCGGCAGGCTCGCCAACCAACAGGCTCAGCGCCTCATCGGCCTGACGCACCGCGTACACATGGAACTGCCCGGCACGCACGGCTTGCAGCACACGCTCGTCGAGCATCAGGGTGGCCACGTTCGCCTGCGGAATGATTGCGCCCTGCTCGCCAGTCAAGCCACGCGCTTCGCAGAGACGGAAGAAGCCTTCGATTTTTTCGTTGACCCCGCCCACCGCCTGCACTTCACCAAACTGATTGATTGATCCGGTAATGGCGAAACACTGCTTAAGCGGTGTTTTCGACAGTGCCGAAATCAAGGTGCACGCTTCGCCCAGTGACGCACTGTCGCCATCCACATAACCGTAGGATTGCTCCAGAGCGATGCTCGCGGAAATCGCCAGCGGGAATTCCTGCGCGTAGCGGCTGCCCAGATAGCCCGTGAGAATCATCACCCCCTTGGAGTGGATCGGCTGACCCAGGTTGACCTCGCGTTCGATATCGACAATACCGCTGCCTCCGGGATAAACCGTCGCCGAAATCCGCGCAGGTACGCCAAACGCCGAGTCGCCGACTTCCAGCACCGTCAGCCCGTTGCACTTGCCCACGGCCGCACCGGCGGTGTCGATCAGGATGATGCCCGCGAGCATGTCGTCGAGAATCCGCGCCGACACCCGGCCCGTGCGCGTGGCCTTGGCCTTGAGCGCGCGCTCGATGTGCCCGGCATCGGTCTTGTCATCACTGGCCAGTTGGCGAATGAAATCCGCCTCGCTGACCAATTGGAACAGGTCTCCGATGCGCGCCGACAACCGGCCCTGATGTTCAGCCAGGCGGGCGCTGTACGTGGCCAGGCGGGCGACAGCGTCAGCGGTCAACGGTGCCATGCCTTCTTCGGAGGTGCGGGTTTTGAGCAACTGGGCGAACTGCTCCAGCGTCTCGTCGCCCATCGGGATGTCTTCATCGAAATCCACCAGTACCCGGAACATCTCCTGAAAATCCGGATCGGCGTCTTGCAACGCGTAATACAGTGAACGCGCACCAATGATGATGACTTTGACCTGGAGCGGAATCACTTGCGGGGTCAAAGTCACCGTCGCCAGACGACCCAACTCGCCCAGAGGCGATTCCATTTTCAACTTGCGCGATTGCAAGGCGCGCTTGAGCGCATCCCAGACAAACGGCTCGCTGAGCATTTTTTCGGCTTCGAGCACCAGAAAACCACCGTTGGCCCGATGCAGTGCACCGGGGCGCAGTTGACGGTAGGTGGTGTATAGAGCGCCTTGATCGGTGCTGTATTCGATGCGCCCGAACAGGTTGTCGTAGGTGGGATGCGGTTCGAAAATCACCGGCGCGCCCGAATTGACCGGGTGGTCGACCACCAAACTCGGGCAGTATTGTTCTTCGAGCAGCTTGCGCGCCTCGGCGTCGGTCTTGCTATCGTCGACCAACTGCTCGACCACGGTTTTCAGCAGGTAGACCTGCACCCCTTGCAGGTAAGCGCAGACCCCGGCGTTCTCGTCGTACTTCTCGGACAACGGCGCCAGCAACGGCTGCAAGGCCAGGGTGATGGTTTCTTCATTCAACTGACGCATCTGGTTGCTGGATTCACGCTTCCATTGCGGCAGGCTGGCCAGCTCCTCGTTGAGGCGCTCTTCCAGACCGGAAATGTCGGTATGAAAACGCTCACGGTCCACTTCAGGCAACTGCGAAAATTCGGCCTCGTCCAGCGCCTTGCCTTCGCTCATCGGTGTAAAGGCAATGTTGGTGCTGTCGCGGTAAAGGGCGACTTCTTTTTCCAGGGCCAAGCGCTCGATAACGTCCAGCGCTCGGTCATAACGTTGATTAAATGCGCGGTCGATGGCGCTTTTTTTCTGTTGGTACGACGGGTGTTCGAACACCGCCGGGAAGGTCGCCAGCAGGTTATCGATCAGGCCATTGATATCCGCAATGAACGCACCCGCGCTGCCAGGAGGCAACTCCAGTGCGCGCGGCTCGCGCGGTTCATCGAAATTATTGACGTAAACCCAGTCCGACGGCGTCTCCATGCGCTTGCCTTCGGCTTTGAGGTAGCGCTTGACGAAGGAGAAGCGGCCGGTACCGGGCTCGCCCATCACAAATACGTTGTAACCGGGGCGCGGCATGGCCACGCCAAACTGTAAGGCTTCGACTGCTCGCTCTTGGCCGAGCACACCGCGAAAGGGTTCCAGATCATTGGTTGTCGTGAAGCTGAACTGTTCAGCGGAGAAAGGACGTGTCAGCGCTTCAGGCGCAAGACGCAAGCTGGCAGCAACAGGATCGGGCATCGGACATCCTTACATCGAGCGGGGCAGATAGCGGCATTCTGGCGCTCGCTGTACCCCGCTGGCAAGGCACGGTGCGGCCGATTTTTTTGCACGTAAAAGCTTCACTCTCCTTAATGGGAGAAAAGTCTCCAACCCTATAACAATTTGCAATAAATCACGGAACCCCTGGATCGGACCTAAACTCAAACTTGCGCAGCCAGTCATAACAACTCTGGCTTGCCCTGGCGCAATGACCGGCCAGGAACCTTGACCCTTGGTTGATCACAAAAGAGACTAAAGCTATGAAACGGATTCTTCTTGGTACTCTCTTCACCGTCGCATCCCTCAACGCCATGGCCCAAGCGCCAGGTGGCCCGGATTGCGGCTGGGGCAATATGCTGTTTGAAGGCCAGCGTGGAACTCCAGCCCACTTTCTGGCTTCCACCACCAACGGCACATCGGGTAACGCCACCTTCGGCATGACCTCCGGTACAAACGGCTGCTCCACCAACGCTGCCTTGACCTACGGCGGTAAATCCTGGCTTTCCATGAACGGCATGATGGACGAGCTTTCCAAAGACATGGCCATGGGTCAGGGCGAAGCGCTGACCACGTACGCGGTCGTGTTGGGCGTTGCACCACAAGACCGTGCGCATTTTGCCGCAGTCACCCACGAGCACTTCCAGCAGATTTTCAGCAAAGCAGATACAACGGCCGAAGATGTCCACAACAACACCCTCGCGGTGTTGAAAAACGACCCTCTTCTGGCGAAATACGCAACTCAGGCTTAAGCTCGCACCGCCTGCCCCCGCCTCAGGGGGCAGGCCCCTGTTTACGACCCCGAACATTGATTGCCCTGCCTCCTGACTAGTTGCCCTCTATGCTCAAACGCCTTGGTTATGTGGCGCTCTGTATCTGCGCCCCGCTGTATGCCTCGCCGCATATCGACAATGATCGCTTGCAGCAACTGGCAAATACGCAGTTCTGGATATCCCTGGGGCACTATGAAACGGCCAAGCTGGGTGGCTGGCGCAGCTATGTAGATGACCCCAAATTTTTTCTTGCTGCCAACGGTGCCCACGATCCTGCAGCGGAACTGAGCGCCACGCTCGATGCGATTTATGCCCCCGTCAGCAGCTTCGACACCCTGGCTCAAAATAACCACGCCCAATGCGTTTACCCGGCACGGACCCGCTGGCTGCGTGACCAATTGCAGCTGAGCGACCTGCCCGCCGTAGACTGCAAAGAATTCAAGCAATGGTTCAAGGACGTGGCACCCGACAGCGCCGTGTTGATCTTTCCGGCCGCTTACTTGAACAGCCCTTCCTCCATGTTCGGTCACACCCTGTTGCGCATCGACCAGGCTGACGTGCAGACCAATCACACCGCCCTGCTCAGCTATGCAATTAACTTTGGCGCGTACATCGAAGGCATGGACAACAGTATTCTGTACGCGTGGAAAGGCTTGATGGGCGGTTATCCAGGCCTCTTCGCACTGGTGCCTTACCAGGAAAAACTGTCCGAATACCGCAGTCTGGAAAACCGTGACCTTTGGGAATACCGGCTGAACCTGACCCACGAAGAAACCGGGCGGATGGTCGAGCATGTCTGGGAGCTCAAGCAGATTCGCTTCAGCTATTTTTTCTTCGACGAAAACTGCTCGTATCGCTTGTTGGAGCTGCTACAAGTCGCACGACCCGGCCTGAACCTGACCCAGCACTTCCCGCTGACAGCGATCCCGACCGACACCGTACGCGCCGTGAAAGACGCAGGTCTGGTGGAGAGAACCGACTATCGCCCGTCCCGCGAGCGAGAGTTGCTCAGCCGCGCCGCGCCCCTTGAGAGTGAAGAACAGCAATGGGTGCTAAAGGTCAGCGCCGATCAGAAGCAATTGCAAAACAGCGATTACCTGACCCTGCCCAAAGAACGCCGCGCGTTGATTCAGGACGCCGCCTACCGCCTCGAACGCTATCGCGCAAATGGTCTGGAACGCGATACAGAACGCTCGCAGCGCAGTTTCGAGCTGCTGCGTGCGATCAACCAGAATCCCCCGCCACCACTGGACATCGCACGCCCCGGCTTAACGGAAGACGGCCATGAGTCTCGTACCTGGCAATTGGGCGCGGGCAGCCGTGATGACAAGGCGTTCGCCGAATATGGCCTGCGCATGGCGTATCACGACCTGAACGACAATGCCTATGGTTTCCCGCTGGGCGCGCAGATCGAGATTCTCCAGCTAAAATTACGTCAATACGAAGGGAATCACTGGCAGGTCCAACAGTTCGATCTGGCAACCATTCGCTCGCTGACTCCACGCAACGCCCTGCTCCAACCCTGGTCCTGGCAAGTCTCCGGCGGACTGGAACGGGTGCTGGGTAAACATGCAGATGAAACCCTGGTCAGCCACGTCAACGGTGGCGGCGGCGGCACTTGGCAACTGACCGACGACATGCTCGGTTTCGCATTGGGCACCGTGCGCATCGAACACAACGCCGACTTCGCGGCCCTTGTTTCGCCTGCTGCAGGCTTCAACACTGGCCTGCTGTGGCGCAACCCGCTGGGCAACCTGAGCCTGGAAGCCAAGGGAGATTACTTCACCAATGGCGAAGTACGCCGCAGCATCAGCCTGAACCAGCAATGGGAACTGTCACGTAACCTCGGTCTGCGCCTGAGCGCCCAACGCGAGTACAGTCAACTGGCTTCGCCGGTCAACGAAGTGATGCTGGAAATGAAGTGGTATCACTATTGATCTTCAGCGTCTTCACGAACGCTTTCGCGGATAAATTCGCGGGTAATGCGACGCGACCATCACCGTTCTAAAACCCACTAAAGGGAGAAAAGCCATGAGTCGCGCCTTCGTCAATGAAGATCAAGCCGCCGAGCAAGCCGACCAACCGGTGGAACGACGAGTCAGCGAGCAGCCCAACTACGTGACCGCCCGCGGCCTCGTGCAGTTACAGACGCATGTGGCCGAGTTGCAAGCGCAGTACAGCGAACAATCGGCCCAGGGAGATCAAGCTGACAAACAACGTCAGGCCGACATCGAGCGCGATCTGCGCTACTTCAACCAACGCCTGCAAAGCGCCCAAGTGGTCGTACCGGCCCTCTCGACTGACAAGGTACACATAGGTAGCTGGGTGACGTTCGCCGATGAGAGCGGCGCAGAGCAACGGGTGCAGTTGGTGGGTGAGGACCAGGCCGATGCGGCCAGCGCCTTGATCAACTGGGGCTCACCGCTGGGCCGAGCGTTGCTGGGCGCGCAACCGGGCGATGAGGTGCTATGGAAGCGCCCTGCGGGGGATCAGTTGATTGAGGTGATCAGGATAGAGGCGGAGGCTTGATTTATTGCGATCACTTCGTGATCGTTCGCAGACAAGTCAGCTCCCACGGCCTAGCGGCCAGACGCGGAGGCCGTGTGGGCAACGCTTTTAGGAACTAAAAGCCTGCGAAGACGGCATCTCAGGCACAAGCGATATGCCTGAACTAAACCCCACATGAAAACGGAGCCCGAAGGCTCCGTTTTCATGGCAGATCAAATCACGCCAGTTTCTTGTGACGTACCCGGTGCGGCTGGGCCGCGGCTTCGCCGAGGCGTTTTTTACGGTCAGCCTCGTACTCGGTGTAGTTACCTTCGAAGAACACGGCTTGCGAGTCATCTTCGTACGCGAGGATGTGCGTCGCTACCCGGTCCAGGAACCACCGATCGTGAGAGATCACAATGGCCGCGCCCGGGAAGTCGAGCAACGCTTCTTCCAGCGAACGCAGGGTTTCCACGTCGAGGTCGTTTGACGGTTCGTCGAGCAGCAGCACGTTGCCGCCCTCTTTGAGTGTCAATGCCAGGTGCAAGCGACCGCGCTCACCGCCAGAGAGGTCCTTGACGAACTTCTGCTGATCGCCACCTTTGAAGTTGAAGCGGCCAACGTAGGTGCGCGACGGGATTTCATAGTTGCCGATGCGGATCACATCGGAACCATCGGAAACCGCCTGGAACACCGATTTGCTGCCGTCCAGATCGTCGCGGCTCTGATCCACGCACGCCAGCTGCACGGTTTCACCGACTTCAATCGTGCCGGAGTCCGGTTGTTCCTTGCCCATCAGCATGCGGAACAAGGTCGACTTACCTGCACCGTTACCACCAATAACCCCGACGATAGCGCCTTTAGGCATGGAGAACGACATGTTGTCGATCAGCACGCGATCGCCATAGCCTTTGGAAACGTTCTTGAACTCGATGACCTTGTCGCCCAGACGTGGACCGGCGGGGATGTAGATCTCGTTGGTTTCGCTGCGCTTCTGGAATTCCTGCGATTGCATTTCTTCGAAGCGTTGCAGACGGGCCTTGGATTTCGATTGGCGCGCCTTGGCACCTTTGCGAACCCACTCCAACTCGTCTTTCATGGCCTTTTCATGAGCCGACTGCTGCTTGGATTCCTGGGCCAGACGATCGGACTTGGCTTCAAGCCAACCCGAATAGTTGCCCTCGTAAGGAATACCGGCACCGCGGTCGAGCTCAAGAATCCAGCCAGCGACGTTATCCAGGAAGTACCGGTCGTGCGTGATCGCAACCACTGTGCCCGGGAAGTCGTGGAGGAAATGCTCCAGCCAGGCGACGGAATCGGCGTCCAGGTGGTTGGTCGGTTCGTCGAGCAACAGCATATCCGGCGCGGACAGCAGCAGACGGCAAAGGGCCACACGACGCTTTTCACCACCGGACAAGAATTCGATCTTCGCGTCCCAGGCCGGCAGACGCAGCGCATCGGCGGCGACTTCCAATTGACGGTCCAGGTTATGACCGTCGCTGGCTTGCAGGATGGACTCAAGCTTGGCCTGTTCGGCAGCCAGCTTGTCGAAGTCGGCATCCGGCTCGGCGTATTCGGCATACACCTGATCAAGGCGCGCCTGTGCATTTTTGATCACGCTGACCGCTTCTTCGACCACTTCACGCACGGTCTTGGTCGGGTCCAGCTGTGGTTCTTGCGGCAGATAGCCAATGTTGAGCTCAGGCATTGGCCGAGCTTCACCGTCGAACTCAGAGTCGACACCGGCCATGATTTTCAACAGTGTGGATTTACCCGAACCGTTCAAGCCCAGCACACCGATCTTGGCGCCAGGGAAAAACGACAGGGAGATATTTTTCAAAATTTCCCGCTTCGGCGGCACAACTTTGCTCAGCCGATGCATGGTGAAGACGTATTGAGCCATGGAAAGAAAACCCGGTATCTGTAACTGTGATAAAGCGCGGGCTTAGAGCGCGCCTCGAAAATAGCGGTGCAATTTTATTTATCTCCGGCGCTTGCCGCCAGAGAGATTGACCCTTTGATTGAAAATGCGCCGACCGGACATCGATTGCCGACATCACGTTATCTGGATATGGATCAATGCTTGCAGGCAGTGAAATCACTATCGTTAGAAACGGCCTAAACCGCACATCAAGCAAAGCTACCCGAATGCATCCGTCAGGGCAAACCATCCGGCCTAATGGGACTGGCACTTAGCCACGCATCAAGGCATGCTAGCCGCCCTTTGGGCGCCCGGCTTATAGTGCATCTCGCATTCGCCGCTTCAGTCCCGTCGTCAGGATTAGAGTTTGTCCACATCACTCCCCCCTGTTCCCCTGCGCACCTCTAGAGGCGCACCCACCGCGCATTTTCGCGGCTCATTAAAAGCTGCGCTCGCAGCCTTGGTGTTGCTGATGGTTGTGCTGCTGTTCTGGCAACTGATGGATCAGTTCCAGCAGACCCAGGACCGCCAGCGTCAGCGTAGCCTCGACTACAGCGCACAACTGGCCGATCGTTTGGGCCTGAACATGGCGCTCAGTGCACAAAGCGCACTCAACGTCCTAGATAATACGAAAGCGCAAACCCAAACCGCCGCACAACAAGCGCTGATGCTGGACACCCTGCGCCAGACCCTGCCGTCATTGCACAGCGCTGTCTGGTTGAATGCCGAAGGCGAAGTGCTTAAAGACAGCGCCCGCAGCGATGCAGGCTCATCCAGCGACGCACCCATCCTCGCGCAATTGATGCAGCGCGGTCAGGCGTATCCTTATTATTTCGGCAACGCGCCGGATGGCTCACGCGTCTATTTGTTGGTGCGCCAGCCTGGCGAAACGACAAAAGGCTATTGGGTACTGCGCCTCGCGCCCAACGTGCTGACGAAACTTACTCACCAGACAACTCAGGATTTCCAGCCCATGTGGCTGCTGGAAAACAGCATCACCCAAACAGTGATCCATCGTGATGCCGCTGGCATGGACAGCCCGGAAGACGCCAGCCGTGATGGTATCCAGAATGTGTTGCTGTCACCGTTGACCCATAGCGACTGGCAATTACGTGGCTTGTTCGATGCCAGCAAGGCACGTCAAGTATTGCTGCCAGCGCTGATCGGCAAATGCCTGATCGGGCTGTTGTGTTCCCTGTTGCCGCTGCTGGCCCTTGCCGGTCTGCGCCGTCGTCAACGGCAAATGCTTGAGAGCAAACGTCGTTATCAGGACATTTTCGACGGCACCGGCGTCGCGCTCTGCGTGCTCGACCTGTCAGGGCTTCATGGCTATTTGAGTAAGCTGCAAGTACACAGCAGCGATGATCTGGACCGTGTGCTAAAGACACAACCGCAGCTGTGCCCGGAACTGCTACAGCAACTGCACATTACCGAGGTCAATCAGGTCGCACTCGATCTGCTGAAAATCGAATCTGGCGCCGAGGCGTGGCAGCACCTGATAGAGGGGTGCCCGAGCACCCAACAAGGGATTGGCCTGCAGCTGATTCACGCGGTGCTCACCCGGCAGAGTCAACTCGAACTGGAAATCCGTCTGGCCAGCCCACAAGGCGACGATCAGTACCTGTGGCTGGTGATGCGATTGCCTGAACCGGCCGACTATAAGGCGGTGATCCTCAGCATCAGCGACATCAGCAGCCGCAAGCGCGTCGAACTGTCGTTGGTCGAGCGCGAAGGTTTCTGGTCCAATGTGGTGCGTACCGTACCGGATCATCTGTACGTGCAGGACGTCATCAGTCAGCGAATGATTTACAGCAACCACCATCTTGGTGAAACGCTGGGCTACAACAAGGCCGAGCTACAGAAGATGGGCGAGTACTTCTGGGAGATCCTGCTACACCCGGACGACGCCGAACACTATCAGTCCATGCGCCAACTGCAGCGGCAAACCGGGCATGCCGAGCTGCTGCAATGCCAGCTACGGTTTCGTGATCACAATAACCACTGGTGTCGCTTCGATATACGCGAGCAAGCATTGGTGCGCGACAAGAACGGGGTTGTGACGCGCATCATCGGCGTTGCAAAGGACATTACCGAACAGCTCGAAGCCAGCGAGTCCCTGCGTGACAGCGAACAGCGCTACCGGATGCTCGCGGAAAGCATCAGCGATGTAATTTTTTCCACCGACAGTGCGCTGAAACCCAATTACGTCAGCCCGTCGGCGCAGACAGTCCTGGGCTACAGCGCTGAATGGATTCTTGAGAACGGGTGGCAACCGACCATCGCCAACCCGCAGCAATTGACCAAGATGAATGCGCTGCTTGAGCACGTCGCCAAGGCCCTGGGCAAACCCGACGAGTTGGCGAAACTGCGCGCGGGCCTGCCGACCCAGCTGTTCCTCTTCGACTGCCTGCGAGCCGATGGACGCAAGATCCCGATCGAGCTGCGCCTGATTCTGGTGTGGGATGAGCACGGAGCCTTCGAAGGCATCCTGGGTGTCGGGCGCGACATCAGCCAGCAACGTCGTGCCGAGAAAGACCTGCGTATGGCCGCCACGGTATTCGAACATTCCACGTCGGCGATCCTGATCACCGACCCGGCTGGCTACATCGTGCAGGCCAACGAAGCGTTCAGTCGCGTCAGCGGTTATGACGCGTCACAAGTACTCGATCAACTGCCCACCCTGCTGACCGTCGATGATCAGCAGGAAGCGCACTTGCGTTACATCATCAAGCAACTGCACCAACGCAGCAGTTGGGAAGGCGAAGTCTGGCTCAAGCGTCGCAGTGGCGAGCATTACCCGGCGTGGGTCGGCATCACTGCGGTGCTTGACGATGAGGGCGATCTTGCCAGCTATGTGTGCTTCTTCAACGACATCAGCGAGCGCAAGGCCAGTGAACAACGCATCCATCGGTTGGCCTATTACGACGCCCTGACGCACCTGCCCAACCGCACCCTGTTCCAGGACCGTCTGCACACTGCACTTCAGCAAGCCGAGCGCCAGCAGGCGTGGGTGGTGCTGATGTTCCTCGACCTGGACCGTTTCAAGCCTATCAACGACTCCCTCGGCCACGCCGCTGGCGATCGTATGCTCCAGGAAATGGCATCGCGACTGCTGGGTTGTGTTGACGACGACGACACCGTGGCGCGCATGGGGGGGGACGAGTTCACCCTGCTGCTGCAACCGCGGGCCACCCGGCAGATCGCCCTGAACCGTGCGATCAATGTTGCTGAACAGATCCTCGGCAGCCTGGTGAAACCGTTCGTCCTCGAAGGTCGTGAGTTTTTTGTGACCGCCAGTATCGGCATCGCGCTCAGCCCGCAAGATGGCAACGAGCTGAGCCAGCTGATGAAAAACGCCGACACGGCCATGTACCACGCAAAAGAACGCGGCAAAAACAACTTCCAGTTTTATCAAGCCGACATGAACGCCACGGCCCTTGAGCGACTGGAGCTCGAAAGCGATTTGCGTCACGCCCTCGAGCAAAAAGAGTTCACGCTGTATTACCAACCGCAGTTCAGTGGTGACGGTAAGCGCCTGACAGGTGCCGAAGCCCTGCTGCGCTGGAACCACCCCCGACGCGGTCTGGTACCGCCGGGCGACTTCATTCCGGTGCTTGAAGAACTCGGACTGGTCGTGGAAGTCGGAGATTGGGTACTGACCCAGGCGTGCCGTCAGCTCAAGAGCTGGCACCAGGCCAAGGTCCGCGTGCCCAAAGTATCAGTCAACATTTCCGCACGGCAGTTCTCCGACGGTCAGTTGGGCACGCGCATTGCCGACATTCTCAAAGACACCGGCCTGCCGCCGGCCTGTCTCGAGCTGGAGCTGACCGAAAGCATCCTGATGCGTGAAGTCAACGTGGCCATGCTGATCCTAGACGGTTTAAAACGTCTGGGCCTGAGCATCGCGGTGGACGACTTCGGCACGGGCTATTCATCGCTGAACTACCTTAAGCAATTCCCGATTGATGTGCTGAAAATCGACCGGACGTTCGTCGACGGCCTGCCATCGGGTGAGCAGGACGCGCAGATCGCTCGCGCCATCATCGCCATGGCCCACAGCCTCAACCTGTCGGTCATCGCCGAGGGCGTGGAGACCCATGAACAGCTGGAGTTCCTGCGCGAACACGGTTGCGACGAAGTTCAGGGCTACCTGTTCGGCCGCCCAATGCCACCTAATCGCTTCGAAGCGCAATTCAGCAATGATGCGTTGTTCATGTTTGATTGATGGTGGCGGTGATCCTCGTGAAAACCGCTTGTCTCCGACATGACTGCCTTTCATATGCCAGATAAAAGCCGATGGGTTAGAATGCCCTCCTTTTCTACTGCCCCGATCCTTGAGGACCGCCATGTTCAGCCGTGATTTGACTCTCGCCAAGTACGACTCCGATCTCTTTGCCGCCATGGAGCAAGAAGCTCAGCGCCAAGAAGAGCACATCGAGCTGATCGCTTCGGAAAACTACACCAGCCCTGCCGTGATGGAAGCTCAAGGCTCGGTCCTGACCAACAAGTACGCTGAAGGCTACCCAGGCAAGCGTTACTACGGCGGCTGCGAATACGTCGACGTGGTTGAGCAACTGGCTATTGATCGCGCTAAACAGCTGTTCGGTGCCGATTACGCGAACGTTCAACCACACGCGGGCTCCCAAGCCAACAGCGCGGTTTACCTGGCGTTGCTGCAAGCGGGCGACACCATTCTGGGCATGAGCCTGGCCCACGGTGGTCACCTGACTCACGGCGCCAGCGTCAGCTCGTCCGGCAAGCTGTACAACGCCGTACAGTACGGCATCGACGGCAACGGCCTGATCGACTACGACGAAGTCGAGCGTCTGGCGGTTGAACACAAGCCAAAAATGATCGTGGCGGGTTTCTCCGCGTACTCGCAAATCCTGGACTTCCCGCGCTTCCGCGCAATCGCTGACAAAGTCGGCGCTTACCTGTTCGTCGACATGGCGCACGTGGCCGGTCTGGTTGCTGCAGGCGTGTACCCGAACCCGGTTCCATTCGCTGACGTGGTCACCACCACGACTCACAAAACCCTGCGCGGTCCACGTGGCGGTCTGATTCTGGCCAAAGCCAACGCCGACATCGAGAAGAAGCTGAACTCGGCCGTCTTCCCAGGCTCCCAGGGCGGTCCGCTGGAACACGTAATCGCAGCCAAGGCCGTCTGCTTCAAAGAAGCCTTGCAGCCTGAGTTCAAGACTTACCAGCAACAAGTGGTCAAGAACGCCAAGACCATGGCCAGCGTGTTCATCGAGCGCGGCTTCGACGTAGTGTCTGGCGGTACCGAAAACCACCTGTTCCTGCTGTCGCTGATCAAACAGGACATCTCCGGCAAAGACGCTGACGCTGCCTTGGGTCGCGCGTTCATCACCGTGAACAAGAACTCGGTGCCGAATGACCCACGCTCCCCATTCGTGACCTCCGGCCTGCGCTTCGGCACCCCAGCCGTGACCACTCGCGGCTTCAAAGAAGCAGAATGCAAGGAACTCGCTGGCTGGATCTGCGACATCCTGGCTGACCTGAACAATGAGGCCGTGATCGACGCCGTACGTGAAAAAGTCAAAACCATCTGCGCTAAATTGCCGGTATACGGCGCTTAATCGCCCCGTATTACTGGCGACATAAAAAAACCGGCTCTTAGAGCCGGTTTTTTTTGCAGAATCCCCAGTGTTTGGCCTGTCGCATTCGCGCCCACAAATTCTGCGATCCATCCCGACCTCGTGACGACTTAACCGGAAATAGCTGACACTCCGCAGCCGTTAAGCCATCTCAACTCGCGCAAACCCCGTACGGATTTTCTCTTCCGGCAAGTCATCGGCAATGAACACAATCACACTTTCGCGCTTTTCGTCTTCAGCCCACTCCGTGTCCCAGTCAAAGCCATACAACTTCAGCACGCCTTGAAACACCATGCGTCGGGGTTCGTTGGCGATGTTAAGGACGCCTTTGTAGCGCAGCAGTTGTTTGCCGTGGTCTTCCAGCAGTTCGTTCATGAACTCGCTGAGCTTGTCGATATCCAGCGGTTTGTCGGTGCGCAGAACGAGGCTGGTGATGCGGTCAATGTTGCCTGCGCTGCTCACTGGTTTCAGCGGACGCAGCATCATGCCGCCGCCAACGTCAGCGTTGAGGTTGAAACCGCGCACGTCCAGCAATTCAGCCAGATCAATATTGCCGTGTTCAACCACTCGAATCGGAGCGCGACGGTTGATCCGGGTCAGCCGTTCGCTCAGGGCATTAAAAGCGGCGTCATCCACCAAATCGCGCTTGCTCACCAACAGGCGATCAGCGAAACCGATTTGCGCCTGGGCGATGGTTTGGGTCAGGTGTTGCTCGGCATGGGCCGCGTCGACCAAGGTGATGATGCCGTCGAGGAGGTAGCGCTCGCGCAACTCCTCGTCAATGAAGAAGGTTTGCGCCACCGGTGCCGGATCAGCCAGCCCGGTGCATTCAATCACCAGACGGTCAAAGGCAATCTCACCGCTGTCGAGCCGCTCAAGCAGCAAGTACAAAGCCTTGGTCAAATCGGTGTGAATGGTGCAGCACACGCAGCCATTGGACAGGGTCATGACCTGTACGGGCTCGGTGCCAAGCAATTGGGTGTCGATCCCGGCATCGCTGAATTCGTTCTCGATGACGGCGATTTTCAGGCCGTGTTCAGCCTTGAGCAAATGACGCAGCAAGGTGGTTTTGCCGGCGCCGAGAAAGCCACTGAGTACAGTGACCGGAATGGGTTGCGAAACAGTCATGCGTACTCCTGCGTTTAAATGCGCTTCATAACCAGACCCCATAAACGAAAACGCGCCACGACTGGCGTGGCGCGCGGGATCAGAGATGACTATCCATCAGAGGCTCAGCAGCATTTCGGGCCACCTTTGCCGCCGTAACGAGCCTCTTGGCGTTCACGAAAGAACGCTTCGTAGGTCATCACAGGCTTGTCCGGGTGCCTGATCTGCATATGCTCGACGTAATTGTCATAGTCAGGCATCCCCACCATCAGGCGGGCGGCCTGACCGAGGTATTTCCCGAGGCGACTCAGGTCATTGAACATGTGCAATTCCTCCGTTGAAGCCTGGGTTCATCGTGCGTTCGGCAGCGCCTGGAAAGGCGCCTCTTTGTCCGTACGCCCTTTGGTGCCCCATGCTGCCACACCGACCTTGATCGCATAGAACAGGATCGCGAACACCACCACCATGAACAGCGCGGTCAGGGTAGCGTTGGTGTAGGCGTTGAAAATCACGTGCTGCATCTGATCAATGCTGTTAGCCGGAGCCAACACCTGACCCGCGTCCAGGGCTGTACGGTACTTGGTCGCCAGTGCCAGAAAACCAACCGCAGGGCTCGGGTCGAACAGCTTGATGTAGCCGGCGGTGGTGGTGCAGATCAGCAGCCACACCGCTGGCAGCATGGTGACCCAAATGTAGCGTTGGCGCTTCATTTTGATCAGCACAACAGTAGCGAGCATCAGCGCGATACCGGCCAGCATCTGGTTGGAGATACCGAACAATGGCCACAAGGTGTTGATCCCGCCCAATGGGTCGATCACGCCTTGATAGAGCAAGTAGCCCCACATCGCGACGCAGCCTGCGGTGGCGATCAGGTTGGCAGGCCATGAATCCGTGCGCTTGAGCGACGGCACAAAAGTACCCAGCAAATCCTGGAGCATGAAACGACCGGCTCGGGTCCCCGCATCCACGGCGGTGAGAATGAACAGCGCCTCGAACAAAATCGCGAAGTGGTACCAGAACGCCATGGTGTCTTTGCCCGGCAGTACCTGGTGCAGGATCTGCGCGATACCGACCGCCAGGGTCGGCGCACCGCCAGCACGGGCCAGCACAGTGGTTTCACCGATGTCTTTAGCCACCGCAATCAGCGCGTCCGGGGTAATGGCAAAGCCCCAACTGCTGACGGTTTGCGCAACCGTGACCGCGTCGCTGCCGACAATCGCTGCAGGGCTGTTCATCGCGAAATACACGCCCGGATCAATCACCGAAGCCGCCACCATGGCCATGATCGCCACGAAGGACTCCATGAGCATCGCGCCGTAGCCGATGTAACGGGAGTGGGCTTCGCTCTCTAGCAGCTTCGGCGTGGTACCCGACGCAATCAACGCGTGGAACCCGGACACCGCACCGCAGGCAATGGTAATGAACAGGAAGGGAAACAGCGCGCCTTTCCAGACCGGACCGGTGCCGTCGGTAAACTGAGTCAGCGCAGGCATTTTCAACTCAGGCGCAATGATCAGGATGCCAATCGCCAAGGCGAGGATGGTGCCGATTTTCAGGAACGTCGACAGGTAATCCCGGGGCGCCAGCAACAGCCAGACCGGCAGTACCGCCGCGACGAAGCCATAACCGACCAGCATCCAGGTGATTTGTATGCCGGTGAATGTGAAGGCCTTGGCCCAGACCGGGTCCGCAGCAATCTGCCCGCCGGTCCAGATCGACGCCAGCAGCAGAATCACACCCACCAATGAGATCTCGCCAATGCGACCCGGACGGATGTAGCGCATGTAGACACCCATGAACATCGCAATCGGGATCGTCGCCAGCACCGTGAACATACCCCACGGGCTACCCGCCAGCGCTTTAACCACGATCAGTGCCAACACCGCGAGGATGATGATCATGATCAGGAAGCAACCGAACAAGGCGATAGTGCCGGGCACACGGCCCATTTCTTCACGCACCATCTCGCCCAGGGAGCGACCGTTGCGCCGGGTAGACAGGAACAGAATCATGAAATCCTGCACCGCACCGGCGAACACCACACCGGCAATCAGCCAGAGCGTACCGGGCAGATACCCCATCTGCGCCGCAAGCACCGGGCCGACCAGAGGGCCGGCGCCAGCGATGGCGGCAAAGTGGTGACCAAAAAGAATATGTTTGTTGGTCGGCACATAGTCCAGACCATCGTTATTGAGGACCGCAGGGGTGGCGCGATTAGGGTCCAGCTGCATCACTTTGGTGGCGATGAACAGGCTGTAATAACGGTAAGCAACCAGATAAATCGCGATAGACGCGACCACGATCCAGAGTGCATTGATGGCTTCACCGCGACGTAAAGCCACGACCCCCAAGGCAAACGCCCCAACAACTGCAAGGATCAGCCAGGGCACATGACGCAGCAGGCTAGTATTGGTTTTCATTTTTTTTATTTTCCAGCGAGTGATCTAGGAACAGACCTCCGAGTTTAGACTCAACAGCGCGAAAGGCCACCCCCCGAACAGGGTCCTGCGCGGGTTTTCGGCGACGAAAGACCAAGAACGGGTCGCAATCAACCTGCGGGGAAAATGTCGGCAGGTACAGGTCGGTTTATGAAGCTATAGTCAGCGCTTCAGAGGGTGAAACCATGACCGAATCCAACGCAGAGCGTCGACGCTTCAAACGCATCGCCTTCGACGCCAAAACCGAACTCAGCCAAGGCCCGAACCGCTGGCCGGTTCGGCTGCTTGACCTGTCCCTCAAAGGCCTGCTCATCCAACGCCCAACCCCATGGCTCGGCAACCCGGATCAACCCTTCGCCGTCGACATCCACCTGAGCGAAGACGTCGATGTGCGCATGGACGTCCAACTGACCCACGAAGACAATCAACAACTGGGGTTTGTTTGTTTGCATATCGGGCTGGAGTCGATCAGCCACCTGCGCCGTTTGATCGAACTGAACCTGGGGGATATGCAGGAGCTGGAGAGAGAGATAAAGGCGTTGGTTGAGGGTTGAGGTACCACTTCAAAGCACCTCAACTCCTCGCTGATGATTAGCACCCACCGAGGCGGGCGAACCGAACGCCGATGGTTTTATCGCCCACCAGGGACAGGTTTACTTTCTGGACAAACAGGCCAAAAAACAAACGGGAGCCTTTTAATCTTATTGACGATTACAACGTCATTTAGTTTCTTTGGTAACCGTGCCGAGAGAAGCCTCTTTGACAAAGTAACGACCTTCCATATCACCTAACAGGCTCAGGCTGTTCCTGGCCATCACAAACCCGACTTCCACGCTCTGTTTAACGTAGACGATCTCCCCTGCACGCACGTTTACTTTCAACTCGGCCCAGTTTTCAGCCTTAGAGTTAAGGGTATGCGAACCCGGTGTAACGTAGAAATAAATGTATTCATTCCCACGTGTATAACCCATTTCAGAATGGGCCTCTTGGTCATCCAGGAAAACATTGAAACGAACCAGCGTACCCGCTGAACTTGGACGAATCACATAAACTAATCCCTTGTCCCCAACGGCAGGCTTCGGCAGCGAATACCCGGCCAACTCACCTTGCATCGTGCTAACTGATGGCGCAGACGCACAGCCATAAAGCAGAACTAGCGCGAAAAGGACGAACATTTTTGAGATATTTTTTATCACTTAAAACTTCCCTATTTTTTGGTCATTGTTGACGCTGAACATCACCTGCGACTCGAGGCGCGAGGAAGGCAATCAAGACAAGGCGTTGCAATAAAAGAGAGCGGACTTATCCACATGCCCTGAGATGCAATTTATATAACCCCCCCTTGTCTGCCCCATGGAAGATGTTTCTGGCGATGAAGCTGGCGCTCATTGGCCATAGCTCTCTGAAAGAGCCACAACCCGTCTAGCCACCATAGATATCAAAGTGCCACACATGGTAGCCCGACGGATTTGTGACGTCAATTTATCAGTCACTGGACAAACTTGATTGCCTGCACACCTTGGCTAAGAAGGGTGACAGCCTGCACCTGGCAGGCCTTGAATCCGCGTAACGGCCTGGTCTCAGGTGCGAAAATGGCTGACCATGACCTGCAGCTCGTTGCCCAAGCGCGCCAGTTCGACGCTTGAGGCCGCCGTTTCCTCGCTGGCGCCAGCAGTTTGCTCGGAGATGTCGCGCACGTTGAGTACGCTGCGATTGATCTCCTCGGCCACGGCGCTCTGCTGCTCGGCGGCGGCGGCAATTTGCTGGTTCATCGACTGGATCGTCGACACCGTGCGCGTGATACTTTCCAGAGATGTGACGGCGCGACGGGTCAATTCGACGCTGCTGTCCGTGAGGACACGGCTGCTTTCCATTACGGTCGACACTTCCTGTGTACCGCTTTGCAGGCTAGTGATTAGCCCTTCGATTTCTTCGGTGGATTTCTGAGTGCGCTGAGCCAGGCTTCGGACTTCGTCTGCAACGACAGCGAAACCCCGTCCAGCCTCTCCCGCTCGCGCGGCTTCAATGGCGGCGTTGAGCGCCAACAGATTGGTTTGTTGAGCCACGGCCTTGATCACATCGAGCACGCCGCCGATTTTTTCGCTTTCCTCCTTCAGATGATTCATCGCTTTGTTAGAGTTATCGACCTCGACGGCCAACAGTTCGATTTGATCTATAGCCTCACCAATAACTTTTTCACCTGCTCGCGCCTCTTTATCAGCGGCGGCGGCGGCATTTGAGGCTTCTTCGGCGTTACGTGACACTTCTTGTACGGTGGCGGTCATTTCGTTCATGGCGGTCGCGACTTGATCGGTTTCGACTCGCTGGCTGTTCACACCCGCACTGGTCTGCTCGGTAACGGCGGACAACTCTTCCGCCGCACTGGCAATCTGGGTGACACCCTTGCTGATGCCACCGATCAGCTCGCGCAAACTCACCGTCATACCCTGCATGCTGCGCTGTAACTGGCCAAGCTCGTCACGCCGCTCGGTCTTGATGTCGTGACTAAGATCACCCGCAGCGATGCGTTCTGCGGCTTTCAGGGTTTCCAGCAGCGGATGGACTATCTGTGCAGTGATGACCCATGCCGCGAGGATGCCCAGGGCCAACGCCAGCAGCGTACTGATCACCAGCAATTGGCGAGCACTTTGCGCCTCGCTGTCGCGCGCCTGACTCTGGCTGTCGATGAGTTTCTGGCTAAGCGCCTCGAGACTGACGCCAGAAACAGCCATCTGATCAAGCGTTTCCAGGCTGGTGTGTACCTGTGCAGCATAGTTCTGCACATCCTTGCGGTACTGTTCCAGCACGTGTTCCGCTTGCGTCAGGCGGCCTTGTTCTCGAGGCGCAGTCGCGTCGCGGACCTTGATCAGTTCGGCTGTGACCTGATCAATAGTCGCCAGAGTTCCTTGCTCTTTGCTCGGATCATTGGTGTAGATGAAGCTGTACACCACTATGCGGGCCTGCTGGATATGCACGGCGAGTTGGCCGATGGCCTGAAACTGGCTCAAGCGCAGAGTGTCATTTTGACCTTCAACCGCAGGGGCGCTGACAAGGTCCTGGGTGGCTTCATTTAGCGCCTCGGTGATTTCTGCAGCGCTCTGCACCAACTTCGCGAGCGCTGATTCACGGTCTTTAAAGGTTCGCTCAAGCGTGCTGAAGCGGGTCCGGTAGTCCTCAACGATGCGGCCTTGCTCCTCGATAAGTTGCAGGTCCACAGGATTACTCACCACGCCGCTCAGAGACCGTTGATTGTCCTGGATACGTTCCAGCACGCCTGACACTGCGGCGCTGTTTTGTTCGTTGCGCTCAGCCAGATAGCGCAGGCGGTTAACGCGTAAATCTTTAGTCAGGGCGCTTAGGTTCGCAATGGCGCTGATCTTGTTGCCGCGGTCGACCATGTTATTGGCGCTGTGCCAGCCGGTCAGCGCGATCAATAAGGTCAGTAACACCAAGAGGCCGAAGCCCAAGGCAAGCTTGGCCTTTACACCGACATGACCCAAGGCCTGACTAAAACGTTTGAACATTGCATTTCCTCAAAGTGCTGCGAACTGACGGCCATAGGCTGCTGATATGACCACTATCGGCAATGTCCAAGTGGAACTGTAGGGTATGAGGGCGAGACTTTAGTCTGCTTGTGCACGTGTGCCATAAGACACTATGGGGCAACAGAATGAGTGCGGCATAGCCTATGCCGAGCAAGCGATTGCGACAAAGTGTCGACAGACACTCGATCGCTGATTTCTGATGATTTCGATCGCAATAAATCAGCTTCAGTGCTGGATACGCTGTCTCAGCAGACGCCTGGCATGGTGATCTCCGATGTACAGGGCAACCCGTTTTCGCAGGACATCAACTTGCCTGGCCTATGTCGATGCCACTTATCAATCCAAGTTAACCCTGACGTTGGCCAATAACCCCGATGCCGATGCAAACGGTAATATTCTTGTCACCCCAGGCAACAAGATCCCTGGCATTTCGCCCCTACAGTTCAAGTTGGGCGGCGACTATAAGATGACGTCTGCATGGACCCTGGGTGGAGACGTGATAGCCAACAGCGGCCAGTATTATGTGGGTGACGATTCAAACAAAAATGCCAGGTTGGGCGGGTATACGGTTTTCAATGTCCACAGCGCCTACCAGCTTACCGACAACATCAGACTGTTCGCCAAACTTGATAACGCCCTTAATCGGCAATATGCCACCCATGGTGGATTCGCCGCCGTTGGCGACATCCCCTCCCTTGGGCTATCAAACCCCCAATCAACCACCCCAGCGGCGCCTCGCTCGATGTTTGCAGGCTTCAACATCAAGTTCTGAGGCCTTCAAAACGGGGCGGTCGTTTTCTGCCTGTAGCCACCAGCATCAGTGATCAGTGCTCTCTGCCGATCATGGTTACTAAACGTGAAGGTCAGATTCGACATGATCGGTGGCCCGATCGAAGGCAAGGGCGGCGTTGTCGACAAAGTCACGTTGCTCTTTTTTGTAGCCGGTGCTGCTCTGGTGGCTGGTGACCGTGCGTTCGTTGATCACGTCGCCATTGATGGCGGTGAGACTGATGTCGCGACCGGCGATGATCCCGCCAGCCTTGTTGGTCAGGTCGTTGCCCGCGCTGGATCATCCAATGCGGCGAGCACTTGCAACCGTTGCTGAGTCTGATGCGTGATCGGTTGCTGGAAAGCCCGGTCATTCACTGCGATGAAACCCGCGTCTAGGTACTCAAGGAGCCAGGTCGAGACCCGACCAGCCAATTCTGGATGTGGGTGCAAGCCAGTGGGCCGCCAGATCGAAAAGTCGTGCTGTTCGACTACACCTCCAGCCGTGCGCAAGAAGTACCGTTGCGCCTGCTGGAAAGTTATCGAGGCTCGTGATGACCGACGACTACGCGGGTTACAACGCATTGGCGTTGCAACCTGGCGTGGAGCGTCTGGCGTGCATGGCCCATGCGCGACGCAAGTTCGTTGACGCGCAAAAAGTGCAGCCCAAGGGCAAGACGGGACGTGCAGATATCGCGCTGACGATGATCAACAAGCTGTATGGCATAGAGCGTGAACTCAAGGACGTCAGCGATGAACAGCGTTTTATGAATCGTCAGGAAAAGAGCCTGCCGATCCTGGCTCAGTTGAAAAGCTGGCTGGAACGTTACATAGAGGCTGGTTGTTTACCGATAGACAACAACCGAGCTGAGCGTGCAATAGAACCGTTTGTCATCGGGCGCAAGGCATGGCTGTTCAGCGACACGCCCAAGGGCGCGACGGCCAGTGCGCAGATATACAGCTTGGTCGAGACCGCCAAGGTCAACGGCCAGGAGCCCTATACGTGGCTGCGCCACGTACTGGAAAGGATGCCACATGCGCAGTCGGTAGCTGATTACGAAGCGTTGTTGCCGTGGAACTGCTCGTCAGAGATGCCACGGTAAACGCGAAGCGCGTCTGGCGGTAGGTATGGTTCATGGATCGGATACCTTCGTTTGACCGGGTAGGCGCTCAGATAACCGCTTTTACGATCCACCAACGTGACCAGATTGCCACCAACGCCATGCACCGTATCACCTTCCCAATCGCCCAGCCGCTCGCGGGTTTCAGCTTCGGATGGTCGTTCGGTTATCGACACCCGATTACGCAACTGCCCGCGCCGGTCGTGGCTTCCGTAGCGTTTTCGATAGCGCTTACGGCGGGGTCGCAGATACATATAGAGCGCGCCACCGGCATGTTTGTCGGTGGCAATAAACCGATAAATCCACTCATGGCTAACTGCATGTTCCGGTTGTTCTTGCTTCAGTCGCTGAGCAATCTGTTCCGGGCTCATGCCGTGTTTTAGCCAGAGCGGCAGGTAATGGCTGAACCACGTTACAGGCTTGCAGTGTTTGCGCGCATCAGCTCGACGGGCATCACTTTGCATGGTCGCCGAAACAGCTTTGTAGCACGTCTGGCTGCTATTGCGGCGAACCTCACGACTGATCGTTGCGGGATGCACGCCCAGCTGTTTAGCAATGCTTGCTTGGCTTTTTCCAGCGGCTAAGCCGCCCTCGATCTGATAACGTTGGCCCTGAGTCAGCTGCCGGTAAGGCGTACTCATCTGCGCTTGAATCCTTCGGTGTGAGAGCCTGGACTCTATCGGTGGCTGGCTCTCTGCCTATCATTTCAAACGTTGCACTTATTCTATGAATTCAGGTTCGGTACATTCAAATTCCCTCGTTGTTATCGCTTTGTCTATTTCTTATGTATTCTTAAGACCTTTAATAGGATTAGGGTTTACCCAGACCTTTATTACCTGCCCAGGCTTCAACACCACATCATCGTTTGAAGATGGATTCAAGCCATCCAAAAATGCATCAATCCCCACTGATAACTTCACATAACCATCTAAGATTTCATGATCAACAAAATAAACACAACCATCTATCAAATCAACCGCCAAATAATTGCCACCTTCGGCCCAAGCAATCGGAATAAACCCTTCTCTAAACTCGAACCGCTCAAGCTCTGAAACCACCTCATCAATAGGAATAAACTGATTCACACCACTATTATTATCACTGCCCACATCAAAAATATTTAACGCTGGTTTCCCGCCATTAAACTTTTCAAAAAAAAGCCTGATTGAATTATTTAGAACCCTACCAACAAATGCCTCAACCGCCTCAAAAGCCCCAAACTCCACACCTCTAACTTCTTTAACTTCAACTTTCATTTATCAAACCCTCCATTTCTAATAACTGAGGCACCACCGGTATGTCTCGTAGAGTTATGCACATCTTGGGGTATTAGGAGCATTGTCTGTCCATCCTCAACATGATGCCAGACAAACCCGTTGGGGGTTGCGACTAATCCAACCGCCAAGTTTGCAAGCTTAGAGTCTACTCCGTACATCCCGGTAAGCCCCACAATTTGCGCCCCATATTTAGCATAAGGGGAAAAGTCTGGAAATCCCTGTTCAGTAAAATCTACTCCTGAAGGATGGGTACTACCGGCATAGCTACTATTAATTGGAAGTCGCCCCCTAATAGTGGGAATGGTGCTACCCAGAGGGCTAGCACCACCATGTGGTCCTTGCATGATGTCGATAGGCTCGACCTTAGCAAGGTCATCTTGCTCCTGCTGAGGGATGGATTCACCCATCATTTTCCTCAGCTCATAGTCTGCTTCCTCTACTTGGTTCTGGTGTAGCTCGTTGTTGTACTTCTCCCCGGCCCCGCCAATCAAACTGCCGGTATTGGGGTTGCCACCCGCCAGTGATGCTGAGAGCAAGCCAATAAGTTGAGCCGTCGCGATCTTGTCTTGACTACCTTGCAGACTTAAATCGCCAACGTTGAAATGATCACTGACGTACTGCGCCAGTAAATCGTTAGCCTGAGGTGTCAAGCCCTCAGCAACACCACCCGCAATAGCCCCACTGGCAAACCCTTCCCCTTTTGCCGACGATATCAACCCACCCAATACAGCATGTAGAAATATTGTCTCGGCTGTTCCAGGATCAACTTTCAATTCATGAGCAAGATCACCAACCCCCTGGTTACCCGCCGCCGCAGCTAGGTCCAAGCCCTCACCCACAAGCTCGCCGCCCAAGCTCTGACCCAGGCTACCGCCGTTGATAGCCGTCGAGATCCCGCCGTTGATCAACGCATGCGTACCGCTGCGCAGTGTGGTTTGCTCGGCATTACTCCAACTGAGCATATCGCTGGAATAACCAGGATTTTGGATGGGGCCCGCGCTCGTGACTTGCGATCCGCTATTGGTTGCGTCGACCGGGCTCTGAAACCATGTGCTGTCGGCATAGCTCATCGCGCCGGCAGTCAAACTCCCAATCACGGCATTTTTCAAGCTATTGCTACTGAAGGTGTCTTTGAAAGTGCCGCCCAGATTGCCCTTGTTGTTGATAAAACTGACGGCACCGGTACTGGTCATCGAGGTCAGCGCGGCCGTAGCCATGACGTTGCCCCATCCTGCCGCTGCCGTTCCCACGGCAGTTCCCGCCTCTACCATCGCGCTACTCCCGGCGGCAGCCATCGCGGACCCGGCTCCGGCCTCGGTTCCAGCCATCATGCCCACCGCGCTACTCGCCGCCCCCGCAGTGAGCACCGTGACGATGATAATGATCGCCAGCATCGCCCCTTCGCCCAGGCCGGAGTTGCTGTACTTGAAGGAGTCGTGCAGTTCCTTGACCTGCTTCCAATTCACGTCGCCACGGGCTTCGGCTTCTTTAAGCCACGCCAGTTGAGGGTCGGCCTTGACCATGGCGTCGATGGTTTGCGAAACAGTGTGTTGGTCGATCTGCTTGATGTCGATGTTCAGGCCATTGACGGCATTGATGACCGTCTGCCCTTTCGCCGTCAGCTGGCTTTGACGCAACGTTTCATCGGTACTGCCCTTACCCTCGAAGGACTGCCATGCCAGGTCGCTATCGCTCTTGGTATGACTCTCCTGATGCAGGTCCTTCACCGCCTCAAAGGTGATGCTCCCGCCACTGTCGAGGGTCAGGTCCTTACCGCTGTCCAGCTTGGCGCCCTGGTAACGCTGATCGCCGCCACTGACCAGCGTCAGATTTCCACCCGTGGTGATTTCACTCCCGACGTTGGTGACTTGGGTGACTTCATCGCGCTGGGTCTTTTTGCTGCCCCAACTGCCGCTTTTCTTCATGTCGTACAGCGAGTAGTCGCTGTTCTGCGCGGCCAGTAGTTGAAGCTTGTTGCCCGCCGCCAGATAGGCTTCGTTTCCGGCCTCGACCTTACTGGCAATCAAGCCCAGGTCGTTGCCCGCACTCAGCGCAACATCGCCGCCCGCCGTAACAACCGTCGACACCTGACTAACGTGATCTTGCTGGCTCGTGACCTTCTTGGACTTGCTGTATGAATGCTGCTCATCCGCCGCCGAGGCCAGGGTGAGGTTTTCGGTAGCGGCTATGGCTGACACCGCGTCAGTGCACGTTAATCAGATTCGGCGCTATGAGGCAGGGACGGCGCAACCAACCTTAGAAGCCCTAATTAGGCTTGCTCAGGCGCTGCACGTCAGTCTGGATGATTTGGTGTTTGCTGAAGGAGAGCGTGGGCCGTCCGACGATTTACGCCTGCGTTTCGAGGCCGTCAGTCATATGCCCGAAGCCGAGAAATCAGTGATCAAGGCACTGCTCGATGGGATGATTCTCAAGTACCAGGCATCAAAAATCATGGGGGCGGATAACAGCAGCCGACCACCCAGTGCGTAACCAGAAAAAAGGGCCGATCTGAAAGAGTGAACCGACCCCCATGCTTCACTGCTGCGTATAGCAAAAGCTATACGCCATACGTCAGTGTTTATTGGGTGAAACCTGCATTTCGTATTACAAGTGTATAGCAGCACCTAGAAGACATAAACCGGATAACCAATTGATACATATAGAAAATACCCACCTCGCAAGAGGTACGTGTTGTGTATTGAGATTTTGCTCCTGTTAAGGAGCGAAAATTCATGCTCAAAAAGGGCGTATTGAGCAGATAGACCGTAGGTCGTCAGGGTGGTAGACAAAAAGGAGACAAAGGGACTGCAAAAAGGATACAGCTTGAGTACAAGAAGGCTACAGGATGGGTGCAGGAAGGCGGCAAAAAGGGTGCAGATAGGGTGCAAAAAACACCGGCATAAGGCCGGTGTTAGTAATATTCCTATAAAGGCTACTCACCATCTATCCATGCATGTTTTATCCAACTAGCGAGACTGGGCCAAGTTTCATTGGAGCGCCCATCATGCGCCCAGTAACTGACAGAGCCATCCTCAAGAAGACAATAGTAGTTCCCATTATCCTCGCAAATGGGGAGCCACGACTTTGGAACACCTTGCTCTCGAGCCTCCGCAACAACGTTCAGAAGCTCTCTCGGGCTATTTCTGTCCACGGTTAATCGAAGCGCATCCTTGCCATTAAAAATACTATCACTTGCCTCCTTGGCAAAAATCTTATACTCATCCGAAAATGAGATACCGAGTTCACGCTCATAAGCAATAATTAAGGCATCATCAGGAAGTCGCTGTGCATTTGGAAGAGACATACGAACGCTTTTCAGCTCTGCGACAACATCTCTTATGTCAATATCCATAATAACCTCCAATACTAAAATTCATAATTCAAAAATTATTTGCTCGGCTTCTCCAATAGTCTTTTTTCCACTTTTCAAACTGTGATCTGTTGATTCCAGAAGGAATATCAGAACCCGAATTTATATGAATAGCACCACTATTTTGTTGGTGAAAGCTTTGCGTAACCTCAGCAATTGGACCGTCTTGGGTTTGCAACATATGATGCAGATTGACCTTCTTGCCATCAGGCCCATATGGAGCCAATCCATTTTTCACGAGATCCAAATTTGTCAGACCAGTTTGGCTATCCACCCTACTCGGATCAACCAAGTCATTCCTCTGATAAACTTTATTACCATTAAATTGTATTGGCTCTTGAGACCAATACTTTCTTTGCTGACCAAAGAAGCCCGTCGCCTCGCTCTCTAACGCCGCTCCAGTTGCTTTTGCACCAAAGAATCAACTATTTTCTTTTAGACGAGCCTTCAGCGCCTCAATAAACTTATCACCACCATCACTTTGCGACTCCAAGGTAATCATTACAGGAAAATCTTCATACACAAGCCTTAGGCTCTCGTTATTTAAAGACACACCCCAAACCCTAGTATCAACGGAGTCGCTTCTACTAACAATCTCTCCAAAAAACATATTTACAAATGCTTCAGCATAACTAGGAAACCCTTCCCAGCCCACCTCCGACGTTAAGTCCGCATACAATCTTCCAGAACTCATACTCCCAATAGAGAATGTTTTTTCATCAATAAGCATTGGCATTTAGAAAATATCCCCACCACCAGCTCGCGTAGAGCTTTCTATAATTTGCTCAAAAGTTTTCCCTTTCTTAACGAGATCGTCAAACGCAGGACCAATCTTATTTCCGTATCGTTCCATGTTTCTCGCATCAATAGTCTCTAGCATATCTGGCGGCGTATACTCTCTATATTTCAACTTCAGATCATTCCTAGCACTGTATGCATATTTTGCTATGTCTTCAGCGCTAGCGCCTCCAGCGCGCAAATTATCTACGGACGTTTGTAGATCGTAAACTTCTCGAACGTAATTTTGCCGGAGGGGTGGCAGATAGCCAAAATCTCCATCGGCTTTGGACACAGCATTATCCCAAGCTGGTGCCGTAGAGGTCCCTTTTGCACCACCCAAATCCCCCACTGCACCGATCTGAGCAGCTTTACTACCGCCCACCGGCATCTCGGCGATCGCACTGACCAGACCTTGAGCAGCAGTGGGTAACTTGGCCACTACCGCTGCCGCACCACGAACCGCTGTTAGTACCCCGACAAGCTCGGCAGCAAATCGTCCGCCTTCAACTCCGGCGGTTACTGCTCCATCCCAACCTGCATCGTTGTATGCCTGGGTTAGCAGTGTAGCCCTGGTTTCCAAATCCTTGAAGTAGTTGTCACCAAACTGTTGACGAAACTCTTCTGAGGTTGCTAGCTGTTTCAGGGCGGCCATGGTTTCTGGTAGGTTTTTGGCTAACTCCCACATCCCCTCAGCAGTTTCCGCCGCCGACAAACCAATGCCACCGCCTACTCCGACACCTAGGCCTATGTCTTGCTGAATATCAACCAAGGCCCATTTGGTTGAAGTGCCCATGGCGCATACTTTGTCCTCACCGCATTTCTTGAGTTGCTGATTCTTCTCTTCTTCCTGATTGTGGGATAGGTAGTTGTACTGCGTCCCATTCTGCGCAACCCACGACCCAACCTGCAATTTCGCGGTATCGGCATTCGGATCCGCCACAGCCGTCGTCAGTACACCGATCAGTTGCGCATTCATCGTCAACAACCGGGCCTTGTCCTCCGTGGACATCCCGGCATAGGCCGAGGCCAAATGATCGACTAACGCTTCGTTAACCCCTGCCGCCAAGGCTCCTGTTTTGAAGTCCTGCCCGGCGGCTAGGGACGCCAAACCGCCCATTACCGCGTGCAACCCAATTTTAGCCAGACCACTTTCTTGCAGTTTGTTGTCCACCCCGATGTCACCGACAAGGTTGAATCCGTAGGCGGCAAACGCATTCACCAGGCTGTTTTGCAACGCGTCGCTAAGGCTGCCGTCACGACCCAATGCTTTGTTGAGCACCGCGGAGGTGGTGTTTTGCAGCGCCTGGTTTGCTGCGAATTGACCGATACCGCTCAGGCTACCCAGCCCACTCGGGTTGGCAACGATGACCTTGCCCGTGTTGGCCAATGCGCCACTGGTGGAGTCGGTTAACGCGGTGCCTGAACCAGTTGTGGTACTGGTCCAACCGTTGTACAGCCCAGCAGCAAGACCCGCTGTGATGCCAGCGATAATGTAATTTTTCATGCTGTCGCTGCTGAACGTCTCTTTTACAGCAGCGCCGAGGTTGCCTTTGTTGTTGATGGTGCTGACCGTAGCCGCACCCGCTGCGGAAGTGAGCGCAGCACTAAGGGCGATGTTGGCCCAACCAGCGGCAATCGCATTTGTAGTGGCTGTGGCTGCAACGCCTGCCGAAAGTGCGGTCGTTGAACCAGCGGTGGCGCCAGCAGCTGAACCGACGAAACCCGAAGCTGCACCCGCAGTGAAGTAAGTGACGATAATAATGATCACGATCATCGCTGGACCGCCCAACCCGGAATGGCTCACGTCCCAGCTGTCATGCAACTCTTTGACCTGACGCCAATCCACATCGCCCCGCACTTCAGCGTCTTTCAGCCAAGCCAGACTTGGATCGGCTTGAACCATGGCGTCTATCGTCAGGCTTACGCTTTGCTGGTTGATGTCTTTGACGTCAATGTGCAGCCCATCAACTGCGTTGACGAGCATCTGGCCTTTGGCGGTCAGTTGGCTTTGGCGCAACGTTTCGTCAACCTGACCTTTGCTCTGCATGCGGGTCCATGCCCAGCTGTTGCTGCTCTTGTCGTGGCTTTCTTGATGCGAGTCCTTCACCGCCTCGAAAGTGATGCTCCCGCCACTGTCGAGGGTCAGGTCCTTGCCGCTGTTCAGCTTGGCGCCCTGGTAACGCTGATCGCCGCCACTGACCAGCGTCAGATTTCCACCCGTGGTGATTTCACTCCCGACGTTGGTGACTTGGGTGACTTCATCGCGCTGGGTCTTTTTGCTGCCCCAACTGCCGCTTTTCTTCATGTCGTACAGCGAGTAGTCGCTGTTCTGCGCGGCCAGTAGTTGAAGCTTGTTGCCCGCCGCCAGATAGGCTTCGTTTCCGGCCTCGACCTTACTGGCAATCAAGCCCAGGTCGTTGCCCGCACTCAGCGCAACATCGCCGCCCGCCGTAACAACCGTCGACACCTGACTAACGTGATCTTGCTGGCTCGTGACCTTCTTGGACTTGCTGTATGAATGCTGCTCATCCGCCGCCGAGGCCAGGGTGAGGTTTTCGGTAGCGGCTATGGCGATGTTGCGCTTGGCGTCGATCTGGCTGGCTATGGCGGTGAGGTCACGGCCGGCGTTGATCGTCAGGTCACGACCAGCGTCGATGCTGGAGCCGTTTTGCGTGATGGTTTGATCCCGGTGGTTGCTGCCGCGCTCGTTGCTGACGATTTGCTCGGCCGAGATGATGTTGACGTCTCGACCGGCATTGATCGTGGTGTCGGCGCCGCTTTTCAGGACACCGCCGCTGTTGTTGATGTCGCGCCCAGCGTTGATGGTCAGGTTGTTGGCCGCTTCAACACGGGCGGTGTTGTCGACAAAGTCACGTTGCTCTTTTTTGTAGCCGGTGCTGCTCTGGTGGCTGGTGACCGTGCGTTCGTTGATCACGTCGCCATTGATGGCGGTGAGACTGATGTCGCGACCGGCGATGATCCCGCCAGCCTTGTTGGTCAGGTCGTTGCCCGCGAGCAGGTCGAGGCGATTGCCAGCTTCGATCAGGCCGCTGTTGACCAGATTGTTGCCTGCAGTGGCCGCCAGGTTGTTGGTTGCGCGCAAGGTACCGGCGTTATTCAGGTCCTTGCCGGCGATCATGGTCACGTCGCTGCCCTGGATCAGGGCGCCGTTGGCAGCCAGGCGGTGGTTGGCGTTGGCCAGGTACAGCACCGGCACCAGCACTTGCTCACCATTGACCGTGGCATTTTCCATCCAGACGATGTCATGGGTCAGCGCAGCAACTTGTTCGGAGGTCAGGCTGACGCCGAGCGACAGGTTGAGTTCCTGTTTACTGGCGATGGCGTTGCTCATCAAGTACTTGAACTGCGCCTCATCGGAGGTCTGACCATCGATGAAGCGCTGGCCGGTGCGGGCAACAACGGCCTGCTGGATCAACCGTTGCTCGTAGAGCCCGTCACCCAGGCGCTTGGCGCTGTCGTCAGGGTTGTAGCCGAGGCCCGCGAGCAGGTAGTCCGAACTCATGAACTGTTTGAGGTCAGTGAGTACCGGATTGGTTTCGATCAGGTATTTCTGGGGGCTGGACTGGCTGCTACTGGCCGGTAAACCCTGGACACGGTTGACTGTAAAGGCCGTGGAGCGGCCGGGCAATACAGCGCCCGATGGGGCTGCGCCTGGAGTGGTGACATTAATTGTGCTGGCATCAGCGCCGATGCTGGCGACGTGACGACTTGCCGGGCTCAGATCAACAGCGCTGGCGGAAGGCTGGGTGCCGGTGCCCAACTGAATATTCCGCGCCGGGCCAGTAGGGAGCGGTTGTTGGCGCTGTGCCGAGGAGAGGCTGGCGCCGCCCATGGTCCAATTTTGCGGGCCGCTGGCGACCGGGGTGTTGGTGCCTTGTCCGCTCAGACGGAACAAGCCGTTCTGGCCGGTCGGAAGGCTGAAGCCCGGCAACGCCAGTGGGTTGACCTGCTGCTGCGCAAGGTCCGGAGGCAGTTGCTGATTCAGGGTCACGCGGGTCGAGAAGGCACTGCCCGCCGCGTCGGTACCGGTCCGGGGACCGCTGCCCACGTAGTTGTAGCCGGGGCGTACCACGCTGTTATCGATGTTGTTCTGGGCGCTGATGTTGACCGCACCGGCCGCCTGAATCACGGCGGCGTAGCTTTGGTCGCTGGAAGCCAGCTTTTTGCTCAGAGCAAATTGCGTAAGCTCCCTTTCAGTCATGCCAATAAAGCTGCTCATCCCCGCTTCAAGACCACCCAGGTCATTGGCGTTGTAGCCGCTGCTCTGATACCAGTACTTGCCCGTAAAGGCACCGGCTGCGTCATACCACCCCCCGGCATCCCTAGTGCGCTCAGAGACATATACCCGTGTGGTTTCGGTTTCACCTGTCTCGATGCCGCTGTTGACCAAGTTGTTGACGGTGGCTGTCAGGCTGCCGCCGGTGGCGATGGTGCTGCTCTGGTTGAGCAAATCACCGCCGTTGATGTTCAGGTTTCCGCCCACCGTGATACTGGAGGCGTCGCTGGCAGCGATGACTTCGAATTTATCGCGCTGAAGTATTTGCCAGACGTGGTTTTCCTTGCCGCCGCTGCAATCACCCGCGTTATACCCCTCAATGCATTGCATCTCGGTAATTGATGCGGTGTAGATGCCCTGATTATTAGTGGTCAGCACCGCACGGATATTCTGAATCGTGCTCGCCGCCAGGCTCATGCTGCCGTCGCTTTGAATCGACGCAGAACTGTTGATGATGCTGCCGGCCAAGCTTCCCTGCCCATCACGGTCGATGCTGAGATTACCCAGGCTATAGATGTTGGCGTAGTTGTTGTTCAAGGCATTGACCCGAAGGCCCATGTCGCCGCCGCTGAAAATCAGTCCGTGATCGTTGACCATTGAGCCGGTGGTGACGGTCAGTTGCTGTCCGCTGCCCAGCGTCCCGAGGTTATTGATCGCGCCTGCGGTCAGATTCAGGTTGGCGGCCGAGGTCAAGCGACCCGAGTTGGTCAGAGATCCACCCACGTTGATCGTGGTATCACCGCCGCCAGCAATGCTGGTGGCCGCATTGAGGCTCAATTGCGCGGCGCTTAGCCCGAGGGTCCCAAGACTGCTGAGCCGACCATTGCCCCAGTACGTGCCGCCGAGATTCAGGTTCAGGCTGCCATCACTGGCGATCAAGCCGTCGCTGTACCAGTTGCCGCCACTGCCGACGAAGCTGTTGGAGGTCAGCAGTTGACCGCTTGAGGTCTGACTGAAGTTGTTGACGTTGACGTTCAATCGCCCGGCCTGAATCACGCTGCTGTTGGTCCAGCTATCGGCGTTGAGGCTCAGGCCGCCACGGGTGACGATGCTGCCACCGGCGCCCGTGACGTTGGCGGTGGAAATATCAAAGGTGCCATTGCCCACGTGCAGCAAACTACCGCCGCCGTTGAGGAAACCACCCACTGCCAGCGTCAGATCGGTGTTGGCGCTTTCCAGGGTGCCGTTACGGTTGTCGAACAGGCCACCGATCTGGAAACTGGTTTTGCCGCTGGTGCCCAGGGCTCGCAGCTGGCCGGTCTGGTTATCGAGGCTGGCGGCCTTGATCGCGAGGGTGCTGTCGCTCTCGATAATGCCCAGGCGGTTGTTCAGCGCGCCACCGAGGTTGAGGTCGATTTGTTGACCGGCGATCTGGCCGTCATTGTCGCCACTGTTATCAAAGTTGTTGCCGGTGACGTTGATCTTGCCTTTGGCGTACAGGCCGCCGTTGCGGTTGTCGAAGTTTGCGGTGTTGATAGTCGCGTCGCCGCTTTGCGCCGAGATGCGACCGCCATAGTTGTCGATACCGCCTAGGGCGGTCAGGTTCAGGCGCTGAGCCTGGGTGATGCCACCCTGACGATTGTTGTTCAGGTCATAGCCGTTTTTCAGCACGCCGGTCAGGTGCGAGGTGAACGCACCTTGCAGGCTGGAGAGCACACCGCCACGGCTATCGACGTTGCCGGCGTTAATGTTGAGGTCGCCACTTTGCGCGATGATCCGACCGCTTTGGTTGTCGATGTCGCCGGATACCGTCAGGCCCAGCGCGCTTTGGCTTTGCAGTGAGCCTTTGCCGTTGGCGAAGCTGCCCGCTTGTAATTGGACGTCGGCGTTCTGGCTGTAGATCAAGCCATCGGCGTTGTTCAGCACCGCGCCGGTCGCGGTGAGCAGCAATTGGCCGCTGGCCGCGACGGTACCGTGGTTACTGTTGTCAAGACCGCCCGTGAGCAAGGTCATCAGGCTTTGGCTGGCCAGTTGGCCGCCTTGGTTGTCGATCTGGCTGGCGCGCTGAATCAACAACGCACCGGCGCTGGCGAGTTTGCCGTTGGTATTGATCAAGGCGCCCAGCAGGTCGAGGGTCACCGCGCCGTTGGCGGCCAGGCTGCCGGCGCTGTTGTCCAGGGTGGTGCCGGTGAAGCTGAGGTTTTGTTGCGCGTTTATCACACCTGCCGCGTTGCCAAGAGTCATGGCCTGCACAATAAGTGCTGCGCCGCTGTCGATCAGGCCGTGTTGACCGTTGTTCAGCAGGCCGCTGACGGTCAAGGCCTGGCCTGCACCGCTGGACAAAATACCGCCGCTGTTGTCGAGGCTGGCGGCAGTCACGCTCAGCGCTTGTTGGCTAACCAGTGCGCCGTTATTGCTGTTGAGCAAGGCACCTCTGAGGGTCAAGCCGAAGTTGCCGTTGCGGCTGGACAGTGTGCCGCTGTTGCGGTTGTCGAGGCTGCTGCCGCTGACAGTGAGGCCCTGCCAGCCAGAGATCAGGCCGTTCTGGTTGATCAGGCCGATGGCGTTAAGGCCCAACAGGTTGCTGCTGATCAGTTTGCCGCTGGTATTGTCGACGTTACGCCCGCTCAGGCTGAAGCTCTGGCTGCTGGAGACTTCGCCGCTCTGGTTGTTGAGGTCGCGCAGGCGATTGAAGGTCAGTGGTCCCTTGGCGGTGATCAGACCATTTTGGTTAGCAATATCACCGCCGCTCAGGTCCAGAGTGATCCCGGCATCGCTCAACAGGCGTCCGCCGTTCTGGGTCAGTGCGTTTAGGGTCAGGCCAACATCGCCCTTGGCGGACACTTCGCCGCCATTACTGGAGTTCAGGCTGTTGGCGCTCAGCAGCAAACTGCCTTGGCTATTGATCAGGCCGTTGCTTTGATTAGCCAGCAAGCCGGTGACGTTCAGCGCGAGGTCGCCGCGACTGGTCAGGGTTCCGCCGCTGTTGTCCAGCGTAGTGGCACTGGCATCGACGCCCGCCGCAGCGATCAAGCCCTCGATGTTGCTCAATGCCTGATTGATGCGCAGGGTCAGGCCTTGGTTACTCAGCAGTTTGCCGTTGCTGTTGTCGAGGGTTTGCGCGGTCAGGCTGAACGCTTGGGCGCTGGATATTTCGCCGCCCTGGTTGGCCACGCCACTGAGATTTTTCAGCCGCAGCGGACCCGGCGCATTGATCAAGCCGCCCTGGTTGTTCAACTGGCCGTGGTTCAAGTCGAGGGTCAGCGCGGTGTTGCTGAACAAGGTGCCGTTTTGCTGATCCAGTCCGCTGACGCTGGCGGTCAGCGCATTGTTGCTGCCGATGCTGCCGCCGTCCTGGTTGGTCAATTGTGCAGCGGTCAGGTCAAGCCGATCAGCACTGCTGACGCGTCCGTTGTGGCTGTTATCAAAGGCGCCGGTTTGAATCAGCAGCGGACCTTTGCCGCTGATGCTGCCGTGCTGGCTGTTGTCGAGGCTAGCGCTGTGCAGGTCAAGGTTACCGTCGGTGACCAACTGCCCACCTTGGTTGTTGATCGCTGCAACGCTGCTGACACTCAGAGCGCCAGCGCTGGACAGACTGCCCGCACTGTTGATCAACGCGCCAACGCGCACGCCGAGGGTACCTTCACTGCTGAACAAACCCAGGCTGTTGTCCAGGGTGCCAAGCAGCCCCACATCAATGCTGTGCAGGCTGAGTACGCTGCCACTGCCGTTGTCCAGCGAAGTGCCGGACAGGCTCAATCCGCTGCTGCCAGACAACAGGCCTTTGTTGCGGTTGATGATGTTATCGACAGTGAGCGCCAGGGTTGTTTGTCCCAATATTTGGCCGCTGTCGCTATTGTCCAATTGCTGGCCGATCAGGCTGATGACGCCTTGGCTGGACAGTTCCCCGCCACGGTTGTCGATGTTTCCGACCTTGATGCTCAGCCCATTGGTAGCGCCGACCAAGCCTTTTTGGCGGTTGTCCAGGTTGTCACCGGTGAGGCTCAGAGTGCCTTGGGCTATCAGTTGACCGCCCTGTTGCTGCAGGCTGCCAATGTTGGCGATGACATCTTTTTTGCCAGCCATTTGACCCAGGCTGTTATCGGCCGTGACGGCGTTGAGCAGCAGATCTCCATCGGCGATCACGGTGCCGTTGTGGTTAACCAGCACACCGTCCACGACCAGGTTAAGACTGTCGTGGCTGCTGAGTAAACCGTCAGTGTTGTCGAGGCTGGCGCTGTGAACGTCCAGCGCGGCAGCCGAAATCAGCCCGTTGATGTTGTTCATGGCCTGGGCCAGGCGCAGGGTCAGCGCTTGATTGCTGAGCAGCTTGCCACCGCTGTTGTCGAGACTTTGGGCGTCGAGGGTGAAAGCTTGCGCGCTGGAGATTTCGCCGTTTTGGTTGGCGACGCCGTTAAGGTTTTTCAGCAGCAGTGCGCCGGGCGCATTGATCAGGCCGCCTTGGTTGTTCAGTTGGCCATGGTTCAGGTCGAGGCTCAGCGCGGTGTTGCTGAACAGCTCGCCGCCTTGTTGATCAAGGCCACTGACGTTGGCGGTCAAGGCCATGGCACTGGCGATGCGGCCGGAGTCCTGGTTGATGACGTTGGCTGCGTTAAGGCTCAGCGTGTTGGCACTGGTCAAGCGCCCGCCGTGGCTATTGTCGAAGGCACCGGTGCTGACGTGACTCACGCCTTTGCCCGACAGTACGCCGCTGTTACGGTTATCCAGGCTGGCGCTGGTCAAGGTCAGACCGACATCAGTGCTGATTGAACCGCCTTGGTTGTTCAGCGCCCCGGTGGCCGCGACGGTCAGCGCGCCACCACTGGAAAGACTGCCCGCGCCATTGTTCACATTGCCAGCGTTGACCGTCAAAGCACCGTCACTGCTGAGCAGCCCGCTGTTGTTGCTCAAGTCGCCCGTGAGGTTAAGGGCAAGCCGGGTCTGGCTGGACAGTGTGCCGCCGGTGTTGTCCAGGTCCGAACCATCAAGGCGCAAGGTGTTGCCGAACATCAGGCCCTTGTTCTGATTGATCAGGTGATCGACCGTCAGCCCTAGCGCGGTGCCGGCCAGCAGCTTGCCGCCGTTGCTGTTATTCAGGTGCTGAGCGAGAACACTCACACCGACTTGGCTGGATATTTCCCCGCCACGGTTGTCAATGTCGCCGACGTTCAGGCTCAGCGCTTTTGTCGCCCCGACCAAGCCGCCCTGGCTGTTATCCAATGTGCTGCCGGTCAGACTCAGATTGCCTTGGGCAACTAACTGACCAGCCTGCTGGGTCAACGAGCCGATGTTGGCGGTCAGGTCATTCTGACTGGTGATGCGACCGGCGTTATTGAGCACGAGACCTGCGTGCAGTTGCAGCGGTCCCACGGCGCTGAGCAAGCCGTTTTGGTTATTCAGCAGCCCGATCACGTTGAGATTGAGGTCGCCGTCGGTGACCAGACTACCGGCCTGACGGTTATCGAGGCTGCCAGCGCTTATTTGCAAGCCTTGGCCGGCAGCCAGCGTACCGGCCTGATTATTCACTGCGCCGCTGACGGTCAGATTCAGACGCTGGTCGGCCAACACCTGACCATTGGCATTGCTGAGGCTGGTGGCGCTGATGACGCTGTTGCCAGTACTGTTGATCAACCCACCTTGGGCATTGAGCAACTGACCCGCGCTAACCCCCAAACTACCGATGCTTAGCACACGGCCTTTGTTTTGGTTGTCCAGGGTGTTGACGGTAATTTGCGTGCTGCCCTGTCCGCTGATCGTGCCGCCCTGATTGAACAAGGTCTGCGCCACCGTCGCTTGTAGCGCACGACTGGCGATCAGGCTGCCAACGTTGGTGAAGTTCTGCGCCGTGACGCTGACATCGCCCGTGGTGTTGCGACTGCTGTCGGCGTTGACCCCGGCTTCGATGATGCCGTTGTTGGTCAGTTGCCCGCCGCTGGACAGGTTGATGCTGTCCCGCGCGGCAAGGCTTTGCTGGGCGTTGAGATCGCCGCTGGTGCTGATCGCCAAGCGGGTGCCGGCGTACACAGGGCCGTTGACCTCAAGGCTGGCGGCGTTGACGTTGACTGCGCCAGTAGCAGCGGTTTGCGCCAGGCTCAGGTGGCCGTTGACGTCGAGCTGAATATCGCCCGCGCTAGCGGCGAGGTTGCCAGCCAGTTTCACCCCGACACCGGCTTCGGTGCCCACCAGTTTGATCGCGCCCGCATACATCCCACCCAATGCGCTGGAGTCGATGGCCAGTGCCGGTGCGTCTGCCGGGCTTGCGCTGCGTGAGGTGGCGGCCAGGGTCTGCGCATCGACATCGTTGCGACCGGTGACGATGGTCAGCTGTTTGGCATGCAGTTCGGCGTTGAGCTTGGCCGAGCGCGTAACGATTTCAAAACGGTCGATGTTGGTGGCGTTCAAGCCCGCGCCATCAAGACTGACGCTGCCGCCGTCGACTTGGTAGTGATCGAGTTTGCCATTGCCATCGAGTATCGGTTTGCCGGTGCTCAGGGTGACTTGCGGACTGTTGATGAAGCCGCACCCGTTGCAACTGACGCCGTACGGGTTGGCAACGATGACATGGGCGGCCTGCCCTGCTACCTCGGTGTAACCGTTGAGCTGGCTCGGGTTACCGCCATTCACTTCGTTGAGAATGGTGCTGGCGGCAGTGCCGTGAAAGTTCGGGTTACCGAGAATGATCCCGCCTAACTGCGTGGCCTGGGTGCGGTCGGTGGCATTGTTGAGGATGACGCCTTGGGCACCAACGTTGTAGTCCTGAAACTGGTTGTGCGACAGACCGCTGCCATTGGGCGCGGCGATGTTGACGATGGGCACACCATTGCCGGCTTGCCCGAGAGTCGTGCCTGGGGCGCTTACCACGATGCCGTCGGCCTGAGCCATCAGCGGTTGCCAGAACATTGCATTGGCGAGAATCAGCGCGATACCACGCTTGGGCATTCCCCAGAAACGTTCGCGCGGAGCTATGGCAGCGGAGGGCTGGCGAGCGAGGAAAGCGTACTGCTGGACATCCATGTCAATATCTCGGTGCAGCAACAATTAAAGAAAGAAATCCATCTGGAAATAGATCGGCGTTTCGCGCTCGCTCAGGGCATCCGGGCGCTCCAGCGAATGAGCGAAAGTCACGCTAGCTGACAGGTATTTGCCTCGGGCGAAGAGTTCCACCGAGTCACTCGATACGCGCCCATGTTGTGTGCCGTTGTAGCGATCCCGACTGATCACGCCTTGGTCGTAACCCAGACTGCTGCCGTATTCCGCCAGCGCCGGGCGCAGCCAGGCCCACGTAACCGGGCGACTCCAGCGCAGGTCGTTACGCCAATAGCCACCGCTGTCACCCGACAGGTTCTGGTCTTTGTAGCCCCGCACCGATGATTGGCCGCCCAGGCTCATGCGCTGTGGGCTGAACAGCACGTCTTCACTGTGCTGGCCGGTCATGAGGCTGCTGAAGCTCAATGACTCATTCCACAGCTTGAACGGTTGCAAATAACTCAACGTACCCGTGTATTTGCGGTAACGGGCATCAGGCTGCCCAGGGCCCGGATTGTTGTTGCTCTGGGCACCAAAGGCGCCGATACCGTCTTGCATCCCCAGGTCAATGTTAACGAAGGCCGTGCCTATACGCCGACCATGGTTGATGCCGAACTGGGCTTCGCTGAGGCGATTGCTGCTGACGTCGAGACGGCTGTCTTCGATGAAGTTGTTGCTACGCAGGTAGGCCAACCCCGCGTTGAGCGAGGTCTTGCTGACCGAGTCTCGATAGATCACTCGCTCGGCGCGGAATTGATGGTTTTCGCTGTCACCGGTCTGTTTGAAGCTGAAGCCATTCGCCTGGGCCTGAGAGCGATAGTCACTCTGGCTGTAGCTGTAGCTGAAGTTCCACCAGCCCCATGGCAGGTTGTAATACAGAAAGGCGTTTTTTGAGGTGCTGGTGTGATCGCTGACCAGGTCATGGCCGTCGCGCAGCATCAACTGATCGGACAGCCCTAATGGGCTGTCCCACTCAAGACCGATAGACCCTTGCTGCTCGCCTGTGCTCTTTTGACCATTATTATTGCGCGACAACGAAGCTTGCCACGGCGCACTGGGGGTGTTTTTGACCAACACTTGACTACCGCCCACTTCGTTGCCGGGTGTCAGCTCCATCTGTGCATGATTGGACGGCAGTCGATTGAGCTGATCAACCATCTGCTCAATCTCGCGCAGGTTGAGCATAGCGCCCTCGCTGCCGGGGAAACTCATCGCCAGTTCACGGGCGGATAAACCGCTGCCATCGGCACCCTTGAGGCTTTCGAGCTTACCCTCAACCACCAGAATGCTCAGGTGCCCGCCAGACAAATCCTGTTGTGGCAGGTAGGCGCGAGTGGTCACCATGCCTCGGTCGAGGTACAGATCGGTGATGACTTTCAACAGTTCGTTGAGCTGGCTGACACCCAGGCATTTACCCAGGAACGGACGCGTCAGTTGCTGGCGATCAGCCTCGGAAAGATGATCGGCACCTTTGATTTCGATGTCTTTGATGATGAAGCAGCGAGTCTCAGCAGGGGCTGTCGGCGCGCTGGGAGTACTTGCCTTGCCGGGGAGTTCCCGAAGGTCCTCAAGACGCCTGCGCTGTTCTTCCAATAAACGGTCCTGACGCTCACGAATCTGGTCCTGCTCTCCTGGTGTGGGTCCGGGAGCTGCCAATGCAGGGCTCAACGTACTCAAAAAAAACAACAATACAGCCATCCACAACCTCATCCCGAGGGTGAGTCTCCACATGTTCGTTCCCTCGAGACAGCACTTAATGTCAATATGACACCAATGGTAATTCGCCATCTTTATGGCGTCAATTTATTGTTTCGAGTCGATTCACACATTTCAGTAAGCGATTACCTTTCAAGCAACCTGCCGAAAAAAAAGCCAACCCGTAGGGCTGGCTTTCGATTTCAAACGGCGATTACGTTATTCGAACAGCGCATCCAGCGCCTGTTCCAGACGGCTCACGGCAATGATCTGCAACCCCGGAGGCGCTTCCTTGGGGGCGTTGCCTTTGGGGACGATGGCGCGTTTGAAGCCGTGTTTAGCCGCTTCTTTCAACCGTTCCTGACCGCTGGGCACCGGGCGGACTTCGCCGGAGAGGCCAACTTCACCGAACACCAGCAAGTCGTGGGGCAGCGGGCGGTTGCGCAGGCTGGACATGACAGCGGCCATCAAGGCGAGGTCGGAGGCGGTTTCCAGTACTTTCACCCCGCCGACCACGTTGAGGAATACGTCCTGATCATGGGTAGGAATCCCGCCGTGGCGATGCAGGACGGCCAGCAGCATGGCCAGACGGTTCTGATCCAGACCAAGGGTGACCCTGCGTGGATTGGCCAAGTGACTGTCGTCGACCAGCGCCTGAACTTCCACCAGCATTGGTCGGGTGCCTTCCCACGTCGCCATGACGACACTGCCGGGAACTTCTTCTTGAGCGCGGGTCAGAAAAATCGCTGAAGGATTGGAGACCTCTTTCAAGCCCTTATCGGTCATGCCGAACACGCCCAGTTCGTTGACCGCGCCGAAACGGTTTTTCACGGCGCGCAACAAACGCAGACGCCCGTCGGATTCGCCTTCGAAATACAGCACGGTATCGACCATATGTTCAAGCACGCGAGGACCGGCCAATGAGCCTTCTTTAGTGACATGCCCAACCAGGAAAATCGCGGTACCGCTCTGTTTCGCGTACCGCACCAACAGCGCCGCGCTCTCGCGCACTTGCGACACGCCGCCCGGCGCCGATTGCAGTTGTTCGGTGAAGATGGTCTGGATCGAGTCGATCACCATGACTTTGGGCTGCTCGATGCGGGCCGTGGCGATGATGGTTTCGATGCAGGTTTCGGTCATGACCCGCAGCTTGTCCTGGGGCAAACCCAAGCGTCGGGCGCGCATGGCGACCTGTTGCTGCGACTCTTCGCCGGTGACATAAAGCGCGGGCATGCGCTCGGCGATGGCGCACAGGGTTTGCAGGAGAATGGTGGATTTGCCAATGCCAGGGTCGCCGCCAATCAGCACCACCGACCCATCGACCAGGCCACCGCCCAGCACACGATCTAGCTCGGCAGAGTTGGTGGAGAACCGGGGGACTTCCTGGACGCTGACTTCAGCCAGGGTCCTGATTTGCGCTTGCTGCCCGGTCCAGCCAGAGCGACCGCTCGGAGGGGTTGCGGCACCGCTTCCCAGGAGGGTCTCGACCAGGGTGTTCCAGGCACCACATTCGCCGCACTGGCCCGCCCACTTTGGAAAAGTCGCACCGCACTCGGTACAGCCGAACATGCGCTTAGCCTTGGCCATAACCACCCCAGTCTTAAAAGGGGGCAATCATAACGCAGGTTTGCGCGCCTGAGCGGGTGCGAAACATGAGTACGCTCATGGGATTCCTTTGCGCGCATCGCTCCCGCCCAAGCTGCACCGGAGCAGAAGTGACGCGACGCGACCCGCCTGAATCAGTCCGTCAGTTTTTTCGCCAGCGCTCTTACCCGAACGAGATCGCCCATCGCAACCTTGGTGACGCCGGTGCCGTATTCCGGATCTGCCTTGTAAAGGAACGAAAGGATGATGTGCTTGCTTTCATCGTCGGAGGAAGATAATGAGCCGCCGAAATTCTCAATCAGATCGGCCCGCTCTTTTTTGCTGTAGGAACGGTACAGCTCTCCCGCTTGCTTGAAGTTCTGCTCACGCTGGATTTTCGCTTGCTGGGTTGTACCTGCCAACGGCAGTTGACTGTAACGGGCATCGGCCTGCTCTTCACGCGGGTTAAAGCGACTCGGCTGATAGTTAACACCCGACGTGCTGTGACCAGCGTTCATCGCACCGTCCTGATTACCGTTATTAACCGGCACTTTTGGCGCATTGACCGGCAGTTGCTGCGCGTTTGCACCCAGGCGGTACAACTGCGTGTCGGAATACGAGAAGACCCGTCCTTGCAGCAGGCGGTCTTCGGACGGCTCAATGCCCGGCACCAGATTGGAAGGCGCCATGGTGACCTGCTCGGTTTCCTGGAAAACGTTGCCCGGGTTCTTGTTCAAGACCATCTGCCCGACCTTGCGCTGAGGAACGTCTGGCCAGATTTTGGTGGCATCCAGCGGGTCAAAATCGAACGCCGCCAACGCTTCAGGCTTAAGCACCTGCACATACAGGTCCCATTTCGGAAAGTTGCCTTGGTTGATATGGGTCACCAAGTCGTTGGTCATGTGGCTGTAATCACGGCCTTGCACTTCAGCCACCTGCTTCGAGTTGAGGTTATTTATGCCTTGCAAACTCTTCCACTGGAATTTCACGTAGTGAACCTGGCCCCTGGCATTCACCAGTTTGTAGGCATGCACACCGTTACCGTCCATTTCACGGTAGCTGGCTGGCGTACCGTTATTGGAGTACAGCTCGGTCAACGTGCGGGTGGCCTCTGGGACATGGGAGAAGAAATCAAACCGACGAGAGTCGTCGTCAAGGTTGGTCCTCGGGTCCGGCTTGAACGCATGCACCATGTCCGGGAACTTGATGGCATCGCGAATAAAGAAAGTCGGAAAGTTATTGCCTACCAAATCCCAATTGCCTTCACGGGTATAGAACTTGGTCGCGAAACCTCGCGGATCGCGCAAGGTCTCAGGGGAATGATTGCCATGCACCACGGCGGAAAATCGCACAAACACCGGGGTCGTCTCACCCGCTGCGAAAACGTGGGCTTTGCTCAAGTCGCTCAGGTCGTCCGTTACCGTGAACTGACCATGGGCCCCTGTGCCGCGAGCATGCACGACACGCTCGGGGATACGCTCGCGATCGAACCGCTGAAGCTTCTGGATCAACTGCACGTCTTGCAGCAAGACCGGGCCGTGCTCGCCCGCGGTTTGCGAGTTTTGATTGTCACCGACGAGCGCCCCGTTATCGCGGGTCAGGTTTGCGGCTTGCACTGAAACGGAAAGCAGGCTGACCGTCAAAAGGCTCAGAAGTCTTCGGCGGGAAACAATTCCGAGCGCGAGGGTGGCGTTCATGCTTAAAGTCCTTTTATTAAGATTTTTAGGCGCATTCAACTGCGCCCTTCAATCCTAAAAGCAATCGCCGCTTTTTTTCGCAAAACTCACCCTATGAAACACATCTGAAAACTTGTTTATTTTCAAAAAGATAGCTTGATACAGAATCCATCTGAAAACCCTGGTAAAACTAATCAGGCAATTTTCGGTCGATTGCCAAGTCGCAGGGCGCGATGCGTATAGCTGAATTACACTGCGTTAACCCACTCATCTGTAACAAGGAACAACCTATGAGCGTACTAAGCGAGTTCAAGGCATTCGCCGTCAAAGGCAATGTGGTCGACATGGCGGTCGGGATTATCATTGGCGCGGCCTTCGGAAAAATCGTTTCGTCGTTCGTCGGCGATGTTGTCATGCCACCTATTGGGCTGTTGATCGGCGGAGTGGATTTCAGCGATCTGACCGCTACCCTCCGACCTGCAGAAGGCACTCTGCCGGCCGTGGTCGTGTCTTACGGCAAGTTTATCCAGTCGATTATCGACTTTGTGATCGTGGCGTTCGCCATCTTCATGGGCGTCAAGGCCATCAATCGCCTCAAACGCGAAGAGGCTGTTGCGCCAACGCTGCCGGCCACCCCTAGCCCGGAAGAAGTGCTATTGAGCGAGATCCGTGACTTGTTGAAAGTGCAGAACGGCAGACCGCTGGAAAGTGTGATTGCCGATCCAACCCGGCTGGGTTGATGCACCACTGATCGTTCCCCGCGTGGGAGCGGCCACTTACCAATAATTTTCCACCGCCACCTGCCCCGGGCGGCGGCTCAGACTGAGTTGCAGGTCGCGCAGTTTGAGCATCTGGCGGGTGTCGTCGATCATTTGCGGGTTACCACACAGCATGACTCGCGAGTGCTCGGGGGTCATTTTCAGCCCCGCCGCCCGCTCCAGCTCGCCGCTTTCAATAAGCTGAGTAATGCGTCCGCCCAATGCGCCGGGGTAATGCTCGCGGGTGACGGTCGGCAAAAACAGTAACTTGCCGGCGTAGTCGGCCAGATAGTCCCGCTCGGTGAGTCCGGCGATCAGTTGCTGATAGGCCAGCTCGCGGGCTTCACGCACGCTATAGACCAGAATGATGCGCTCGAATTTTTCCCACACCTCAAAGTCCTGCAGGATCGACAGGAACGGCGCAATGCCAGTGCCCGTGGATAACATCCACAGGTCACGCCCGTCGACGAAGCGGTCCAGGGTCAAGAAGCCGAATGCCTGACGATCGATCAGCAACGTGTCGCCTTCACGCAGGCGGCTCAGTTCGCTGGTGAATTCGCCGTCCGGTACCACGATGGAAAAGAACTCGAGAAATTCATCGTGGGGCGACGACACCATCGAATACGCCCGCCAGACAATGCTGCCATCGGCCTTGGTCACGCCCAGCCGTGCAAACTGACCGGCCCGAAAGCGAAAACCGGGATCGCGGGTGGTACGCAAGGTGAACAGATTCGAGGTCAATGGCGTGACGTTGAGCAGCGTCTGGTGGGTGTATTTCTCTGCGCTGGCAGTCATGGGCGCTCCTGGCTCCTGCAATTAAAAAGAGGAGCGCCCAGTGTCCCGCAAAGCGACGTCGATAAACACCGGCGGTTTGTAGTGGCATTTAGAAGAAAAGAGCGTGTTGACCATAAGCAAATGCTCTAAATACAAAAACGTATAACACCACGCCGAATCATTCCAATCTGGACTTAACAGGGCCCGTTTTTTTCGAGAGTCGTGGCCTCCTCCCGCACAAGCAGGGGGTCTATGGCAAAGTGAACCAAAAAATATCGTTCATTTGAATAGCGTGTAACGGCCAAGCCATTCACCCGATGACTTGATGCCCCCTACTGACCTCCCAGTGCAGGAAATCCCTCCTACACTGGGAATCGTATGTATCGAGTATGGAAGCTCAATCATGAACAGCTTGAACCCGGATCAACTAGAGACATTGATGGCCACTGTGGAAGAATCCGTTTGGGAAAATGCCTTTTCCTCTCGGTTAAGGCGGGGCGAAGTCCACTCTATTCAGGACCTTCGTGGCGTCAAAAAAAGACTGACACAGACACGTAATCACGAAACGACTTCATCCACAGAGTGCTACAAGAAAGTCGAACAAACTTTATGGCTGTGCCACCTGCTACGGACCTTCATGACAGAACGGTTGTTGACCCAAACCCCGCCCTCCATCAGTCCATCGCTGTCGATCCGGGAAACTGAAATACTCAAATGGTCTGCCAAAGGCAAAACGGCAGATGACATCAGTACCATCCTCAAGTTGAAAACACGCACGATCAATTTTCATATCGCCAACGCGATTAAAAAAATGGGTGCGACCAACAAAACCTCGGCCGTGGTGCAGGCTGCCTTGAACGGCATTCTCTGAGCGTTTTTTTAGCCCCTCGGAAATCCAGCAGATGTCCGGGTGCAAAAACACGTAAAATCGACGGCTTCTGCGCGCGTCTTGACATCAGAGACGTGCGCAATAGTCTCCGAAAACAGAGTTCCCCTGCCCATGCCCCTGCTTAACAGCCCTTTCGCTCAGCTCGATCTCATCCGCCAGCCTGACCAACAGAACGAGCCGTTGCAGGCGTTCGACGCAGCCGATGAATACCTGCTCAGTCATGTGGCGGAGCAGGGCCTGACTCCAGACAGCCGCGTGCTGGTGCTCAACGACAGCTTTGGCGCGCTGGCAGCCAGCCTCGCCAGCCACGCGCAGGTGATGAGTAGCAGCGACTCCTTTCTCGCCGCGCTAGCACTGGAAAAAAACCTCGTGCGCAACGGCCAGGCCTTTGATGCCGTGCCGATGATTCCGGCCAGTGACATGTTCACCGGACCGTTCGATTGGGTACTGATCCGTGTCCCGAAGACCCTGGCCTTGCTCGAAGAACAACTGATTCGCTTGCAGGGGCAACTGGCACCCGGCGCGCAGGTGATTGCAGCTGCGATGATCAAGCATCTGCCGCGCGCGGCGGGCGATTTGCTGGAGCAATACATCGGACCGGTGCAGGCGTCATTGGCGGTGAAAAAAGCGCGCTTGCTGTTTGCCACCCCGCACATCAAAGGCGTGCAGCCCTCACCCTACCCGAGCCGTTACACACTTGAAGACCCGGTCATCGAACTGGTGAATCACGCCAACGTATTCTGTCGCGAAGGACTGGATATCGGCACCCGGGCGTTTCTACCGCACCTGCCGAAAAACCTCGGCTCGGCACGTGTAGCGGACCTGGGCTGCGGCAACGGAGTGCTGGCCATTGCCAGCGCACTGGCCAATCCGCAAGCGCATTACACGCTGGTGGATGAGTCGTTCATGGCCGTGCAGTCAGCCACTGAAAACTGGCGGACCGCATTGGGTGAGCGCGAGGTTATTGTGCGGGCCGGCGACGGGCTGGCCGGTCAGGAAGCTGACTCGCTGGACGTGGTGCTGTGCAATCCGCCCTTCCATCAACAACAGGTGGTCGGTGATTTCCTCGCCTGGCGTATGTTCCAGCAAGCGCGCGATGCGTTGGTGGTCGGCGGCGCACTGTACATCGTCGGTAACCGCCATTTGGGCTACCACAGCAAACTGGCGCGACTGTTTCGCGGCGTCGAGCAAGTGGCCACAACCCCGAAGTTCGTGGTGCTTAAAGCGCGCAAGTAAAGGCACCGCCGCGATGGCGGTGCTTCAGGCAAACCGCGGCGGGACGCGTAGTTGCAAGCGCGCTCCTGCCAGGAACTTGCGCAAGCCCTCAGTGCGTGGTCAGCCCTGCCGCGTTCATGAACAGCCGCATACCGTAAGCGACTATCCCCAACGCCAGCACACTGCCGGCGTAGATCCCAACCAGCCAGGCTACGCGCTGCCAGACCGGCTTTTTCAGCGCCGGGTCCGGTTCATGGGAAGATTCTTCAGCAGACATCGTCATCCCCTCCTCACTAGTGATAGCCGTCTTCGTGGGTGACCTTGCCACGGAACACGTAGTAGCTCCAGAAGGTGTAGCCCAGGATGAACGGGATGATGAACAGCGTGCCCACCAGCATGAAGCCCTGGCTTTGTGGCGGCGCGGCGGCCTCCCAGATAGTGATCGACGGCGGCACGATGTGCGGCCACAGGCTGATGCCCAACCCGCTGTAGCCGAGGAAGATCAACACCAGCGTCAGCAAAAACGGCGTGTAGTGAGCATTGCGTGCCACGGCACGCAGCAGACCATACATCGTCACCAGTACCAGAATCGGCACCGGCAGGAACCAGAACAGGTTCGGCAGGCTGAACCAGCGGGTGGCAATTTCAGGGTGGGTCAGCGGCGTCCAGATGCTGACGATAGCGGTCACCGCCAATACCACCAAGGCTAACGGCCGAGCCAGATCGTGCATCTGCTTTTGCAGCTTGCCTTCGGTTTTCATGATCAGCCAGGTGCAGCCCAATAGCGCATAAGCGACGATCAGGGCGACGCCACAGAACATCGTGAACGGCGTCAGCCAGTCCAGTGCCCCCCCGGCGAACTGGCGATTGACCACTGGAATACCATCGATGAACGCCCCCAGCGCTACGCCCTGGAAGAAGGTCGCGGTCAACGAGCCGCCGATGAACGCTTTGTCCCACAAGTGGCGCTTATCATCTTTGGCCTTGAAGCGGAACTCGAAGGCTACCCCGCGAAAGATCAAACCGATCAGCATCAGGATCAGCGGCAGGTACAGCGCCGACAACACCACCGAATAGGCCAGCGGGAAGGCGCCAAACAATGCTGCGCCCCCCAGGACCAGCCAGGTTTCGTTACCGTCCCACACGGGGGCCACGGTGTTCATCATCACATCGCGCTCGGAATCGTCCTTGATGAAGGGGAAAAGAATCCCGATCCCCAGGTCGAAGCCGTCCATGACCACATACATCATGATCCCGAAGATGATGATCACAGCCCAGATAAGCGGAAGATCAATACCCATGACTCAATTCCCCTTGCTCAGGCTGTGAGTGTCATCACCGTCGGAGCCGTCTTCGGCAGCGGAGAGAGGACGTGCAGGCGTGCGTTGCTGGCCCGGACCACCGGGGTTCTGTTCCTTGCCTTCGTTGCTGACCGGGCCTTTGCGCACCAGGCGCATCATGTAGCCCAGACCAACGCCGAACAGCGTGAAGTAGACCACCACGAACAATCCCAGGGTCAGGCTCATCTGCCCGAAACTGTGCCCGGAAGACGCATCGGCGGTGCGCATCAGGCCGTAGACGACCCACGGTTGACGGCCGATTTCAGTGGTAAACCAGCCCGCCAACATCGCAATCAGACCCGACGGGCCCATCCACAAGGCGAGGTACAGGAATGCCCGCGAGTGATAAAGCTTGCCGCGCATGCGCAGCCACAGGCTCCACAAACCGGTAAAGATCATCAGGAAGCCCAACCCGACCATGACCCGGAACGACCAGAACACGATGGTCGAGTTAGGCCGGTCTTCAGGTTTGAAGTCCTTCAACGCGGGCACTTGCTCGGTCAGCGTGTGGGTCAGGATCAAGCTGCCCAAGTAGGGGACTTCCACGGCGAAACGGGTTTTTTCAGCCTTCATGTCCGGCCAGCCGAACAGGATCAGCGGGGTCGGCTCATTGCCGACATTTTCCCAGTGACCTTCAATCGCGGCGATTTTAGCCGGCTGGTACTTGAGCGTATTGAGGCCGTGGAAGTCGCCGATCACTGCCTGAACAGGCGCCACCAGCAACGCCATCCACATCGCCATGGAGAGCATGGTGCGAATTTGCGGGGTGTCGCGACCGCGCAATAAATGCCAGGCCGCCGAGGAACCCACAAAAAACGCCGTCGCCACAAATGCCGCTGTGGCCATGTGTGCCAGACGGTAGGGGAACGACGGGTTGAAAATCACCGCGAACCAGTCCACCGGAATCACTTGGCCATTGACGATTTCAAAGCCCTGCGGGGTCTGCATCCAGCTGTTGGACGCGAGAATCCAGAACGTCGAGATCAGCGTGCCGATGGCAACCATGACCGTGGCGAAGAAGTGCAGGTTGCGCCCGACCTTGTTCCAGCCGAACAACATCACCCCGAGGAAGCCTGCTTCAAGGAAGAATGCGGTGAGCACTTCATACGTCAGCAGCGGCCCGGTGATCGACCCGGCGAAGTCAGAGAACCGACTCCAGTTGGTACCGAATTGGTAAGCCATGACCAACCCGGAGACCACGCCCATGCCGAAGTTGACGGCAAACACCTTGGACCAGAAGTGGTACAGATCACGGTACACATCGTTCTGCGTTTTCAGCCACAACCCCTCAAGCACCGCCAGGTAACTTGCCAGACCGATAGTGATGGCAGGAAACAGGATGTGGAATGAGATGGTGAACGCGAACTGAATTCGGGCGAGATCGAGTGCCTCTAAACCGAACATAGGACTTCCTCTAATCAGGTGATACCGGCTACTGACCCGAGGTCAGCAGCGACTGCCCCCACGGATATGGAGTGCTGCGGGTTGAAATTGTTCTGTTTTGTTTCGCAACGCGGGGATTCGTGCAGCCGACGAGCATGCAAAGCCAGCAAATGCTTTGACGCAGATCAACCATTGATCAAAGAGTAGCCCTGTTTTGGATGGCGAACTGTGTGGTCGATTGTCGCGTGGCGAGTTGCCCCACGTTCGCAACACCGGATTGCTGTGTGCCCGCAGTGGCAAACAAATGTTACAAAGCACGTGATAATCTCTCGCATTCACCGCCGAGGCCACCTTTCCAATGCCTGATCAAGCACCTGAGTTGCTGCGTCATCATCGACCCTTTCTGGCTTTCTGGTTTGCGCGAATTTTCACCGCCAGCGGCTTTCAGATGTTGACCGTGGCCATCGGCTGGAACCTCTATCAACTGACCGGCAACGTTTTGGATCTGGGCCTGGTGGGCCTGGCCCAATTCATCCCCCGGGTGATTTTCATGCTGCACACCGGGCATGTGGCTGACCGTTATGACCGACGCAAGGTCTCTGCGATCTGCCAGGCGGCCCAGGCCTTGATCGCCCTGGCACTGGTGATCGGCAGCACCACCAACAGCGTCACCCCGGAAATGATCTTCATCCTTTCGTTTTTGCTCGGTGCCGCCCGCTCTTTCGAAATGCCGACCACCCAGGCGCTGTTGCCCTCCATCGTGCCCACCTCTCTGTTTCCGCGGGCGGTGGCGGCAGCACAGTCAGCGCAACAGTCGGCGACCATTGTCGCGCCGGCGCTGGGCGGCTTTCTGTTTGCGTTCGGTAGCACCTGGGTCTACGGCCCGACGGTGCTGCTGTATGTCATTGCCTGCGCGCTGATGCTCAATCTGCCTGCGCGGCAGACGCCATTGAACAAAGCCAAGGCCACCCTGGACTCGCTGCTGGCCGGGATTCGTTATATTCGCAGCCGTCCGGACATCCTCGGCGCAATTTCGCTGGACCTGTTCGCGGTCTTGCTCGGGGGCGCCACGGCACTGCTGCCGGTATTCGCCAAAGACATTTTACTGACCGGCCCTTGGGGGCTTGGTCTGCTGCGCTCGGCTCCCGCAGTGGGTGCACTGCTGATGTCGTTGTGGCTAGCGCGCTTCTCGGTCGAGCGCAACGTGGGGCGGGTGATGTTCACCGCTGTGGGCATCTTCGGCGTCGCCACCATTGCCTTCGGCCTGTCGACCTCGTTCTGGTTTTCCCTGGCGGTGCTGGTCGTACTCGGCGCGGCGGACATGATCAGCATGGTGATTCGCGCCTCGTTCGTGCAGCTCGAAACACCGGACGAAATGCGCGGCCGGGTCAGTGCAGTGAATGGCTTGTTCATCGGCGCGTCCAACCAGCTCGGTGAGTTCGAGTCCGGCCTCACTGCCCACTGGATGGGGACTGTGCCTGCCGTGGTACTCGGCGGCATCGGTACACTTGCCGTCACAGGGACCTGGATCAAACTCTTCCCCAGCCTGGCCAGGCGCGACCGAATGCGCGATCTGGTGATGGAGCAAGAGAAACAGCCAGCCTGACAGATCGCGTTGTCTTACACGACGGGCGACATTAGATAAGCAGCAACTTACCCATGGCCGCCCGCTTACCTTTACCGCACAGCTGTTCCACCAGCGTGAGTGCAAACGCCAACGCTGCACCAGAACCTTGCGCGGTGATGCAATTGCCATCGACCACCACCGGTTGATCGACGTACGTACACCCCGACAACCGATCACTAAATCCCGGATGACAGGTCATGCGCCGTTGTTTGAGCACGCCGTACACCTGCAATGCCACGGCAGGTGCTTCACCGATAGCGGCATAAAACCGTCCTGCTTTCGCCTGTTCATTCACTCGCTGGGCCAACGGCTGATGATCAGCCAAGCGCTGTGCGCCTGGCATGCCACCGGGCAAGACGATCAGGTCGAAGCTTTGCGCCAGCACATCGACCAGCATCGCATCAGCGGTCAACCGCGTGCCACGCGCGCCCGTCAACATGCGTCGGGACTCGACGCTGGCGACCAGCACTTCAATCTCGGCGCGACGCAGCACATCGATCAGGGTCACGCTTTGCAGATCGTCGATGCCGTCGGCGACGGTGATCAGGGCTCTTAACGTCATACACGAATCCTTTGCAGTGATGCGTTGAGTCTAGTCAGCTTTATATGGCCCGACAGCTTCGAGCGTCGATAACGTGCAGGGCCGAAATCCGGCCTGCTTTCCACTAAGCATCTGCTCGCCCCCATCCACACACGCTGCTGTTATGATGCGCGGCTTTTTCCGACCTACAGAAAATGTACAGGCCAGTGGCACAGTCTGTGCTTTGCTGCTTTAGTCGATTCATTCAAGGCGCAGGACGCGTCACGGGGAGCCAGGCATGCTGGAAAGGCTGTTTCAACTCAAAGCACACAACACCAATGTGCGCACCGAGATTCTTGCGGGCGTTACCACCTTCCTCGCCATGGCCTACATCCTGTTCGTCAACCCGAGCATTCTCGGCGAAACCGGTATGGACAAGGGTGCGGTGTTCGTCGCCACCTGTCTGGCGGCCGCCATTGGTTCGGCCGTGATGGGCCTGATCGCCAACTACCCGATTGCGCTGGCGCCGGGCATGGGCCTCAACGCCTTCTTTACCTACACCGTGGTCCTGCACATGGGCCACACCTGGCAAGTGGCGCTGGGTGCGGTGTTCATCTCGGCGGTGATGTTTTTCCTGCTGTCGATCTTCAAGATTCGCGAATGGATCATCAACAGCATTCCGCTGGCGCTGCGCTCGGCGATTGCGGCCGGTATCGGTTTGTTCCTGGCGCTGATCGCCCTGCACAACGCCGGTATCGTGGTCGGCAGCCCGGTCACCATGGTGGGCATGGGCGATCTGAAACAGCCGGCACCGATCCTCGCCACCCTGGGCTTTTTCCTGATCGTCGCGCTGGAAGCCCTGCGCGTGCGTGGTGCGGTGTTGATCGGCATTCTGGCCGTGACCATCGCGTCCATCGCGCTCGGCTTCTCCCCGTTCGGCGGCGTGATGTCGATGCCGCCATCGCTGGCACCGACCTTCTTGCAACTGGACATCCGGGGCGCACTGGATATCGGTCTGTTCAGCGTGATTTTCGCCTTTCTGTTCGTCGATCTGTTCGACAACTCCGGCACCCTGATCGGCGTCGCAAAACGCGCGGGTCTGATGGGCAAGGACGGCTACATGCCGAAAATGGGCCGTGCTCTGATCGCCGACAGCACCGCCGCCATGGCCGGTTCGCTGCTGGGCACCTCGACCACCACCAGTTACATCGAATCGGCAGCCGGCGTGAGCGCGGGCGGACGAACCGGCCTGACCGCCGTGGTGGTCGGGATCCTGTTTCTGCTGGCGTTGTTCTTCGCACCGCTGGCCGGTAGCGTTCCGGCGTTCGCCACGGCACCCGCCCTGTTGTTTGTTGCGGTGTTGATGATGTCGGGCCTGGCTGAAATAGACTGGGACGACATCACTGTTGCCGCACCAGTGGTAATTACCGCCCTGGCGATGCCGTTCACCTACTCCATCGCCAACGGCATCGCCTTTGGTTTTATCTCCTGGACGGCTATCAAGCTGTTGTCCGGGCGCCGGCACGAACTGAATTCGGCGCTGGTGATTCTGTCCATCCTGTTCGTGATCAAGTTGGGTTGGTTTAACGCATGAGTGTCCCTTTCGACCCTACGAGCTACAGCCATCAGCTCGCAGAAAAAACCACGCGCCTGCGTGAATTGCTGGCACCGTTCGATGCACCCGAACCGCAGGTATTTGACTCGCCCCCCGAGCACTACCGGCTGCGCGCCGAGTTCCGTTTGTGGCGCGAGAATCAGCAGCGCTTCTATGCGATGTTTGTTCCCGGCAACAACCACACGCCGATTCTGGTCGACGACTTCCCTATCGCCAGCCAGCGCATCAATGACTTGATGCCGCTGCTGCGTGCACGATGGGAAGCCAGCGCGACCTTGAACTTCAAGCTGTTCCAAGTGGACTTCCTGACCACGCTGGCAGACGATGCGATTATCACCCTCTGCTATCACCGGCCACTGGATGACGACTGGCAGGCGGTTGCGGAACAGCTCGCGGCCGACCTTAATGTGTGCGTGATCGGCCGTTCAAAGGGCCAGCGCATCGTCATCGGTCGGGACTATGCGATCGAAGAGCTTCAGGTAGCCGGGCGCACCTTCAGCTATCGGCAACCGGAAGGCTCCTTCACCCAGCCCAACGGCGCGGTGAATCAGAAGATGCTCAATTGGGCATTCGATGCCCTCGGCCAGCGCGACGACGACTTGCTGGAGCTGTATTGCGGCAACGGCAACTTCACCCTGCCCCTGGCGACTCGCGTGCGCAAAGTACTGGCGACAGAGATCAGCAAGACCTCGGTCAACGCCGCCCTGAGCAACCTTGCCGACAACGGCGTGGACAACGTGACCCTGGTTCGCCTGTCTGCCGAAGAGCTGACCGAAGCATTGAATGAAGTTCGCCCGTTCCGCCGTTTGTGGGGCGTCGACTTGAAGAGCTACGAATTTGGAAGCATCTTCGTCGATCCGCCTCGCGCCGGCATGGACCCGGACACCTGCGAACTCAGCCGGCGTTTCGAGCGCATCCTGTATATTTCCTGCAACCCGGAGACCCTTGCGGCGAACATCGCGCAACTGCATGACACCCACCGCATCGAACGCTGCGCACTGTTCGACCAGTTTCCCTATACACACCATATGGAATCAGGGGTGATGTTGGTTCGGCGATAACCGCCGACGGGGGCGCCGTAGCGATAAAGTCTGCACGCGCCCCAGTCTTCAGAACTATTTGCACTAACCCCCCCTCTATATCCGCAACAAGTCTCTGTTATGTGTAACCCTTGCCCCTGGCTTAAAATGAGGTGCATGCGCTTCAGACTGATGGTCCGACAGGGATTTGAGCCTAGGACGCACAAAAGCGTTTGAATTGGTGGGTGCCGGATGATATTGAAGAAGCGCTTAACGCAGCCAACACCATTGGCGATGATCACTTGCAACAACAGGGTCAAGGCCGCGTAGTACCCGATTCGTTTACTCACGGCTCCTCTGCACAGCGCGTGCGCTGGTTCAAAACAGGTTTCGCTCAGGGCCAACTCAATCAGTGCGACACTTTCGCCGCAAAGAGCCTTTAATCACATGATAAAACCGCTATTGGTCTTGTTGTTGAGCACCCTCCTAAGCCTTACGGCGAATGCAGCGGATACCGCGGTGAAAGCCCTCAGCCCCCAGCGACTGGCCATCAATGGCGGTCTGGCGACTGTCGGCCTGAGCAAAGACTGGAAAACGCCGCAACCCAATACCCGACGCGCCGTGATCGTCATTCACGGTCGCTTGCGCAACGCGCAAACCTACCTGCGTAGCGCCGAACGAGCGGCCTATCGGTCCGGGTATCGCAGCACTACCCTGCTGATCGCTCCGCAGTTCCTGGATCGAAAAGACATCGTCAAACACCAACTGCCGGATTCGATACTGCGCTGGCACAAAGACGACTGGATGGAGGGTGACGCGGCCATCGGGCCGGTGCCGGTGAGCTCCTTTACCGTCATTGACGAGATTCTGACAAAGCTGAGTGATCGCAAACTGTTCCCTGCCTTGCAGGAAGTGGTTATCGCCGGGCATTCGGGTGGCGCGCAGGTGGTTCAGCGCTACGTATTGATTGGCAAGGGCGGGGCCGCGCTGGAGAAAGCCGGGGTCACCCTGCGTTACGTGGTCGCCAACCCGTCGTCATACGCGTATTTCGACGCACAGCGGCCTGGACCGGTGGACAAGGCGTCTTGCCCGGGGTTCGATACCTGGAAATACGGGATGAACAAGTTGCCGCCTTACGCTGGCAAGCAAACCGTCGAGCAGATCGAACAGAATTATGTGAAGCGTGACGTCACTTACCTGCTGGGTCAGCTCGATACCGACATCGATCACCCGGCACTGGATAGAACCTGCGCCGCCGAAGCCCAGGGCGCCTACCGCCTGATTCGTGGTCACAACTTCTTCAATTATCTGCAGCAGCGCCACCCTGAAGGGCTGAACCAGCGGTTAATTGAAGTGCCTGGCGTAGGCCATGACGGCGACGCGATCTTCACCTCGCCTGAAGGGCAGGCCGCATTGTTCAGGCCGCAGTGAGCGACTCAACAGACGTCGGTTCGCAGCGGGACGCGTAGTTACACGTCAGCGCCAACATAATGTTCTATTTCAAATGGTTGTTGGTTGCTTGATAGATAGATGCTGGCTTAAAACGCCAGCATCTCGCGCAATGCAAAGCAATCGCTGGCGTACCAGTCGGTCAGTTCCGGCCATGGATTTTCGGGCAGGTTGACCAATATGGTATGGGTGCCTGCCGCACGACCACAATCGAGGTCGAAGCGGTAGTCGCCGACCATTACCATCTGTGATGGGTCGACATTCCACGCCTGAGCCAGTTTCAGCAGCCCTCCGGGATCAGGTTTTGGCGGTGCTTCGTCGCGCCCGAGAACGTCATCGACGGCAAAACAATCCGCCAGGCCAATCGCTCCGAGCGTTACATGCGCCAACTCGCGGGCATTGCGAGTGAGGATGCCCAGCCGATATCCGCGCGCCGCCAACTCACGCACCAGCTCGACAGCGCCAGCTGCAGGCTGCGACGCCAGTGCCAGCTCACGCTCGTGCTCCAGCAGCCAGGCATGCTTGGCCGCTGAAATCTCGGGCGGCAGCGCGGCCAGATGGCTGAGAATGTCATCCTGCTGCGGAATCTCCAGGGCGCGCTTGATCGCCGGAAAATCGTGCACGGCCAAGGTCAGGGTGCCATCCATGTCGAACACCCAATGCCGAACCTCCGCCAGGCTCATGCCCAATCCTTGCGATGACGGATCAAGCCTTCCTGGGTAACAGAGGCCACTAACTTGCCTGCGCGGGTGTACACGTTGCCACGCGAGAAACCACGGGAATTACCGGCCCAAGGGCTGTCCATCACGTACAGCAACCAGTCATCGGCGCGCAGATCGGCGTGAAACCAAAGGGAGTGATCAAGGCTGGCAACCTGCATATCTTTCTGCCAGACCGACTTGCCGTGAGGCTGCAACGCCGTCGTCAGCAGATTGAAATCCGAGGCGTACGCCAACATATACTTATGCAGCGCTGGAACATCCGGCAGCGGGCCGTCGGCGCGAAACCAAACGTATTTGATCGGCTCTGTCGGCTTAGGGTTGTAAGGATCAATGTCAGTTACCGGGCGGAACTCGATCGGCTTGGGGCACAGCAGTTTTTCACGCATGTGATCCGAGAGCAGGTGCGCACGCTGGCGGGTCAATTCAAGTTCCGAGGGCAGGTTTTCTGGCCCGACGACGTCCGGCATCGTGGACTGGTGCTCATAACCTTCTTCGTCGTACTGGAACGATGCGCTGCACGTGAAAATCGGTTGCCCCTTCTGGATAGCCGTGACCCGGCGGGTGCTGAAGCTGCCGCCATCGCGCACCCGGTCGACCTGATACACCACAGGCAAGGCGACGTCGCCGGGACGCAGGAAATAGCCGTGCAGCGAATGCACGTGGCGCTCGTCTTCGACCGTCTGACTGGCTGCCGACAGGGATTGGCCCAGCACTTGCCCGCCGAACAACTGGCGAAAGCCAAGGTCCTGACTACGCCCACGAAAGAGGTTCTCCTCAATGGGTTCCAGGGTTAGCAGTTCAACCAGATCATCCAGCACTTGGCTCATTCAGGGACTCCTCTCACAAAAACAATGCTGCGCCTTCAAGACTGCGGCGGGCGACGTATTCAGGCAGAGACCGAGGGTATCCCTAAGGGTTTATTCCGGTCTGCACGGCCAATGGCCAAATGATACAGAATTTGTCGACGCCAGCCTTACTCATCCCTTCAGGGTTTGCAGCCATTGTTGCCGAGTGATTCGATACAACACATGAGGTTTCAACAGATCGCCGTCAGCCAGTTTTGGATGCTCGAAGTCATCCGACAGATCATGCTGCATGCCAATGGCCTGCATGACTTTCTGTGACGCGAGATTGTTCTGCGCAGTGAAAGACACAATCTGATCCAGATCCAGCCGCTCGAAACCGCAACGCAGAGCGGTCCAGGCGGCCTCGCTGGCAAAACCCAAACCCCAATGTTCCCGCGCCAGACGCCAGCTGATCTCGACAGCCGGGGTGAAGTGAGCGTCAAAACTCACCACTTCCAATCCGGTAAAGCCGATAAATGCCCCTGTGTCCTGGCGCACCAATGCCCACAGGCCAAAACCCAGCTCGGCGAAATGCCCACGCATTCGTCCGATCTGGGCCGCGCTTTCCAGCCGACTCATGGGTGTTGGAAAATAACGCATCACCTGCGGGTCGGCACACATCGCCGCGAACGCCGGCAAATCGTCATCTCGCCACTGCCGCATCAGCAGCCGGGCACTGTTGAGTTCGAGTATCCGCTCCATCGGGTTGCTCCTATCACCATCCGGTAAATGACTTGCCGAAGTAGTACACCGCTCAGCAACCCTCAATCAAGGTGCTGGGCGGGCATGGACAATGCTGGCAACATTCAGTTTCGACCCCTGACCGGAAGTAAAATGCCCCTGCCACTCATCTACCACGATGATTACAGCCCGGATTTCCCGGCTGAGCATCGCTTTCCGATGGATAAATTCCGTTTGCTGCGCGACCACCTGATTGAAAGCGGCCTGACCACCGACGCTCAACTGTTGCGCCCGGACGTCTGCCCGAGCGATGTTCTGGCCCTGGCCCATGATCCGGCGTACATCCAGCGCTACATGAGCGGTGACCTGTCCCGCGAAGACCAGCGCCGCCTCGGCCTGCCGTGGAGCGAGGCCCTGGCGCAGCGCACAGTGCGTGCGGTGGGCGGCTCGCTGCTGGCGGCCGAGCAGGCGCTGCAACACGGCATGGCGTGCCACCTGGCGGGCGGCACGCACCATGCGCACTATGACCACCCCGCCGGCTTCTGCATTTTTAACGATCTGGCAGTGATCAGCCACTATCTGCTGGAAAGCGGTCGAGTCGGACGCATATTGATCTTCGATTGTGACGTGCATCAGGGCGACGGCACCGCACGCATCCTCGCCAACACGCCCGATGCGATTACCGTTTCCCTGCATTGCGAAAAAAACTTCCCGGCGCGCAAGGCCGAAAGTGACTGGGACATCCCGCTGCCCATGGGCATGGGCGATGACGATTACCTGAAAGTGGTCGACGATTTATTGAACTACTTGCTGCCGTTCTATCAGCCGGACCTGGTGCTGTATGACGCCGGGGTCGACGTGCACAAGGACGATGCCCTGGGTTATCTGCAACTTACCGACGCCGGGGTGGCAGCTCGCGATGAAGCCGTGCTGCGCCATTGCCTGCACCGGGACATTCCGGTGATGGGCGTGATCGGCGGAGGCTACAGCAAGGACCGCAAGGCGCTGGCGCGACGGCACGGGATTCTGCACCACAGTGCGCAAAAGGTATGGCTGTCGGCCGGATTGAACTGAGTCTTTACCGCTGCCGTCCCGCCTTAACTGTCCACAATGGCTGTGGAACTGCCTGTGGATAACCTGAGCGAAAGCCTCTCAAGGCCTTATTCTGCGTGGCCTGGCGACAGCTGTATGTTTTTTGAACAAGAGTTTTCCACAGGCTGATCCTGCGCACAGCCCTGAACAGAGCGTCTGTCCTCCGGTAGAATGCACGGCTTACTTCGCCGACCCGCAGTGCGCCATGACCCACGTCCCTCCAGCTGTTGCTCATTCAGTCGCGATCATTGGCGGCGGCCCTGCGGGATTGATCGCGGCCGAGGTCTTGAGCCAGGCCGGAATCAAGGTCGACCTGTACGATGCCATGCCCTCGGTAGGTCGCAAGTTCCTGCTGGCAGGTGTTGGCGGAATGAACATCACCCACTCCGAACCCTACCCGGCGTTTCTCTCCCGTTATGCCGAACGCGCGCCCTTCATCGCGCCGTTACTGCGCAGCTTTGGCGCCGATTCGTTGCGCAACTGGATTCACGAACTGGGCATCGAGACTTTTGTCGGCAGTTCGGGCCGGGTGTTCCCCACGGACATGAAAGCGGCGCCGCTATTGCGGGCCTGGCTCAAGCGCCTGCGCGAATCAGGCGTCACCCTGCATACCCGCCATCGCTGGCTGGGCTGGAACGCCCAAGGTGAGTTGCGCATGGCTCACGCTGACAGCGAACAAACGATAAAACCCGACGCGGTCCTGTTGGCGTTGGGCGGCGCCAGTTGGGCGCGGCTCGGTTCGGATGGCGCCTGGCTGCCCTGGCTGGAACAACGGGGTATCGGCATCACAGCCCTGCAACCGAGCAACTGCGGGTTTGAGGTAGCGGACTGGAGCGAACTGATGCGCAGTAAATTTGCAGGCGCCCCGCTGAAGAACATCGCCATCGGCCTGCAAGGACAAACGCCTCGCTTGGGCGAATGTGTACTGACCGAGTCCGGCGTCGAGGGCAGCCTGATTTATGCGTTGTCGGCGCACATCCGTGAGCAGATCAATCAACAGGGCTCGGCGACCGTATACATCGACCTTCTGCCAGGCAAGGAGATTGGAAAAGTCCAGGCAGCGCTGGCCAAACCACGCGGCTCGCGCTCAATGTCCAAGCACCTGCACAGTCAGTTGGGGATAGACGGGGTCAAGGCGGCGTTATTGCGCGAACTGGCGCCAGCTGAGTCGTTCGCCGATCCGGCGCTACTGGCCAAGGTGCTGAAGGCTTTGCCGCTGACACTGGTCAAAGCACGACCGCTGGATGAAGCCATCAGCACCGCAGGCGGCGTACCGTTCGAAGCGCTGACGGAAAACCTGATGTTCAAACAGCTACCGGGCGTGTTCTGCGCCGGAGAAATGCTCGACTGGGAAGCCCCCACCGGTGGCTACCTGCTGACGGCGTGTTTCGCCAGTGGCCGCGCGGCGGGGTTGGGCATGCTGGAATGGCTTCACAGCAACGCCCTGTAGCCGCGCGCTTGCCCGCTATGGTGGACAGCGCGCGCTCTACATCAAGGCTTTTTCTTGCGTGGCCCGGTATTGAACACAGGGACTTTGCGCACAGCCTTGACCATCGGCACGTCAGCGGCTGTTTCGCCGCTGTCGACCCATTTGCCCAAGTTACGTTTGCCACCGCCTGACACTTTGGGTTTTTTCGGCTTCTTCGGCTTTTTCAGAATCTGGCCGCTGGCGTCGGTGGTCGGCACGCGATGCTCCGGCTCGAAATCCTGTTCTTCATGACGCTCCAGAGTCTGGCGGGTCAAGGTTTCGATGGCAGACAGCAGCTCCACTTCGTCGGCGCAGACAAACGAAATCGCTTCGCCAGTCAAACCCGCACGCCCGGTCCGCCCGATCCGGTGGATGTAGTCCTCGGCCACGATCGGCAGGTCGAAGTTGATCACGGTCGGTAAATCGTCGATGTCCAAACCGCGTGCGGCAACGTCGGTAGCGACCAGAATCTGGACCTCGCGGGCCTTGAAACGGTCAAGCGCACGCTGACGGGTTGCCTGCGGTTTGTCACCATGAATACCATCGGCGTTGATGCCCAAGCCTTGCAAGCGCTCGACCAGTTGATCAACACCCACGCGGGTCTTGGCGAATACCAGCACCTGACTCCAGTGCTGCTTTTTCAGCAGATGGATGAACAGTTCGGTCTTGCGCTTTTTGTCTACCGGGATCACCCACTGCTTGACCGAACTCGCCGCGACGTTGCGCGGGCTGACTTCAATGGTCAGTGGATCATCAAGCATCTGCCCGGCCAGTTGGCGGATTGCGTCGGAGAAGGTCGCGGAGAACAGCAAGGTCTGACGACGCTTGGGCAGGGCCGCATAGATATCACGCAGCTCTTCGGAAAAACCGAGGTCGAGCATACGGTCAGCTTCATCGAGAACCAGGATTTGCAATTGATTAAACTTCAGCGCTTTCTGCCGATAGAGATCCAGCAGGCGACCTGGGGTTGCCACCAGTACATCGACCCCGCTGCGCAGCTTCATCATCTGCGGATTGATGCTGACGCCGCCGTACACCGCGTAAGTTTTTAGCGGCAGGTTTTCGTTGTACTGCTCAATGTTTTCATGAACCTGTTCCGCCAGTTCGCGGGTCGGCACCAATATCAGTGCGCGCACCGAGTTGGCCGCCACTTTTGGGCCTTCCATCGTCAGGCGTTGCAGCAACGGCAGGGCAAAGCCTGCGGTCTTGCCGGTGCCGGTCTGGGCGGCGGCCATCAAGTCGCGGCCGGCCAGCACCGGAGGAATCGCCTGTGCCTGCACAGGCGTCGGAGTCTGGTAGCCGAGGGCCGTAACGGCACGCAACAAGGGTTCGATCAGGCCGAGAGTGGCGAATGTCATGGGGATACCGTAGGGAAAATTCAGCGCAAGGCGCGCAGTTTACCCTGTCCGCACCGATCCAGCCTGTTCCTGTTTTTGTTCCGGCTGTTGTTCCAGGGCAGGTTGCTTGCGCCACTGTGGCAAACCGATCAGCACCACCGCGCTGATGATGACTGCCATCGCCATGCACTCTTCGACGCCGATGTGTTCACCCGCGAACAAAGTACCCAGCAGCACCGCCACGGCTGGGTTGACGTACGCATAGCTGGTCGCGGCCGCCGGGCGCACGTTTTTCAGCAGGTACATGTATGCGCTGAACGCCACGATCGAGCCGAACACCACCAGGTACGCCAAGGCGCCCCAGCCTGCTGCGCTCGGCATTGTGTGCAGATGCTCACCGCTCAAGGCGCTGCCGATCAACAGCACCACACCGGCGACGATCATTTCCGCCCCGCTGGCGATGGGACCGACTGGCAACGGCAGGCTTTTACTCCAGACCGAACCGAACGCCCAAGAGGCTGCCGCGAAAATCACCAGCGCAGCGCCATACGGGCTGGACTGCAGATTGGACCCCATATTAAGCAGGCCGATACCGATCAAGCCCAGGAAGATTCCGGCCCATTCCAGACGGGTGTTGCGATGCCCCCATAACAGACCAAACAGCAGTGTGAACAAGGGCACAACCGCCACAGACAGGGCCGCGACACTGGACGTCACGCCCAAATGTTCGGCCACCGTGATCCCTCCGTTGCCACAGGCGAGCAGCAAAAAGCCGATCATCCCCGCCGCCTTCCATTGCGTCCAGGTCGGTGCAGGGGTCCCGCGAAAGCGCATGAAGGCATAGAGCAGGCACCCGGCAATCAGAAAGCGCACCCCGGCCATCATCAATGGCGGCCAGGACTCGATGCCGATGCGAATCACCAGGTAGGTCGATCCCCAAATCACATACAAAGCAAAGAAAGCGCCAATCAGGAGCAATGGAAAGCGGCGTGAGTTCGACATACCAGGCTCTTAAGTCAGTTTTTATGATGACTTATCTTATGAAAGTGGCAGCGTAAAAATAAGCAGTAAACCCTGTTTATTCACAGCCAATACTTTTCAAAGAACGGATGTTTGGCTTATAAACAGTACTTTCGAAAGTTGGCCAAAGGTGCGTGATGACCCTGGATAAATACGATCGAGTCTTGCTCGATGCGCTGCTGAAAAACGGTCGCGCTTCTTTTGCGCAATTGGCGCGCCTGGTCAACCTGTCGGCCCCCGCAGTGGCCGAACGCGTGGCCAAGCTGGAGGCCTGCGGCGTCATCACCGGCTATGAGGCGAAAGTGGACATGGCCAAGGTCGGCCTGCCGATTCAATGCGTGATCGAGTTGCGCCTGGCCAGCCATGGTAATCAGCAGGCCTACGATGATCTGGTGCGGATTCCCGAGCTGACCCAATGCCACCGCGTCACGGGGGACCCGTGCGTGATCATGCAGGCGGCTGTCGGTTCGATGCCGGAATTGGAGGACCTGATCAACCGGGTGGCACAGTTCGGTTTCAGCAAAACCTCAATCGTGCTGTCGACAGCGATTGATCGGCGCATGCCGCTGGGCCATCTGGACGGTAACGGGAAAGCCTGAAAGGCCGCGCTTAAAAACCGCGCTGACGCTTCAGGGCTTCGCTGATTTTAGCTGCGGGGACTTTCTGCAAGGTGCACAGGAACTGATGGGACACCCCGGCGATGCCATGAGTCTGCCGCAGTTCATTGGCCAGGTGCGCCGTGAGGTTGGCCGCCATCTCCGCATCGGCCATGGCCCTGTGCGCCTTGCCCGTGTGCGGCAGCTTGGCCCACGTAGTCAGGGTGCCCAGTTTGTGGTTCGGTGCACCCGGCATCAAGCGGCGCGCCAACAGCATCGAACAGGCAAAGCTTTGTTCGCGACTGCGTTGAATGCGCGACAGTTCGTAGTCCCAGAACTTCTGGTCGAATGAGGCGTTATGCGCCACCAGCGGCGTGGTGCCGACAAAATCTGCCACTTCATTCATGACCTGAGTCGCCGACGGTGCCGTGCGCAGCATGCTGTTGCTGATGCCGGTCAGCCCTTCGATAAACGCGGGGATACGCACCCCGGCATTCATCAGGCTTTGGTAACGCTCGACAATGCGCCCCTGCTCCATGATCACCACGGCAATCTCGGTGGCCCGACAGCTGTTGTTGGGGGAAATGCCGGTGGTTTCAAAGTCGATGACTGCAATGCGTTCCAAACGTGATCCAACCCGTCAAAAATTTCAAAAACAAAAAAGTCAGTGTTTCAGCCGATCAGTTTTTCAACAGCAGCGCGCCTTCGATCGGCACATAACGGCTGGCGGCGCGAATCAGTGAGTTGGCGGTCAACCCTGGCACGCCATAGGCGATGGCCTCAACCCCGTGTTTGCTGATGATACGCTCAAGCAGCAGATCGAAGTCGCCATCACCCGACGCCAACACCACCTCATCGACATGCGGCGCGGCGTCCATGATATCGATGGTGATACCTACGTCCCAATCGCCCTTGGCCGAGCCGTCGCTGCGCTGGATGTAAGGTTTGAGTTTCACCGTAAAACCCAGATTGCGCAGAATCTGCTGGAACTGCTGCTGTTTGCTGTCACCCCGATCAATGGCGTAGGCATACGCCTCGACAATCTGCCCGCGCTGGCTGATATCGGCCCACAGGGCGGCGTAGTTGAAGTGGCAACCATAAGCCTGGCGCACGGTGTAATAGAGGTTCTGTACATCGGCGAACACCGCAATTTTCTTCACCGGAAATCCTCATGGCGCAGGCGTGCGCAAGCTGGCAGCAACGACCCGGGAATTGGGTCGGTGCTCAGTATGCCAGCTTGGGGGATATTTGAAGAGAAGGGGTGTTACCCCTGTAGACGTACTTCAATCAGACGAACGAGTCGTCATCGTCGGAAAACGAACCGCCGTCATCATTGCCGTAGTCGGTATCGGCGAAGCCACCCTGGTCGTTGCCATAGCCACTGTTGTCGGTCACGCGCTGATTGTCGTTACCCCAGTCATTATTGCTGCTGTTGTCATTGGCCTGGCTTGGCTCTTCCTTGATCACCTCGACCACTTCCTGCGGTTGCTGGTTGTTATGGAACAGGCTACTGATGCCTTGTGCCAACATCACACCACCCGCTACACCGGCTGCCGTCTTCAATGCGCCACCGAGAAATCCACTGCCGATAGGCGCGGCAGGTGCTTGTGGTTGAAACTGGCCTTGAGGCGGGGCAGCGTAATTGCCTTGTGGAGCGTTGTATGGTGGTGGGCTTGCCGAAGGTGCTGGTTCGCGCCAGCCACCGGAAGAAGGCTGCGCGGCTGCCGGACGAGGTTGCGAGAACGATTGTGGCTGGGCTTGAGGCTGGGCATCGCGCGAGCCACCAAAGATGCTCGACAGGAAACCGCCGCCGCTTGGCGCCGGAGCCGCCGCCTGAGCTTGCGCTTGTTGCAGTTGGGCCTGCAGTTGCTTGACCTGCTCGGCGAGCTGTTTGCCGTGCTCATCGAGTTGTTTGATCGCCGCTTCTTGCACCAGGATCGCCTGCGCCATGTAGTACGGGGCGGCTGGCTGCTGGTTCAGATGCTCCTTGATCCGTGCTTCAGCCTGGGCATCCCGGGGGGCTGAATCCGCTTCGGCTTGTCTCACTTTCGAGAACAGGCCATCGATCAGGGTTTGTTCTTCGCTGTTCATGGCGACCTCGTTAGATTGCCGTTAAAAAACATCGCCCAGTCAGATTGACCAGACGTAATCAAGATAATGGGGTTGATCGACGCCGTTTCAATAGAGGCTTCAAAAAGTTGCCTCACCCGTGGATAGGTCTCTGGGTAAAGTGCGCGGTTGGCCCGCCATCGGCCATACGCTAAAGTGTGGCACCGCTTTTTGCCTTGCGATCCCGATCAATGAATCCGCTGACCGTTCTACAAGACTCGCTGTATTTTTTTCGGCGCAACCTGACCAGCATCCTGATGCTGTGCCTGCCGCTGGTGGTGGTCGAGGCATTGAGTAAACAAATGCTCAGCAATGCACTGGCCGCTGACGCCTCGCCTGCTTACGAATTACTCGTTGGCCTGCTGTTCTACCCGCTGTATACCGGCGCGCTGATTCTGTTCCTGGACGCCCGCACGCGCAGCGAACAACCGCGTAAACGCGATTTGATGGCCATGGCGTTGCGGCTGTGGCCGACCTTTGCCGTACTGTCGGCCTTGAGCACGCTGCTGATCATGTTTGGCTTGTCGATGTTCGTCATTCCCGGCATCTGGGTGATGGTCAAACTGGTGTTCTCCGAGTACCTGCTGGTCTTGCGCGGGATGACGCCACTGGCGGCCATGCGCGAGAGCATCAAGATGACCCAAGGTCATTTTCTGCGGATCCTGGCCTGCGTGCTGTGCGTCTACGTGCCCTTGTCGGTACTTGAAGGGGTCAGCCTGTTCATCCTGCCAGAACCGCTGAGCATGCCGGTTTCCTTGATCATCGACAGCACCAGCAGCTTTTTGCAGTTATTTACCAGCGTCGTGATGTTCCGCTTGTTCATGCTGATCGACGACGCCCCGGAAAAGGTTTGACCTGCCAAGCCTCTGCCCCTTTGGCAACACCTCAGCTATGCTCAGGCTCATCTTGCAACGCGATTCAGTCATTGAACGTTCTGCGTTCTAAGTTGAGCCGATGACCCGTTTATTGCGCTACATCTTGATTGGCCTGTTGGCGATTGGCTTGATGTGCCTGCTGATCTACAACCTGACCTGGCATCCCGCAGCACGCGAGCTGCTGCAGGCCAGTTGTAAAAACCCGGCACCGGTATTGGTGCCCGGCCAAGCACTGAAAGTCATGACCTGGAATATCCAATACCTGGCCGGCAAGCGTTATGTGTTCTGGTACAACATGGCCGATGGCAGCGGCCCGGATGATCGCCCTACGCAGGAAGACACTGCCTACAACCTCGATGAAGTGGTTCGAGTGATCCGCGATGAACAGCCGGACATTATCCTCCTGCAAGAGGTGAACGACGGCGCCAAAAGCACTCACTACGACAACCAGCTGACGTTGCTGCAAGAGCGGCTCAGTGACCTGTTCCCCTGCAGTTCGGAGGCGTTTTACTGGAAGGCCGACTTCATTCCGAGCCCGCATATCTTTGGCAGCGTCGGGATGAAACTGGCCACCCTGAGTCGCTACGAAATCGAACACGCTGAACGCATCCAGCTACCGCAACCCTCGACCCATCCGATTCAGCGCCAGTTCCAGCCCAAACGCGCCCTGCTCGTGAGTTACCTGCCACTGCGCGATGGCGGACAACTGGCAGTGATCAATACGCACCTGGACACCTTCACTCCGAACGACGACACGCTGCAGCGCCAGATAGAGGCGACCGGCAAACTGCTGGATACATTCGAGAGTCGCGGCACGCCTTGGTTGATCGGGGGCGATTTCAATCTGTTGCCCCTCGGACAATACCAACGGCTGGCCCCGGAACTGCGCAGTGAATACATGCCAGACAGTGCATTGCACAGCCTGTGGGACAAGTACCCGATGATCCCGAGCAACACTGAAGTCGGCGGTGTTGATCGCGGCAAGTGGTTGACCCACTTCCCCAACGACCCGCGCATCAGTGGCCCGGACCGGACCGTGGATTACTTTTTCTACAGCCCGCGACTCAAGCGCATAGACGCTCAGGTGCGCGGGGACGACACCCTGTTGATCTCTGATCACTTCCCGGTGATAGCGCGGTTCCTGCTGCCGATGCTGCCTTAAGACCGCATCGCCCACTTCGCGGGTAGCCCGCGCGGTCGTGCCCAGCAAAGAGTTCGAATAGCTTCCTGTTAACCGGGCACCAGGAAATGTTCGTAGCCAAGGACAGGCGCCTGCCTTGCCGATCCAGATCTGAGCAGAGCAGAGCAGAGCCATCCTCAGAGTTGCCCTATAGCGCCAATGGAGACCAACTCGAAAAATCTATACTTTTCTTTGGCCGCCGCTTTTCTGGCTAGCTGCTCGGCATCAAAACGACTCAACGTATTGGCATCGTGAATGAACAGGCTCTCTTCGCCTTCGAACTCCCGTGTCACCCGAAGGGTAACGCGAAGCCCGGTGGAAGCTCTTTTTTTAGGCTTCGGTACTGCTGCGGGCGGTGAGACCTGTCTTTGCTCTGGTTCCTCTGGTGCAGCCTCGGCTTTGATATCAAGCCCCAAAGCGTTTCGCATTTCTTGCTCAGTCAGTCCTGTATTCATTACGACATCTTTTTGGGGGAGTTAAGTGCCACTTTATAGACACGAGAGGAGATTGACGCAATGCCCTTTGACGGCATTGTGCAACTCTAACTATTACCCATCTTTTCTGCCCCCGTTTCGATGCTGTCATCACGAGGAGATTTAACGTCTACCTCAAGACGATACCCTGCACTTGGCACGGTCTGTATCAACGAACTGGCAAAACCTTCGTCGAGTTTGCAGCGCAAGCGATAAATATGCTTATCGATCACATTGTCGTTAGGGTCAAACTCGTAATCCCAGGCGCTCTCCAGAAGCATGCTGCGGGTCACGATCTCACCGCTGTGGCGCATCAGCTTTTCCAATATCAAGGTTTCCCGATAGGCTAATGCGATGGTACGCCCCTGGCGAGTTGCCTGGCGTGTAGCACAATCAAGATGGAGTTCCCCCGCCCGGAGTATTCGCGAAGGGCCAGGAACCTGACCCCGTGTCCGCAGCAAGGCGTCCACTCGGGCCAGCACTTCAATAAAGGCATAGGGCTTGGCAAGATAGTCATCGCATCCGGCCTGCAGACCTTCGACCCGTTGAGCGGTCGAGGCCAGCGCGCTTAGCATCAGTATCGGCGTGTGCAACTGCCGGCGGCGTAATTCACGCACAAGCGCCAAGCCATCCATTCCCGGCAACTTGCGATCGACGACAAGCACGTCATACAACTCCTCGAGCGCCATCGCCAAGCCTTGTCGGCCTTCTTCGGCGACATCGACGATATGGCCGCTTTCACTCAAGCCGCGTAACAGATAAGCCGACGCGCGAGCATCGTCTTCAATTACCAGGATGCGCACACGCAGCCCTCCGATAGCGAACCTAAACTTTCTTTCATGTTCACGCGACCTGTGCGTTTACTTCGGTTTGGCACACTATGCCACTGAAAGGGTCGAGGGCCAGCGCCACGCCCCATCTGTCCGCCCAACCGAGGCCTGTGCAACGCTCATGACCCATGTTCTAGTCGTCGAGGACGACCCCACCACTGCCCGCGAAATCGAAGCAGCCTTGCAGGATCATGGCTTTGACGTGACCTGCTCCAACAACGGTCGCGACGGCCTGTTAAAAGCCATTGGCGACACGTTCGACATTATCGTCTTGGATCGTATGCTTCCCGGTGCCCTGGATGGACTAGGCATGCTCACCGCCTTGCGCGCATCAGGTGTCGCGACGCCGGTGCTGATTCTCAGTGCGCTGAGCGCACTCGACGAACGGGTTCGCGGCTTGCGTGCTGGCGGTGATGATTACCTGACCAAGCCATTCGAGTTCATCGAGTTGACCGCACGTCTGGATGCCCTGAGCCGACGGCGTATCGCGCAACCGGACCAAGAGCGGGAAAGTCGTCTACGGGTCGCCAATCTTGATCTTGATCTGTTACGTCGCACCGTGCGCCGAGGTGATAGGCAGATAGACCTCTTACCCCGGGAGTATGCCCTGCTTGAATACCTGGTTCAGCATGCAGGCCAAGTGGTGACCCGCACGATGATGTTCGAAGCCGTCTGGAATTACAGCTACGACGAGCGCACCAACGTGATTGAAGTACATATCGGGCGCTTGCGCCGCAAGATCGATGCCGAAGGCGAAGAACAGATGATCCATACCATTCGCGGAGCCGGCTATGTTCTCCGCTCACCTGCGTGAAATACCGCGCACCATCAGCTTTCGTACCGCGCTGATGTTTCTGGCGCTGTTCGGCTGTTCGTTCCTTGCCCTGTTTGGCTACATATATTGGCAGACGACCGGCTATTTGAAGTCAGAAGTTGACGCATCGCTGTACCACCAGATCGACATCCGCAGCCGACAAGCGCCTGCATTGCGACAACAGGAAATCCGTCAGCATACCGAACAGGACACAGAGAGTCGTACCCCACACGCCTTATTCAGCGCCGATGATCAGCTGATAGCGGGTGCGATCCAGACGTTACCCGATTTCAAGCGTTACGACAGACCCTATCAGGTCGTATGGCATAAACAGAACGAACACAGTCGTCCCATTCGCTTCATGGTTCACCAACTGGAAAACGGGCAAAAACTGCTGGTGGCTCAAGACATCTACGATATTCATGAATTCGACGAGCTGTTGATTAATGCGTTGATCTCTGGGGGCGCGCTGCTGGTGGTGGTCGGCCTGCTCGGAGCGATCACTCTTGGCTATTCCGCCAGACGCCGGCTGGACGCCCTTAGTCGTTCGATAGAACGGATCATAGAGGGTGATCTCAGCAAGCGTTTGCCGACTCGCGGTAACCGGGATGACATTGACCGTATAGCCAGCGTCGTCAACGGTATGCTCGATGAACTCGAACGTCTGATGAGTGAAGTCAAAGGTGTCTGTGACGACATCGCCCACGATCTGCGCACTCCACTCACCCGCCTGATCGCCGGACTGGAACGCGCCCAGCGACGCAGCCTGAGCAAGGATGAATATGCGACAGCCATTGACTCGGCCATTGAAGAGGCCATGGGTCTTTTGCAGACATTTCGAGCGCTGCTGCGCATCTCCGAAATTGAAAGCAGTGCCCGACGCAGCAACTTCGCCATGGTCGACCTGAACCGGATCGCGGCAGATGCCACGGAACTGTTCGAGCCGCTGGCCGAAGAGCGAGGCATGACTCTGGAACTGGTTCTCAGCAAAAAACCGGCAAATCTGTCAGGGGATCCTCAGTTGCTGTTCGATGCCGCCTGTAACCTGCTCGACAACGCCATCAAGTTCTCACCCGATGGCGGCCGCGTTCAGGTCATCGTGGTTGCTGACGCGACCCATAGCGGAATCCGCGTCAAAGACAATGGGCCTGGCATTCCGCAGGCTGAGCGCGAAGCCGTGTTCCGTCGACTATACCGTTCCGAGTCCAGCCGCCACATGGCGGGCAATGGACTCGGCTTAAGCATGGTGTCTGCGGTTGCCCGCCTGCATGACATGACATTACAGGTGCAGGACGCGCAGCCGGGGTGCCAGATCGACCTGGTGGGTAAAGCGCTGTCAGTTTGAGAGCGCGGTATCGCCAGCGTCGGTATTTTGGCTGCTGACCACGGTCAGTGGCATGCCCGGACCCATATTGCGCCATCGGCTTCTGCCATGGCGCTGACGGAAACACCCAATCACTCGGTCTGCTCGCTCGACAGCACACGTTTTTTGTTCACGTGGGCAATAGCCTAATAACCTTTTTCAATTTCGTATTGATAAGCCAGTTTCAGGCAACCCTGAACTTGATGCTCACGGTGATCCCCTATCTGCATGGACATCGAACCTATAAAACAATCCTGTCGAAAAGTTTATGCACCGGGGAACAGCCTGAAAGGTTGCCCGCTTTAGAATGAGCGCAAGCCTGAAGCTTATGCCAGTCACCTTCGAACTGGCATTACCTTAACCGTGGAGATTCCCCAATGAAAACCCTTAAAGCTCTTTTGATCGTCAGCCTGATGAGTGCCTCCGTAGCGGCGTTGGCTGAAGGTGGTGGAGACCGCGTAGTAGCACGGATGGACGCCGCTCGTGAGGTCTCAATGACGCACTACCAGCAGGCCAAACATGACCAGGCCGTAGTGATTGCACAGAAAGCGGTCAACCACGATGTTGAACGTTCCAACTAACAATGAACCGCCCATTCATTCAACGGGGTCGCCATGCGCTTGAAGTGTCATGGGATTCAGTGGGCCGCCGTATAGAACCTGAGGTGAATCGAGGACTTGCTCGCCATATGGCGGCAGGACTCGACGTGGTAACGGCGATAGACGTATCGGGCCCCAGGCGTAGTCCAACCGGCCCGGATTGCACGTTCAAATGGACGAGCGTCATCCCGGTTATGCGCGGCAAGACAGAATGGCAGCGCTGAACCATAAGATCAGTTTCATGTCACCACGGAACATCATTCCGTTACCTGAATCATATTCAAAGCGGAGCAGTTTCCGCGATGGCGCGCGTTACGCGAATGATCATCAACGTGTCAAAATCTACAATCCATTTACCCAAGAAACTCTATTAAAGCCCTCTTCACCTGAGCTAACTACTCACGGGGGCTTCATCAACAAACACAGACACTCAGGCGTACTTCTTACATCAGAGAGACTCACTTAATGAATTAACTCTGGTTTGGCTTTGACGGAACGTTGACCTTCCACAGCGTACATTGCGCCCGCCTGTACTTCGCGCTACCGCTTGTTCGTTGCCCCCTAACATAGACCTGGCGTCCGCAGTGGATATAGGTTGATCCGGGGCGAACGGCGGCTTTTTAAAACGCTGTACTTCATAGTTCTAATCCGATTTCAGGAGCACATCCCCCCTATGAGCACCCCTCTCCATCTGAACAAGTTGCCGGAAATAACCCTGGCGTTCTGGGTGATGAAAATCTGTGCCACCACCCTCGGCGAGACCGCTGGCGATTTACTGTCGATGACACTGAATGTGGGGTATGCGATCAGCTCGCTGATTCTGATAAGCGCCTTCCTGATTACACTTGGCTTGCAGCTGTTTTCGAAGAGCTATAAGCCGGTGTTGTACTGGATCGTTATTCTCTCCACCAGTACCGCAGGCACCACCATGTCGGACTTTATGGATCGCACCCTGGGCCTGGGCTATGCGTCCGGCTCGCTGATTCTGATCAGCCTGTTGATCGCGATTTTTGCCGTCTGGCGATTGAGCGAAAAAAGCCTGTCGGTGAACAACATCCACACCACTAAAGGCGAGCTGTTCTATTGGGCGGCCATTCTGATTTCCAACACGCTGGGGACAGCGTTAGGCGATTACCTGGCGGATGACTCCGGCCTGGGCTTTGCCGGCGGCGCACTGCTGATCGGGACGGCAATTGCCGCAGTGGTGTTGGCCAAGTTCTACACGCGGATTTCCACCGTGCTGCTCTTCTGGTTGGCGTTTGTCCTGACCCGACCGTTCGGCGCGACACTCGGTGACTTCCTGACCAAGTCTCATGAAAAAGGTGGTCTGGATTTTGGCACCGTTGGTTCATCGTTAGTACTGGCCGGTGTATTGGTCGTACTGGTGTTCTTCGCCGCCAAGGCCCGCAGCGCCGAAGAAGTGTACGGCTAAACGGTTTATGGAGCAGTGCGAAAATGAAGCCCCGTGTCGAAAAAACGCACAACATAATGTGGTCACTTTTCCAGCACATTTGAGGACGTGTTCGGAGAGCCCCTAGGGCTTACGCGGCTTGATCCGCGCTGTAGCTTCAGCCACCAGAGGGTCTTCGGGCCAGTAGTGTTTCGGGTAACGCCCCTTGAGGTCTTTTTTTACCTCTAGATAGGTGCTGCGCCAGAAGCTGGCCAGGTCCTGAGTCACCTGCACCGGGCGGCGGGCAGGTGACAGCAGGTGCAGTTTGATAATTTGTCGGCCGCCCGCAATGCGCGGGGTTTCAGCCAAGCCGAACAGCTCTTGCAAACGCACCGCCAGAATCGGTGGATGTTCGCTGTAATCCAGACGCACTGAAGAACCGGACGGCACGCTCAGGTGATGCGGCGCCAGCTCATCCAGGCGTTGCGGTAACGGCCACGGCAGCACGTTGTGCAGGATCGACGATAGGTCCAGGTTGGCGAAATGACTGAGGCGCGACACCTTGCCCAGGTAAGGCTGCAACCAGTTCTCCAGGCTCGCGAGCAACGCCGCATCACGCACATCCGGCCATTCGCTATCGGCCTGTTTGTCCAGATCCAGCTGACGCAGCAACGCCACCCGCGCCTGCCATTGGCGCAGCTCGGGGGTCCACGGCAACAGTTCCAGCCCTTTACGCCGAATCAGTGCCAATAACGCCTGGCTGCGGGCGGATTCGTCGAGGCCGGTCAGTGGCTCGCGACTGAGGATCAGTTCGCCCACCTTGCGCTGACGCTCGGCACGGAACACTCCTTCTCGCTCGTCCCACTCCAGATGATCGAGGGCAATCACTTGTTCTGCGAGTACTGAGTCGAACAGTGCCGGATCAAATTCCGCCGCCAGATAAATACGTTCTTCGCGCTGGCCCTGGCGACTACCGAGGTCGGCGACCACCAGCCAGGGTTGTTTCATCAAGGCATCGGCTTCCGCGAACAACGCGGCGCGGCCGTTGGCCAGGCGATATTCAGCGCCACCGGCACGCCGCTGTTGGGCCACGCGATCCGGATAGGCCAGCGCCAGCAAGGCGCCCAACCAGCGTGGGTGATCCGGATCGCTGACCGGGGTGTTCGCCGCTCCGCGCTGCTGCCGCTGCAAAAGACTTCGGTACTGCCGCGCCAGTTGTTTTGCCCGCTGCACCCCGCCTTGAGCGCCACGCGCCGCACGCTCGGTGCCGGCCAGCAAGGTCAGGCGGGAGTGCAGGTCCGCACCGCCGCCACGCAAGATGTCACGCTCGCCGAGCAAGGCCGCGACGTCACAGGCCAGTTCGCCCAGACCCAACGCCTGACCGCGCAACAGTAAATGCGCGATGCGTGGATGCGCGGGCAGCTCAGCCATGGCCTGGCCGTGCCCGGTGAGTTTCCAGTCTTCACCCGATTTCCGGGTCAGCGCGCCCAACCGGCCGAGCAGGTCCTGAGCTTGCGCATAGGCCGCCGCCGGTGGCTGGTCGAGCCACACCAATTGCGCCGGCGTAACGCCCCAGCGCGCCAGTTGCAAGGCAAGCCCTGCCAGATCCGCCTGAAGAATTTCTGCCGTGCCATAGGCGGCCAATTGATCGTGCTGGGCTTCGGACCACAGCCGATAACACACGCCCGGCTCCAGTCGCCCCGCCCGCCCAGCGCGCTGGGTGGCACTGGCGCGGGAGATGCGCTGAGTGTCGAGACGCGTCATGCCGCTGCCGGGATCGAAACGCGGCACGCGCGCCAATCCCGCATCGATCACCACCCGCACCCCATCAATGGTCAGACTGGTCTCGGCGATATTGGTCGCCAGCACCACTTTGCGTGTGCCGCTCGGCGCGGGCTCGATAGCCGCGCGCTGGGCATTCAAGTCCAGCTCGCCGTGCAACGGACACAGCAAAATATCGTGGCGCTCGCCAAGAACCTCGGCCAATTGTTGATTGACCCTACGAATCTCGGCCTGCCCCGGCAGGAACACCAGCACGCTGCCCGACTCATCACCCAGCGCATCGAGTACGGTTTGCACCACCCTAGGCTCGATAAATTCACCGACCTGAAAGGCTCGCCCCCAGCGCATCGCCACCGGAAACATGCGCCCGTCACTGCGGACAACAGGCGCATCGCCCAGCAGACTGGACAGCCGTTCACCTTCCAGCGTCGCCGACATCAACAGAATCTTTAGCGGTTGCTCGTCCCGGAACAGCCCCCGTCCATTCAGACTCAAGGCCAGTGCGAGGTCGGCATCCAGGCTGCGCTCGTGGAACTCATCGAAGATCAGCAGGCCGACGCCTTCCAGCGCCGGATCGTCCTGCAAGCGACGGGTGAGAATACCTTCCGTGACCACTTCGATTCGGGTCGTGGGACCAACTTTGCTTTCCAGGCGGATCCGATAGCCGACGGTTTCACCGACTTTTTCGCCCAACTCCCAGGCCAACCGCTCAGCCGCCGCTCGCGCTGCCAACCGCCGCGGCTCAAGCATCAGGATGGTCTGCCCGGCGAGCCACGGCTCTTGCAACAGCGCCAGGGGCACACGCGTGGTTTTACCGGCACCGGGCGGTGCTTCGAGCACCGCTTCGTGGCGCGCCGCCAGGGCATCGCGCAAGGCAGGCAGGACAGCATCGATTGGCAGAGAAATCATGGCAGCTCCAGAACAGGCTGCCGATTATACGGGGCCGGCGTCATCGCACGAAGGGCGACTGCAATAGTCTTAGCCATGAAGCATTTGCCTTGTATAGTTACCCCCATCATTCAGGAGATCTTTATGCGCATTCCTTCCCGCATTATCGGCGGCGTTCTGGTCGCTGCCTTACTGACCCAAATGACCGCCTGCGGCAGCATTTTCTTCCCCGACCGCCGTGGACAAATCGACGGCAAGGTCGACCCCCTGGTGATCGGTCTTGATGCAATCGGCCTGTTGTTCTACATCATTCCCGGTTTGATCGCCTTTGGCGTCGACTTTGCCACCGGTGCTATCTATTTGCCCGGCGGCAGCACCGCCCAGGTCAGCCCTGAAAAGCTGCAACCGGCGATCAAGGCTGACGGCAGCGTCGATAACAGCAAACTGCAAGCAATCCTCGAAAAAGAGCTGGGCCGCAGCCTGCCGCTCAATGACCCACGCCTGATCCAGCACCGTGGCAGCGCGCAACAGTTGGCGATGTACGGCCTGCAACCGTCCGCCTGATTTAGGAAAGCACCATGACCACCCTCCCCGAACACGCGCGCCTGTTGCGTCTGGCGACCCGTGCTTCACTGGCTGTCGCGAGCATCCTGATCGTCACCAAAGGCATTGCCTGGTGGCTGAGTGGCTCGATCAGCCTGCTGGCCGGGTTGACCGACTCGGCGCTCGATGGCGTGGCGTCGTTCCTCAATCTGCTGGCGGTGCATTATGCGTTGCGTCCGGCCGATGACGATCACCGGTACGGCCACGGCAAGGCGGAAGCACTGTCAGGCATTGCCCAGGCGCTGTTCATCGCCACGAGTGCGATGCTGATCGCCTATCAAGCGGTCGAACGGATTCTCCACCCGGAGCCGTTGGGGGCGCCGGGGTTGGGGATTGCGGTGATGGTGTTGTCGATAGTGCTGACGGTGGCACTGCTAATGCTGCAGTACAAGGTCATCCGCGAAACCGGCTCGACCGCCATCCGCGCCGACTCCCTGCATTACCGTTCCGACCTGCTGCTGAACGCCAGTATCCTGCTGACGCTGATCCTTGCCCTGTTCGGCTGGCAACAACTGGACGCGTATTTTGGTCTGACAATCGCCGTGTACATTTTGTGGAGCGCGGTCCAGATCGCTCGCGAAACCGTGTCGGTGCTCATGGATCAAGAACTACCGCCGGATGTCAGCCAGAGCATGCTGGACATGGCGTGCAGCGTGCCCGGCGTACTGGGCGCCCATGACATACGCACCCGGATATCGGGCAATCATTGGTTCGTTCAGTTGCACCTGGAACTGCCAGGGCATTTGACCCTGTCCGTCGCCCACGCTCTGTGTGACCAAGCAGCCGATGCCATTCAGGAAGCGTTCCCGAAGGCCGAAGTGCTGGTACACGCCGACCCGCGAGAAGTGCTCGAACCCAGCGTTAGTTGACGCTGTAACCGCGCCCTGCAAGGCAAGCAGCCATCGAACGGCGGTAGATGTCCGCAACCGAGGCCGGAGGCGCATAGGCTGCGGCTGCCGGGTCAAAGCCGCTTTGGTTCACGCCCCACATATGGCACTCGTACATATCCTGCTGTTGCTGCTCGGGACCCTGACCGTTGGCGGGGTAAGCCACGGGATCATAGCCATTGGTTTGCACCTGCTGCGGTGGCGGACCTGGGGCATAGATGGGCTCGATACCCTGCGGCGGAGTGGCGACAACATAGTCCTGAGTCTCCGCCTGATACACGTAATAGGTACCCGCAGCCAGGAAGAACAACGTGCTGCCCAGCCAGACCTCTTGCGAAAACGACGGCAAGCTGCGCACATGAATCCCGTAGGGCGGCGTCACTATCACGTAGCGCGGGCCTTGTGGGCGATACCAGTAACCACCGGAATAAAAGTAATCCTGTCCACGCCAGCCAATACGCGAATGGCTGCTTGGCATACGGTCTATCTCATACCCGGGACGGTACTGCGGGCCTGAGCCCCAACCGTTGCCATGCCCATCGGGCCGGCCTTGCCAATGGTCATTACCAGGTCGCCCGTCGCCACCACCAGGGCGCGGCGAGTTGCCGCTCTGCCAGTGTTGATTCTGGTTTGAATTGCCCTGACGAGGATTGTCTTGGTAATAACCCTGACGCGGTTGCTGGGTTTGCCGCACCTCGTCGGGGCGACTCTGGATGGGCAGGCGCTGTTGCTGCTCACGTTGTTGATCCTGCTGACGCTGTTGGTCTTGCTGCTGGCGCTGTTGTTGCTGTACTTGCTGCTGACGTTGTTGGTCTTGCTGCTGGCGCTGCTCTTGCCCGAATTCTGGGCGGCCCTGGCCCGAATTGCCCGGACGCTCATGATTCTCGCCGTTACGGCCGTTATCGTTTTGGTTCGGCCCTGAATCATTTCGTTCGTCCGCCAGCACCTGAGCGTTGACACTCAAACACAGCAAACTTACACCTGCCAAACGCCAGATGCGCGATTTCATGCTTTCCTCACTATGGTGCAAATGCCCATTGATAAAACTGCTTTTTGGATGCGCCAGAAGCAGCACTTTAACAGCCCATTCGACATGTGGCGGACGCTTTTAGCTAAAGGTCGCGCACATAAAAAAAGGGAGCCAGTGATGGCCCCCTTCGGGAATTTCGTCCGTGCTCAACGCTTTTGACGCTGGCTCACCTCACGCCGTCTTCTGGACAGTGTGTAGCCCGGGGGCCTGCCCAACCCTGTGGGGTTGGCGGCCGCGGCTGACCTGATTCGGAGAGCCGCGCTGGACGCTATGTCCGGGCAGTGATTCTGGTGTTAAGAATAGGCTTGAGGCAGCAGCAGAGGATTGCGAATACTGCTCAATAAAACATGACTTGCGCAATTTTTAACTTCAGATAGATAATTCAGCGCAATAGATATTATAAAGGGGCATTTAGTGAGCAAACTCGACAGATATGACCTGAACATATTGGCTGAGCTGCAACGTGACGCGCGCATCTCCAACCAAGAACTGGCCGAACGCATCGGCTTGTCGCCATCACCGTGCTCACGACGGGTCAAACAGCTGGAAGACGACGGCTATATTTCCCGCCAGGTTGCGCTGCTAGACCGCAAAAAGCTGGGCCTGAACCTGACCGCCTATGTGCTGATCGGCATGGATCGACACACGCCCGAGCGTTTCGAGCATTTCGAGCAGCAGATTCGCACCCTGCCTCAGGTACTCGAATGCAGTCTGGTGACCGGGATGGACGCTGACTATCAGCTGAAAGTCGTAGTGCCAGACATGGATCATTATCAGAAACTGCTGCTGGGCCATCTGACCCGTATCGACGGCGTCACCAGCGTGCGCTCGAGCTTTGTACTCAATCAGGTGCTGGCCAGTACGGAACTACCGTTGACGCACCTGCGCGGTTAAGCCTCACGCAGCGCCCCGGACTTTCCCGTATAATCGTCGCCCCATTGCCATCCGGTTGGAGATTAATGATGGATATCGATCCTGCGCTATTTGAAGAGTGGATGATGACGATCCTGGTCACCATCCTCGTCGGCTTCATGGGTTTCATCGTCTGGGATCTGGCGAAGAAGTCCAAGGCTGGCAAGTTCGGCACCTTTATTCTGTTCTTCGCACTCGGACTGGGTATCTTCGCCTTTGTGGTCAAAAGCGTTGTGATCGCGTTTATTGAAGCCTGACCGGACAGTCGATCAGCAACAAACCACGCCTCAGAGCGACGCCAGCACTTCCCGCCACTGCCCTTGATCCAGCCCTTCTATAGTCCAGTCGCCGATGCGCACGCGCACCAGCCGCAGGGTTGGCAAGCCGACTGCCGCAGTCATGCGCCGAACCTGACGGTTGCGACCTTCCTTGATCACCAACTCCAGCCAACTGGTCGGTATGCTCTGGCGAAAGCGCACCGGCGGATTGCGCGGCCAAAGCTCAGGCTCGTCCAACTGCCGCGCTTGTGCAGGCAAGGTCGGGCCATCGTTCAGTTCGACACCCTCACGCAAACGCTGCAACTGCTCAGCCGTCGGCTCGCCTTCGACCTGGACCCAGTAGGTCTTCGGCAGCTTGTGTTTGGGATCGGCAATACGCGCCTGTAGCTGACCGTCGTTGGTCAGCAGCAACAAGCCTTCGCTGTCACGGTCCAGTCGCCCAGCCGGGTACACGCCCGGGATCGCAATGAAGTCCTTGAGTGTCGCCCGCCCTTCTCCGTCGCTGAATTGCGTCAGCACATCAAACGGTTTGTTGAACAGGATCAGTTTGGGTTCGGCGGGCGGGGCTTTGGCCACGCGCCGGGTACTCCCTGAGTTGTTGGCGGCAGGACGGCGGGACACTGGGCGTTGGGTGCGGGACATGACGATTCAATATTCGAAAACAGAAAGGGCCACTTTAGTGGCCCTTTCTGTAAATGACTAACCTAACCGATCAATTAACGGAACGGCGGCTCATCGAAGCTGCGCAGTTTGCGTGAGTGCAGCGAGTTGAGTTCGGTGCGCAGCAGGTCCAGGGCGGCGATACCGATTTTCAAATGCTGACTGACCGCACGCTCGTAGAAAGCGTTGGCTGCACCCGGCAGTTTGATTTCACTGTGCAGCGGCTTGTCCGACACACACAGCAGCGTGCCGTAGGGCACCCGCAAGCGATAACCCTGGGCGGCAATCGTGCCGCTTTCCATGTCGACCGCAACCGCCCGAGAGAGGTTGATCAGCGGACGTTCCTGCGCCCAGCGCAATTCCCAATTGCGGTCGTCGTAGGTCAGCACGGTGCCGGTCCGCAAACGCTTCTTCAGTTCATCGCCGCGCTCGCCAGTGACTTGTGCTGCCGCTTCCTGCAACGCGACCTGCACTTCAGCCAGTGCCGGAATCGGGATATTCGGCGGCACGACCCGGTCGAGAATACCGTCGCGGCGCATATACGCATGAGCCAGCACGTAGTCGCCGATGGTTTGCGATTGGCGCAAGCCGCCGCAGTGACCGATCATCAACCAGCAATGCGGGCGCAGTACGGCCAAGTGGTCAGTGATGTTTTTCGCGTTGGACGGGCCGACGCCGATGTTGACCAGGGTTACGCCATGACCGTCGGTCGCTATCAAGTGATAGGCCGGCATCTGGTAGCGGTGCCAGACCACGCCCGCGACGATGGCCTGCGCCTCGCCGTGATCCATGCCTTTGTCGACAACCACGTTGCCTGGCAAGACCATGCGCACGAAGCGCGGGTCGTCGCGCAGTTTTTCCAGGCCATGGACGATGAACTGGTCGACATAGCGGTGGTAGTTGGTCAGCAGAATCCACGGCTGCACATGACGCCAGTCGCTGCCGGTGTAATGCACCAGTCGGCGCAGGGAAAAGTCCACCCGCGCGGCATCGAACAGCGCCAGGGGCAACGGGTCGGTGTTGGCCCAATCGTACAGACCGTCGGCAATACCATCGGTCGCAGCGGACAAGTCAGTGCTCGGGAATACCCGCGCCAGCGCTGCAGCAGTGACGCCGGAGCCGGCCAGTTCATCGCCCTGCTCGACCACGTACGGATAAGGAATGTTCTGCTCGCTGACGCCCACTTCCACCGTGATGGTGAAGTCGTTCATCAACGGCACCAATTGCTCGAGCAAATAGTTACGAAACGCCGACGGATGGGTCACGGTGACACTGTAGGTGCCCGGCAACTGGACCTTGGCGTAGGCCCGAGTCGTCAGTGGCACTTCGCCCTGGCACAGATACGTCAGGCGCAATTCCGGGTAGTGGAACAGTTCACGCTCAGCCGCATCCGGCTCGACCCGATCTTTGAGATAGCGCTTGAGCGCCTGACTCAGCGCCCTGGTTGCGCGCTCATGCAGTACAGCAAGCCGGTCCACGGCTTGCTCGGCGGTTTCAACGACAATAAAAGCTTCAGTCACGGTACGCATCCTGTCTGATCTTGCAGACTTGTATCTTGCCTGCATCGTCGGACTAAGGCACTAAGGGCTTTGATGGACAACACGCAAAACCCTGTAGCGGCTACGCTGGATCACCCCACCTGCGGCGACGACCTTGCCACCAGCGCCTCGACATCAATCCCTCGCGGCAACGTGCCATACACCCGGCCCGAGGCTGCCAGTCGACTGGCGATGAACCCGTCGCTGACGCTGGCATTGCCGGCTTCCAGCAAGAGCTTGGCTTGCAGCCCTATGGCGATGTCTTCAGTCAGTTGTCGTGCGCGGTACTGGATGTCAGCGGTGTCCTTGAACGCCGCTTTAAGGTGCTCGATGTGCGCAGCCAACCGTTTGTCGCCGTGGCCATCGCCCAGCTCGTCAAACAACGCATCCAGCACACCGGGTTCTTTGGACAGCGCACGCAGGACGTCCAGGCATTGCACATTGCCAGAGCCTTCCCACGTCGAGTTGACCGGCGCCTCACGGTACAGGCGCGGCAAAATGCTCTCTTCGACATAACCGGCACCGCCCATGCATTCGGCTGCTTCGTTGATCATTGCCGGGGCGCGCTTGCAGATCCAGTATTTGCCCACGGCCGTGACCAATCGGGCGAAGCGTCCTTCTTGCGAGTCTTGCAGATGGTCCAGCGCGCGCCCCATACGCATCGTCAACGCCAGCGCCGCTTCGCTTTCCAGCGCCAGATCGGCCAGGACGTTTTGCATCAACGGCTGCTCGCTGAGCACACGCCCGCCGACGCTGCGATGCGCGCAGTGATGTGCCGCCTGAGTCAGGGCCTGACGCATCAGGGCGCTAGAGCCGACCATGCAATCGAAACGGGTCATGGCCACCATCTCGATAATGGTCGGCACGCCGCGCCCTTCTTCACCGACCATCCAGGCGAGCGCGCCTCGGAACTCGACCTCGCTGGAGGCGTTGGACCAGTTGCCCAGTTTGTTCTTCAGGCGCTGGACGTAGAACTGGTTACGACTGTCGTCAGGACGATGGCGCGGCAGCAAGAAGCAGGTCAGTCCTTTATCGGTCTGTGCCAACGTCAGAAACGCATCGCACATCGGCGCCGAACAGAACCACTTATGCCCAACCAACTCATACGCCTGGCCCGGCCCAGTCACACCGACCGGATAAGCCCGCGTGGTGTTGGCGCGCACGTCGGTGCCACCCTGTTTCTCGGTCATCGCCATGCCGATAGTCACACCCGCCTTGTGGCTGATGCCTACATTGCGTGGGTCATATTCGGTGGCAAGGATTTTTGGCAACCAGATCTCAGCCAGATCAGGCTGGATTTTCAGCGCTGGCACACTGGCAAACGTCATGGTCAACGGACAACCACTGCCAGCTTCAGCCTGACTGTGCAGGTAGCTCATGGCCGCACGTGCGACGTGGGCCCCTGGTTGCGGATCAGTCCAGGGCAGAGACGGCAATCCATGCTCGACCGCCGTGCGCATCAGTTCGTGATAAGCCGGATGAAACTCCACCAGATCGATGCGATGCCCGTAGCGGTCATGACTGACGAACACCGGCTTGTTCTGATTGGCAAGGAACCCGGCCGCCATCAGCGGCCCCCCGGCCAGCGCGCCGTAGGTGTCGATCCTCGACTGCGCCCAACCGGCATCGTAACGCTGCGACCACTCTTGCAGGGGCAGGTCGATGCGGTACAAATTGATGCCGTCCAGTGAAGGCGGCTGGTTGGTGACCTCATGGGTCTCGGCGAACTGATGCAGGTTCATTCCTGAGCGCTCCTGTCTTCGCGGACGTGCCAAAGGACACGCCCATGAAACTCAGTGAATCACGCACACAACCCTATAAAAAGTGACATATCCGACTAAATGCCGGCGCTTTCACCCTGCAATTCATCTCAACTTGCTCACCACTGGCCGTGAATAACTGCTGATCTGCACTGCGGCGCCTCTACTTCGCGCTGAAGTTCAACCCGGAGCCTGAAGCAGCTGCCCCGCCCCGGCTCGGACTCATGACTCAAACGGCCGCCCATCCGCTCGACCAATTGCCGGCAGATCGCCAGGCCAATACCCAAGCCACCGTATTCGCGGGTTATGGAGCCATCGACTTGGAAAAAAGTCTGATACAAGGTCGCCTCATCCAGCCGATGAAAACCAATGCCGGTGTCGATCACTTCAATCAACAAGCTCAGGGTTGCCACATCGTCAGACTGACCCGTCACCCGAACCATGATCGCCCCAGTCTTGGTGAATTTTATCGCGTTATCCAGCAGGCACCCGACGCATTGCTGCAATTTGCCGACATCGCCGAGCACGTTATCAGGCAGCTGCTCATCCAGTTCAATGGCGAAATCCAGGTGCCTATCCTCTGCCAGGCTGGCGTACTGGCCATGCACGCCGGAGAGCAATTGACGCAAACTGAAGGGGCTATTTACCGCGCAAAGCCTGCCGGCCTGCAATTCAGTCAACGTCAAAATCCCATTGATCATACCCATCATGTCTTGGGCAGAGTCGGCAGCGGTCTGTTGATAGAACGTCAGTTCGCTGTCCATCGGTACCGTTTGCATCAATTCCAACGAACCGATCACCCCATTCATTGGCGTACGCAGCTCATGGGTGAGCGTGGCAAGAAACTCGTCCTTCAACCGGTTACTGGTGGCCAACTGCTGATTCAAACGTTCAAGGCTTTGCCCCGCTTCAAAGAGGGTCTGCGCCTGTTGATCCCGCATCATGTTGATTCGGTCAGCCAAGGCTAGCGACAGCAGCGCCACTTCCAGTACCGAGCCGATCTGACTGGAATACATGGTCAGGAAGTTATTGGGCAAATAGCCGAGCAGCATGAACGCATTGATCAGGCCTCCGGTGAGAAACACCGACCAGGCAATGACGAAGTAGCGCGCAACACGCAACCCGTGCAGCCAGGCAGTGATGCCGGTGGCGACCATCACCAGGGTAAACAGCAGCACCAATGCCGTTGCCAGTCGCAGCGCCAAACCGTAGCCGGTAGCCACCGCCAGGACCATGACCACCGAGGCAAAAGCTATCATCAACACGAGCAAGCGATCAAGCCAGCGGCCCCAGACGGGCGTCTGTAAAAAGTGCCGAGAGAACTGACTGGCGAATAACACCGACGCGCCCACCAGAAACGGGGTTGCCGCATTCGCCCACCACGGATTGTTCGGCCACAAGAACTCGATGCCCGCGCCATTCACCGAAATCTGATACAGCCCGAACGAGGCGATATAAAGGATGTAGTACAGGTAACTGGTGTCGCGCACGCTGAGGTAGATGAACAGGTTGTAGACCAACATCCCCAGCAACATGCCGTAAATCAGACCCAACACATAGATGCGCGCAGGTTGCGCTGCGATATAGGCGTGGCTGGACCAGAGGGCGAGTGGCGCCTGGATCGAGCCTTGGCTGGTCAGGCGCAGGTACACCGTCTGCACTTGATTGGCCGGCAGGTCGAGTGCAAAGAGGTAGTTATTCTGTTCAATCTGGCGACTGGAGAAAGGCAGCATATCCCCAGTCTGCCAAGCCACCCGAAAGCGACCGGAAGCGTCGGCGGTGAAGAGGTCGACGTGGTCCATGGGTGGATAGGCCAGCTCCAGCAGCCAATCCCGCTGAACGTCTGTACGTTTGGGGCGAAACTGCAGGTCCAGCTTCAGCCAGAACGCCGAACGTGAATAGCCCGCATTGAGGGTGTCGGCATCCAGCCCACGAAAGAGCGCAGCCGTGGCCGGAGCGCTGACCTCATCGATGGTCGCCTCGCCCGTTACATCTTCGAACACCTGCACCGCCCGCCCTAAAGGCAAGGTACCGGTATCCTCGTCAAACTCGATGGCGCTGGCAAAAAGAGGCACCCAGGCGACCAGCATTATCAGCAAATAGCGCATACAACCCCAGCATGGCCTGTCCGGCTGATCGCAAAGCCCCCTCTCCCTGTGAGACACCGTCAACCTGCAGGTCCTGTTATTAGTATTGAACACGTCAAGGCACGGCTTCATACCCGCGGTCCATTGTGCGTGAGACGGTGTTTTTTGCAAATGTGCTTAGTCGTCCGCAACTGAAGGCACTGTTGCCTCGGTGAGGCTGGCGTGAGCATAGCGGTGAATGACCATGAGGCACCACTCTTTTAATTAAACAAAAGGCTCTATTCCGGGCCTTTCAGGAGAATACGCGCGCAACCGTCGACGTATTCGAGCCATTCAAACAAGCGACGGTCCGGTTCAGCTGTATGAAAAATCCGACACCGGCTAGCGGCTCCGGAAAAAGTTTGGTGGTAAGCTCGCGCACCATGAATACCTATAGCTCCCGCCCCGTTGTCCTCTGTCTCTCCGGCCACGATCCTAGTGGTGGTGCCGGCCTGCAGGCAGATATCGAAGCCCTTCTCGCTCAAGGCTGCCATGCCGCACCGGCAATCACCGCCCTGACCGTGCAAGACACCGTCAATGTCAGCGATTTCCGGGTCCTGGACCGCGAGTGGGTGTTGGCACAAGCCAACGCCGTGCTCAACGACTCGACCGTGGCCGCCGTCAAGCTGGGCATGCTCGGCTCGCTGGAGATGGTCGACACCGTTGTCGAACTGCTCCTGGCGCATCCGCATTTACCCCTGGTCTGCGACCCGGTGCTGCGTGCCGGCGGTGGCGGTCGTCTGGGCAAGGACGAAGTCGGTTACGCCATGCGCGAACGACTGCTGCCACTGGCCACCATCGCGACCCCAAACTTGCCTGAAGCGCGCATCCTTGCCGAACTGCCCGAAGGCACCGCCGATGAATGCGCGGAAAAGCTTCTGCCCTTTTGCCAGCACCTGCTGATCACTGGCGGTCACGGTGACGAAGAACTTATCCACAACCGCCTGTACATCCGCAACGGCGAAACCCGTACGTTCACCTGCCAACGCCTGCCCGGCAGCTACCACGGTTCTGGCTGCACATTGGCCAGTGCACTGGCCGGACGCCTGGCATTGGGGGAACATCTGGTGAGCGCCGTGCAAACGGCGCTCACCTATACTTGGCGTACGTTGCGCGATGCCGAGCAGTTGGGCAAAGGCCAATACGTGCCGCGACGTCTGCCCCTTGATTTCTGCTCGTAAGACCCTGTTTGCCTGTAATGCCGCGCCATGAGGTTTGACCGATGAAACTACGTGGCTTGTACGCCATTACCGACAGCCAACTGCTGGCTGGCAAGTTCCTGTCTTACGTCGAGGCCGCCCTTGAGGGCGGCGTCACTCTGTTGCAGTACCGCGACAAAAGCACCGACGAAACCCGTCGTTTGCGCGAAGCCGACACCCTGCTCAGGCTGTGCGAGCGCTACAACACCAAACTCATCATCAACGATGATGCCGAGCTGGCTGCGCGCCTCGGCGTCGGCGTGCATTTGGGCCAGACTGACGGCTCGATGCCGGTTGCACGTGCCCTGTTACGGCACAAAGCGATCATCGGCGCGACCTGCCATGGCCAACTGGAGCTGGCTGAAAAAGCCAAAGCCGACGGCGCCAGCTACGTCGCGTTCGGGCGTTTCTTCAATTCCAACACCAAACCCGGCGCGCCCACTGCAACCCTTGATCTGCTGGACCAGGCTCGCGCCCGCCTCCATCTGCCGATTGCGGTCATTGGCGGAATCACCCTGGAGAATGCCGCGCCACTGGTGGCCCACGGTGCCGACCTGCTGGCGGTGGTCCACGGCCTGTTCGGCGCGGACAACACCCAGGAAGTCACCCGACGCGCCCGCGCATTCAACGCTTTGTTCAAAACCGCCTGACGCCGATTCAGACCTTTTTCCGATTCAAATAGAGACCCGACCATGTCCCGTTCTGAAATCCTGTTCGCCAACGCCCAAAAACACATCCCTGGCGGTGTCAACTCGCCGGTTCGTGCCTTCAAAAGCGTGGGCGGCACGCCGTTGTTCTTCAAGCACGCTGTCGGCGCCTACGTGACCGACGAAGACGATAAGCGTTATGTAGATTACGTCGGCTCCTGGGGCCCGATGATTCTCGGCCACAGCCACCCGGACGTGCTTGATGCCGTGCGCAAGCAACTGGAACACGGCTTGTCCTACGGTGCCCCAACGGCCATGGAAACCGAGATGGCCGATCTGGTCTGCGCCATCGTGCCGTCGATGGAAATGGTGCGCATGGTCAGCTCCGGCACCGAAGCGACCATGAGCGCGATTCGTCTGGCCCGAGGTTTCACTGGCCGCGACAGCATCATCAAATTTGAAGGCTGTTACCACGGTCACTCCGACAGCCTGCTGGTCAAGGCCGGCTCCGGCGCGCTGACCCAAGGCGTTCCAAGCTCGGCGGGCGTCCCCGCTGCGTTCGCCAAACACACGCTGACCGCCCCCTTCAACGATATCGACGCAGTCGAGCAACTGCTCAACGAAGTCGGCCAGGAAGTGGCGTGCATCATCGTCGAGCCGGTCGCCGGCAACATGAACTGCGTACCGCCAGCGCCGGGTTTCCTCGAAGGCTTGCGCAGGCTCTGCGACAAACATGGCGTGGTCCTGATTTTCGACGAAGTGATGACCGGGTTCCGTGTTGCACTGGGCGGCGCGCAAGCGTTTTACGGCGTGAAGCCGGACCTGAGCACCTTCGGCAAGATCATCGGTGGCGGTATGCCGGTCGGCTGTTTTGGCGGCAAACGCGAAATCATGTCGCACATCGCGCCGCTGGGCCCGGTCTATCAGGCGGGCACTCTGTCAGGCAACCCGCTGGCCATGGCTGCAGGTCTGGCGACTTTGCGCCTGATCAGCCGTCCAGGCTTCCATGACGAACTCAGCAGCTTCACCAGCCGCCTGCTCGATGGCCTGCAACAACGCGCCGACGCTGCAGGCATTCCGTTCGTGACCACTCAGGCGGGCGGCATGTTTGGCCTGTACTTCAGCGGTGCTGACGACATCGTCACCTTCAAGGACGTGATGACCAGCGATGCCGAGCGCTTCAAGCGCTTCTTCCACCTGATGCTCGAAGGCGGTGTATACCTGGCACCGAGCGCATTCGAGGCCGGCTTCACCTCCATCGCCCACGGCGACACTGAACTGCAACTGACCCTAGATGCTGCTGAAAAAGCGTTTGCCGCATTGAAATAAGCCTCAGCCAATCTCCTGTAGGAGCTGCCAAAACGCGGTTTTCTGGAAGAATCTTGATACCGGTTTTCGACCGTTTCACGGTCGATCGCGGGCAAGCGCGCTCCTACAAGGGGATTTATGGGGGTTTGATCGGCCTTTTCCCTCGCAAAATCAGGCACATCAAGCCCGCGCAGCAGAAAAGCTGTAAAGACTTTGTAAGGTTGGCCCTGCTTATTTCATAATGTGCCGCCAGCACGTTCCGCTGGACGGGTACGCCCGCACCTTTTCAGAGGCAAGTCGATTCCCATGAACCGCACCGGCCGGGCCCTTGCTTTGGGCTGCCTGTTGCTTCTTCATCCCCTGCTGGCGAATGCAGGCGGCAACTCGTTGTTAATCCCAGCGGTGGGTCGTTGCACCCTCAATACCCAGCCAGACAATCTGCCTGAGGCGTTGGCGGCATGCCAAAAAGCTGCGCAAGCCGGGGATGCACAAGCACAATTCGAGTTGGGCGAGTTTTACTACGACGGCAAAAACGCACCGCGTGATCTCACCCAGGCACTGAACTACTTTGAGCAGGCCTCGCTGCAAGGCCATGCCCAGGCGCAATACCGGCTGGGTTTGATGTTTTATCGGGGCGAAGGCGTACAAGCCAATAACATTCAGGCTTATATCGTGCTGAAGATGGCGGCGGTCAATGGTGCCGAGGACGCGCTGGATACGGCCGATGAAGTATCTGCACAGATGCAGCGCGATGAGCTCGAAATCGCAACCCAGGTACTGGGACAGATTTTCCGCAATTACCTGCTGGAGTTGCAATCAGCGGAAGGTCGTACGCCGTTCGCGCCATTGCCCTGAGTCACTGATTCAATCCTTGAACCCTGAACCGCCTCTTACTTGTCCGGCATCGGCATCGGGAATGGCATTACATTGCTGGTGCCCCGGGCCTCGCTGATCTTCGCCGTGCCCATGCGCTCGACCTCATCAATGCGCACAATCGAATGCATCGGCACGAAACTGCGCACCACACCTTCGAACTGAGCCTTGAGTTTCTCTTCGCTCGGGTCCACGACCACGGTCGTGCGCTCGCCAAAGACGAACTCTTCCACCTCCAGAAAACCCCACAAATCGCTTTGATAGATTTGCTTGGCGTACATTTCGAACACCTGGCCCTGGTTGAGGAAAATCACCTTGTAAATTGGAGCATCACGTTTGGTCATAACGGCAGGTAACAATCGGGGGATATAAAAGAGGGCGCAAACTATAGCATGTCCACTGGACAGGCAACGCTAGGAACCGAAGGCCGGCGCCACTATAATGTGCGGTTCTTCGAATCACCTGATGATCACGCATGGCCAAGAAGCTTTATATCGAAACCCACGGTTGCCAAATGAACGAGTACGACAGCTCGCGCATGGTCGATCTGCTGGGCGAACATCAAGCCCTGGAAGTCACTGCTCGCGCAGAAGATGCCGACGTCATCCTGCTCAATACCTGCTCGATCCGCGAACGTGCCCAGGACCGGGTTTACTCCCAGCTAGGCCGTTGGCGCGAACTGAAACTGGCCAAACCGGACATGGTGATCGCCGTCGGCGGTTGCGTGGCCAGCCAGGAAGGCGCAGCGATTCGTGATCGCGCGCCCTACGTGGATGTGGTCTTCGGCCCACAGACCCTGCACCGTTTGCCGGAAATGATCGACGCCGCGCGCACCACACGCCTGCCTCAGGTCGATGTGTCGTTCCCGGAAATCGAAAAATTCGACCACCTGCCCGAGCCTCGCGTCGATGGACCGAGTGCCTATGTGTCGGTAATGGAAGGTTGCAGCAAATACTGCACCTTCTGCGTGGTGCCCTACACCCGAGGCGAAGAAGTCAGCCGTCCGTTCGATGGGGTTGTTGCCGAAGTCATGCACCTGGCCGAAAACGGCGTGCGAGAAGTGACGCTTCTGGGGCAGAACGTCAACGGCTATCGTGGCGCGATGCACGACGGGCGCGTGGCCGATCTGGCCGAGTTGATCCGAGTGGTCGCGGCAATCGACGGCATCGACCGTATTCGCTACACCACCTCGCACCCGCTGGAATTTTCCGACAGCCTGATCCTGGCCCACGCTGAAGTGCCCGAGCTGGTCAAACACCTGCACTTGCCGGTGCAATCGGGCTCCGACAGGATTTTGTCGGCGATGAAGCGCAATCACACCACCCTCGAATACAAATCCAAGCTGCGCAAATTGCGGGCCGCGGTACCGGGCATCAGCATCAGTTCGGACTTCATCGTCGGCTTCCCTGGCGAGACCGAAAAAGATTTCGAGCAGACCATGAAGCTGATCGAAGACGTGGGTTTCGACTTTTCGTTTTCCTTCGTCTACAGCCCACGACCGGGTACGCCTGCGGCCGACTTGAAAGATGAAACCCCTGAAACGCTGAAAAAACAGCGCCTGGCAGCCTTGCAGCATCGCCTGAATCAGCAGGGTTTCGAGATCAGCCGACAGATGGTGGGCAGTACTCAGCGAATCCTGGTGACCGATTACTCGAAAAAAGACCCTGGCGAGTTGCAGGGTCGCACCGAGAATAATCGAATCGTCAACTTCCGCTGCGACAATCCCAAGCTGATCGGTCAGTTCGCCGACGTCTATATCGACGACGCACAGCCGCACTCGCTACGGGGGTCATTGTTGCAATAAGCCGACGCACACAACTTTGTAGGCGCTGGCTTGCCTGCGACAAGGTCGGTACGACCTTCCGGCGCTAGTGAGTTCAACGAGTCTGCGACTGTTTCGCAGCTGGTCGCGGGCAAGCCCGGTCCTATAGTTTTGCGGTGCGCGTTAATCGACCCAACCACCATTAGTAAGTCAGAGCTTTCGTACCTAAGTGAGTGGGGTTATCCTTGATCCCATCTCCATTGCCATAGGGCGGCTAAAAACGACTTTGAACGCACCCATAGCACCTCATCGTTTCATCCTCGAACCTTTTGAGGCCCATCGCTTCGCAAATCTGTGCGGGCAGCTCGACGAGCATTTGCGCTTGATCGAACAACGCCTGGATATCGAAATCCGCAATCGCGGTAATCAATTCGAATTGATTGGCGAACTTAAACACACCACTTCTGCCGAAAACCTGCTGCGCCGTCTGTACCGGGAAACCCAAGGTACGGATCTGTCGCCAGACATGGTTCACCTGTTCCTCCAGGAATCGGGCGTAGACGAACTGGACAACCACCCTGCTGCCGAAGTCGGCGTAGCCTTGCGCACGAAAAAGGGCATGATTCGCCCGCGCGGCTTGAATCAGCAGCGTTACGTCAAAGAGATTCTGAGCAACGACATCAACTTCGGCATCGGCCCTGCAGGTACAGGCAAGACTTATCTTGCGGTTGCCTGCGCGGTGGACGCACTGGAGCGCGAGCAGATTCGACGCATCCTGCTGGTGCGCCCGGCGGTCGAAGCGGGCGAAAAGCTCGGCTTCCTGCCCGGCGATCTGGCACAGAAAATCGACCCGTACCTGCGCCCGTTGTATGACGCGCTGTATGAAATGCTCGGCTTCGAATACGTCGCCAAGCTGATCGAACGTCAGGTGATCGAAGTTGCGCCGCTGGCTTATATGCGCGGTCGCACGCTCAATAACTGCTTCATCATTCTCGACGAAAGCCAGAACACTACCGTCGAACAGATGAAAATGTTCCTGACCCGCATCGGCTTCGGCTCCACGGCCGTCATCACCGGCGACATCACTCAGGTCGACTTGCCCAAGGGCACCAAGTCGGGTCTGAACCATGTCATCGATGTGTTGAAAGACGTGCCGGGCATCAGCTTCACCCACTTCAAGCCCAAGGATGTGGTACGCCACCCATTGGTGCAGCGCATTGTCGAGGCCTATGAGCGCTTCGAAGATCGCTTCAGCGACGAGCCGCCGGCCAGAGCCTCCTCCAACAGGGACAAACGCCGCGATGCTTGAGCTGGACCTGCAACTTGCCAGTGAAGCGCCTGCCCCTAACGAAAACCAGTTCCGCCAATGGTGTGAACTGGCATTACGTCAACGCAGCGCTGATTCGGAGCTGACCATTCGCCTGGTCGACGAAGCCGAAGGCCGCGAACTCAATCACACCTGGCGCCACAAGGACTACGCGACCAACGTGTTGTCCTTTCCCGCCGATGTGCCTGACGAGTTCCTGGATATTCCGCTGCTCGGCGATCTGGTGATTTGTGTACCTGTGGTGGTTCGCGAAGCGGCCGAACAGGGCAAGACACTCGACGCCCACTGGGCGCATCTCGTCATTCACGGCTGCCTGCATCTGCTGGGTTACGACCACATAGACGATGCCGAAGCCGAAGAAATGGAAGCACTGGAACGAACGTTGCTTGAGGAACTGGGCTACCCCGATCCTTACGCCGACGACGAAACCACTGACCATCATCATCCAGAGACAACCAGCAAGGACCACGAGTAAGGGCTATGAGCGAAGACCGATCGAGCACCGGGCAAAAGTCATGGCTGGGGAAAATCACCCAAGCTTTTGCCCACGAGCCGAAAAACCGCCAGGAGCTGCTTGAACTCCTGCGCGAAGCCCACCAGAACAAGCTATTGGACAGCGAAGCGCTGGCCATCGTCGAAGGCGCCATTCAAGTGGCTGACCTGCAAGTGCGCGACATCATGGTGCCGCGTTCGCAGATGATCAGCATCAAGGCGACCCAGACCCCTCGTGAGTTTCTCCCAGCCGTCATCGACGCCGCGCACTCGCGCTATCCGGTGATCGGCGAAAGCCACGATGACGTTCTCGGGGTGTTGCTCGCCAAGGACTTGCTGCCGCTGATCCTCAAGGAAAACGGCGAAAACGAAAGCATCACCAACCTGCTGCGCCCGGCGACGTTCGTGCCTGAGTCCAAGCGTCTGAACGTGCTGCTGCGTGAGTTCCGCGCCAACCACAACCACATGGCCATCGTCATCGACGAATACGGCGGCGTGGCCGGTCTGGTGACCATCGAAGACGTGTTGGAACAGATCGTCGGCGATATCGAGGACGAACACGATGTCGAGGAAGACAGCTATATCAAACCGCTGCCCAGCGGCGACTTCCTGGTCAAGGCCCTGACCCCCATCGACAGCTTCAACGAGTTCTTCGACAGCGAGTTCTCCGACGATGAATTCGATACGGTTGGCGGTCTGGTGATGAGTGCGTTCGGTCACTTGCCAAAGCGCAATGAAACCACGGAAATCGGTGCGTATCGCTTCCGTATCCTCAATGCCGACAGCCGTCGCATCCACTTGTTACGCTTGAGTCCCATCTCCCGCTAAGGAATGTAAATGCGCTGGATCACCCGCCCCGGCTGGCCCGGTAACCTGCTGGCCATGGCGGCCGGCGCGATTACCACCCTGGCCCTGGCGCCTTTTGATATCTGGCCATTGGCCCTCGTATCACTGGTCGTTTTTTACCTTGGTTTGCGTGAAGTGAATCCCCGCCAGGCCTTGGGCCGTGGCTGGTGCTATGGCTTCGGCTTGTTCGGCGCAGGCACCAGCTGGATCTACGTCAGCATCCACACCTATGGCGAAGCGTCGGCGCTGCTGGCCGGTTTTCTGATGCTGGCGTTCATCGCAGCCATCGCCCTGTTCTTCGCCCTGCCCGCCTGGATCTGGACGCGCTGGATTCGGCGCAATGAAGCGCCGCTGGCCGATGCCCTGGCCTTCGCCGCGCTGTGGCTGGCCCAGGAAGCCTTTCGCGGCTGGTTCCTGACCGGATTCCCTTGGCTTTACTCCGGCTACAGCCAGCTTGACGGCCCTCTGTCCGGCCTTGCCCCGATGGGCGGTATGTGGCTGGTCTCCTTTACCCTGGCGCTGACCGCCGCCCTGCTGTGCAACCTGCCACGGCTGCGGGCGCGCAAAGCGTTTCTCGGTGCTGGCGTGCTGCTGTTATTGGCACCATGGGCACTGAGCCTTGCCCTGAAAAACCACGAATGGACCTCACCGGCGGGCCCACCATTGAGCGTTGCAGCGATTCAGGGCAACGTTGAACAAAGCATGAAGTGGGACCCGGCGCAGTTAAACGCACAATTGGCCCTCTACCGCGACATGACGTTCCGTTCCAGACGTGCGGACCTGATCATCTGGCCAGAGACTGCGATTCCGGTGCTGAAGGAGTCGGCGGAAGGCTTCCTTACAATGCTGGGCAGATTTGCGGCTGATCGCGACTCTGCACTGATCACCGGCGTGCCGCTTCGCCAGCGAGGCGGACACGGCGAGTACCACTACTACAACGCGATCACCGTGGCCGGCGAGGGTGACGGTACGTACCTGAAGCAGAAGCTGGTGCCGTTTGGTGAATATGTACCCTTGCAGGACCTTCTGCGCGGACTGATCACCTTCTTCAATCTGCCGATGTCGGACTTTGCTCGCGGACCAAGCGATCAGGCGCTGCTGCAAGCCAAGGGCTACCAAATCGCACCGTACATCTGCTACGAAGTGGTCTACCCCGAGTTCGCCGCTGGCCTGGCCGCCCAAAGCGAATTGCTGCTGACCGTCAGTAATGACACGTGGTTCGGCACCTCAATCGGCCCACTGCAGCATTTGCAGATGGCGCAGATGCGAGCACTTGAGGCTGGGCGCTGGATGATCCGCGCCACCAACAACGGCGTGAGTGGACTAATCAACCCGTTCGGCAAGATCACCGCGACCATCCCGCAGTTCCAGCAGGGGATTTTGTATGGCGACGTAGTGCCGATGCACGAACTGACGCCCTACCTGCGCTGGCGTTCGTGGCCGTTGACGATTTTCTGTGTATTCCTGTTTGGCTGGGCCTTGTTGGCCGGTCGGATTGCCAAGACAGTCTAACGCTCTACGGTGCTCCCACAGCCGAACTGCGCTGTGGGAGTAGATTCATCCGCGAAGGCGTCGTCATGGCCAGGCCGGACCAGAAGCACATCCAGCCCTACCGATACACCAACGGATACATCAACAAACCCACCGCCTCATTGAGCAACAACCCACTCTGCCAAACCGCTTTGCTCTCTGGCAGCCAGCCTTTGAACGGCCGGGCATTGTCTACGCCAACAAACCCCACTGGCGCACTGATCACCGTAAAACCAGCCTGTTCGAAACTCCAGCGCGCCCTTGGCATGTGCCAGGCCTGGGTCACCAGCACCACCCGTTTGATCCCCAACGGTTGCAACACCGCAGCGGTCATCGTGGCGTTTTCCCACGTGGTCCGGCTGAGCCCTTCTTGCCAGCGCACCGTAACGCCAAAGTCATTTTGCAACGAGTCCGCCATGATCGCCGCTTCACTTGGCGGTTCGTCGTAGTGCAGGCCGCCGGTGGTCAAAATCGGCAGCCCTGAGTCTTTCGACAAACGTGCAGCAAAGCGCATGCGTTCAAGTGCCAGGCCGGTAGGGATGTCGCTGCCCCACGTAAGGTCTTTGCGCTCACGCCCGGAACCCAACACAACAATGGCATCGGCCTGTTGCCCAAGGGTCGCCCATTGGGCTTGCGCCAACGGTGGCTCTTGCTCAAGCCCGCGCGCCGCCCACTCCACGGCAATCGGCAGGCTCATCACCCACAACCCGACAAAACCCAGAACGAAGAACAGCCCGGCGAGGCGCGGGCGAGAACGACGAAACCACCAGGCAAGCAAAAGCAGGAGCAAAAGAATGCCCGGCGGCAGGAGCAATTGTTTGAGCAAGTATCGAATAGGCATTGAGCATCTCCAGAGATGCTCAAAGCCTAGAAGGAATAACGCTAAGCAACAATGCTTATCAAGCAGGCCCGCAGCCTGCGCAGGCTAACGTGTAACGGTTGCTGACTATCACAATCACCTGAAAGACAACGATTTAACCTTTGTCGAAACCTTGTCGCGCTTTTTATCCTTCAACCAGATGACCTCGGCTGAACGACGCGGCGTCGAAATCGACCCTTCAAGCTCCGGTGCAGGAGAAGAACTCCTCCACACATCATCAGCCTTAAAACCAAAAGCGCCCGAGTCCAGATAGGCTTCGATCAACTCGAATTCAGCAAGACTCAGACCACGTAATTCCAGATCAACAGGTACTTCATCACGAAGCCAAACTGCTGTTTTGGCCACATCCAGAGCGATCCCCAGACGATTAATCAAGCGGTCGTATAGCTCGGGTTTTACTGCTGTTTGCTGCAACTCTGCCATCCGCTCACCTCATTGAAGATAAAACATGCACCCTCATTCAACAGCTTAGCGCTGCTCTCCGATTCAGCCCGGTGCCGCGACCAACGGCCTCGGAGGGCACCGACGAAGCAATCAGGGTTTCCCTCGATAGTCGGCGCTCATGTATGCTACGGCGCTTCCTGTAATTCCACTTCCCGCTCTCTTGAGCCCGAACGCACCGCACAGGCAGTCTCAATCTTCCGGCAAGCGGTGCCGACCGATTCAGAGTTGCAACGAAGAGGTTAAGGTCACCCCTTTTTAGTAAAAAGTAGCCATGCACGAACTCTATCAGCCCCGCGAAATCGAAGCCGCCGCCCAAACCTTTTGGGACGAGCAAAAATCCTTTGAAGTCAGTGAACAGCCAGGCAAAGATACTTTTTATTGCCTGTCGATGTTCCCTTACCCCAGCGGCAAGCTGCACATGGGTCATGTGCGCAACTACACCATCGGTGACGTGATCGCCCGCTACCAGCGCATGCAGGGCAAAAATGTCTTGCAACCCATGGGTTGGGACGCGTTCGGCATGCCGGCGGAAAACGCCGCGATGAAAAACAACGTGGCCCCGGCCAAGTGGACCTACGAAAACATCGCCTACATGAAAACCCAGCTGCGAAGCCTGGGCCTAGGCGTTGACTGGTCGCGTGAAATCACCACCTGCAAACCCGATTACTACCGCTGGGAACAATGGCTGTTCACTCGCCTGTTCGAAAAAGGCGTGATCTACCGCAAGAACGGCACCGTCAACTGGGACCCGGTGGACCAGACCGTACTGGCCAACGAGCAAGTGATCGATGGCCGCGGCTGGCGTTCCGGTGCGCTGATCGAGAAGCGCGAAATCCCGATGTACTACTTCAAAATCACTGCGTACGCGGAAGAGTTGCTGGAAGGACTCGACGAGTTGCCGGGCTGGCCTGAGCAAGTCAAAACCATGCAGCGCAACTGGATTGGCAAATCCCGTGGCATGGAAGTGCAATTCCCGTATCACCAGGCTTCGATTGGTGAAGCAGGCGCACTGAAGGTGTTTACGACCCGTCCGGACACCCTGATGGGCGCGACCTATGTCGCTGTTGCAGCAGAACACCCCTTGGCGACCCTGGCGGCGAAAGGTAATCCTGAGCTGCAAGCGTTCATCCACGAATGCAAAAGTGGCAGTGTCGCGGAAGCGGACATCGCCACCCAGGCGAAAAAAGGTTTGCCGACCTCGCTATTCGTCGAACACCCACTGACTGGCGAAAAATTGCCGGTGTGGGTCGCCAACTACGTATTGATGCATTACGGCGATGGCGCCGTAATGGCCGTCCCGGCTCACGACGCGCGCGATTTCGAGTTCGCCACCCAGTACAACCTGCCGATCAAGGCTGTTGTGCGCACCAGCGCTGGCGATGAAACGCCTGCACCGTGGCAGGACGCGTATGGCGAACACGGCGAACTGATCAACTCCGGCATTTTCGACGGGCTGGATTTCGCAGGCGCCTTCGACGCCATTGAAGTCGCCCTGCAGAAAAAGAACCTCGGTCAATCGCGCACACAGTTCCGCCTGCGCGACTGGGGCATCAGCCGTCAGCGCTACTGGGGCTGCCCGATCCCGATCGTGCATTGCGATACCTGCGGTGACGTACCGGTCCCCGAAGACCAGTTGCCGGTTGTATTGCCAGAAGACGTAGTGCCCGATGGCGCCGGTTCGCCGTTGGCGCGCATGCCTGAGTTCTACGAATGCACCTGCCCTAAATGCGGTGCACCGGCAAAACGCGAAACCGACACCATGGACACCTTCGTCGAGTCCTCGTGGTATTACGCTCGCTATGCCTCGCCACACTATGAAGGTGGCATGGTCGACCTGGAAGCAGCCAACCACTGGTTGCCGGTGGATCAGTACATCGGCGGCATCGAACACGCGATCCTGCACCTGCTGTATGCGCGCTTCTTCCACAAGTTGATGCGCGATGAAGGCCTCGTCAGCTCTAACGAACCGTTCAAAAACCTGCTGACCCAAGGCATGGTCATCGCCGAAACGTACTATCGACTTGAGGCCAACGGCAGCAAGACCTGGTTCAACCCGGCCGATGTCGAGCTCGTGCGTGACAGCAAAGCCAAGATCATCGGCGCCACACTGATCAGCGACGGCCAGCCAGTCGAAATCGGCGGCACCGAGAAGATGGCCAAGTCGAAGAACAATGGCGTCGATCCGCAGTCGATGATCGATCAGTACGGCGCCGATACCTGCCGTCTGTTCATGATGTTTGCCTCGCCACCCGACATGAGCCTGGAATGGTCCGACTCGGGCGTCGAAGGTTCACACCGGTTCTTGCGTCGGGTCTGGCGTCTGGCGCAGGCCCATGTCAGCCTGGGTTCAACGGTCAAACTTGCCATCGCCGCCTTAAGCGACGAGCAGAAAGTCATTCGCCGCGCGATTCACCTGGCCATCAAAAACGCCAGTCAGGACGTCGGCCAGCACCAAAAATTCAACACGGCCATCGCTCAGGTGATGACGTTGATGAACGTGCTGGAAAAAGCCCCGCACACGACCGAACAGGACCGCGCACTGCTCCAAGAAGGTCTGGAAACCGTCGCCCTGCTGCTGGCCCCGATCACCCCGCACATCAGCCATGAACTGTGGGGCCACTTGGGTCACAGCGGCGCAATCATAGACGCTGGCTGGCCGGTACTGGATCAGACTGCGCTGGTGCAGGACAGCCTGCTATTGGTCATACAGGTCAACGGCAAGCTGCGTGGACAGATCGAAATGCCTGCCAGTGCTACTCGAGAAGAAGTCGAAGCAGCGGCGCGCATCAATGAAAACGTGCTGCGTTTCACCGAAGGCCTGACGATCCGCAAAGTGATCGTGGTCCCTGGCAAGCTGGTCAATATCGTCGCAAGCTAATGGCATCAAGCGCCCGGTATCGATCGGGCGCTGAACACAACTTTCAGGGGACGCAACGTCGGCCCCTACGGATTCAAGGGGAGCATCAAATGATCAAACGCAATTTGCTGGTGATGGGTCTCGCCCTGTTACTGGGCGCCTGTGGTTTCCAGCTGCGTGGCACGGGTACTAACCAGCTGACGATCAAAGAGATCGATCTGTCTGCGCGTAACGCTTACGGCGAAATCGTGACTCAGTTGCGTCAGACGCTGGAAGGCAGCGGCGTGAGGATTCATTCGGGTGCCCCGTACAAACTGATTCTGGTTGATGAAAACGAATCGCAGCGCTCCCTCAGCTACACCGGCGCGTCAGGTTCGGCCGAATATGAAATGACCACCCAGCTCAACTATCAGATCCATGGCGCTCACGATCTGTCGCTGCTGGACGGCAAACTGCAAGTGCAGAAAGTCTACGTGCATGACGGCAACAACTTGATGGGCTCTGATCAGGAAATGGCGCAGGTTCGTAAAGAGATGCGCAACCAGCTCGTCCAGAACATGATGGTTCGTCTGCAACTGCTGACGCCTACCCAATTGGAGCAACTGCAGCAGACCGCAGACAACAAAGCAAAAGCAGATGCTGATGCCCTGGAAGCTGCGCAGAGGATCGAAAACGAGACACCTCGACAGTCACCTATTGAAATCCCTTCCCGATAAATGCCGCGGGGCCGGTTCGCTGGCTCCGGCATCTTCTGACCTATGAAGCTCACTCCAGCCCAACTCGGCAAACACCTCCAGGGCAACCTTGCCCCGGTGTATGTCGTCAGCGGCGATGATCCGTTGCTGTGCCAGGACGCGGCAGACGCCATCCGCGCAGCCGTACGCCTGCAAGGCTTTGACGAACGCCAAGTGTTCAGCGCCGATGCCAGTTTTGATTGGGGCACGCTGTTGCAGGCGGGCGCCAGCATGTCATTGTTCGCGCAAAAGCGTCTGCTGGAACTCCGCTTGCCTTCGGGCAAGCCCGGTGACAAAGGCGCGGCGGCGTTGATCGAGTATTGCTCGCGCCCGGCCGAAGATACGATCCTGTTGATCAGCCTGCCAAAACTCGACGGTAGCGCGCAAAAAACCAAGTGGGGCAAGGCACTGGTTGAGGGTCCACACACGCAGTTCGTGCAAATCTGGCCGGTGGATGCCAGCCAGTTGCCGCAGTGGATTCGCCAGCGCCTGTCACAGGCCGGCTTGACGGCCAGCCAGGATGCGATCGAACTGATCGCCGCCAGGGTCGAAGGCAACTTGCTGGCCGCGGCTCAGGAAATCGAAAAGCTCAAACTGATGGCCGACGGTGGTCAGATAACCGTCGAAACCGTGCAAGGGGCTGTGGCCGACAGTGCACGTTTCGATGTTTTCGGTTTGACCGATGCCATTCTCAACGGCGAAGCCGCCCATGCGCTGCGCATGCTTGAAGGCCTGCGTGGCGAAGGGGTGGAAACGCCGGTGATTCTTTGGGCACTGTGTCGCGAACTGCGGGTGCTGGCCAACCTGGCGTTGCAGTTCAGCCAGGGCATCCCACTGGACAAGGCCTTCAGCCAGGCCCGCCCGCCGATCTGGGACAAGCGCAAGCCGCTGATGAGCAAAGCCCTGCAACGCTACTCCGCAGAGCGCTGGGGCCAACTGCTGATGGATGCTCAACGCATCGACGCACAAATCAAGGGCCAGGCCGCCGGTTCTGCCTGGAGCAGCTTGAGCCGACTGGCATTGTTGATGGCCGGACAGCGGCTGAATTTGCCTGCTGAGTAAATCCAGATCCCTGCAGGCGCTGGCTTGCGCGATAGCAGACATCTATTAGACAGATCCCTCCGTCAAGCGGATGATTTGCATCGATTCAACCCCCACTGAGAGAGTATCCGCCATGAGCAAGCCGTCCAGGCTCAACAAGGCCAAGTCCATCATCGCCCAGCCGTTGTTCCGCAGTCGTCAGGAACCCGCCGGCAAGGGCAAAGGCAGCTACCGCCGCGAAGCCTTCCAGTCTAAAAGCTGGGAGGCTTCTTACTTTCTGGCCGCCTGAACCGTAGCCAGCCTTGCCAAGGCCCCTTCGAACGTACAGGCATGATAAGGTCTGCGTTTGTCGGTAATACCCTGGACCCAAGCATGCCCTCTAGTTTTTCCCGTCGTTGGCATTTTCGCCAACTGATCACCGCCTCCAGCTTCATCCTGTTAGTCGCCTGCGCGGAAAAACCGACCGCAGCAGACGCCACGCCTCTTCAAGTCGCTAACACCCCTGCGGCCGCCGCTTTGCCTGCGAGCCCGCCCGCCAATCCGCCTGGCGATAGCGAGTTCGATTTTCAGCCCACCATGAGCTTCAGCGATTGGGAAGCCGGTTTCCGAAGCGAAGCGTTGAAGGCTGGCATCCGGGCCGATATTTTCGACAGAGCCTTTGCCGGCGTCGTGCCGGACATGACCGTGGTCAAATTTGACCGCAGTCAGCCCGAGTTCACTCGCCCTGTCTGGGAATACCTGGACGGCGCCATGTCTGCGGTGCGCGTGCGCAAAGGTCAGGCCTTACTCACGCAATACGCCGATGTGTTGCAAAGCATCGAGCAACGCTATGGCGTAGACCGCCAGGCACTTGTCGCGATCTGGGGCATGGAAAGCAGCTTTGGCCAGTTCCAGGGCACACAATCGGTGATTCGCTCGCTTGCGACGCTGGCCTACGAAGGCCGTCGTCCAGGCTTTGCGCAAAGCCAGTTGCTGGCGGCGCTGGAAATTCTTCAGCACGGCGATATCGCACCCGAAAACATGCTCGGTTCGTGGGCGGGTGCCATGGGCCAGACGCAGTTCATCCCCACCACGTATAACACCTATGCCGTGGACTTCGATGGCGACGGTCGTCGCGATATATGGAATACCCCGGCCGACGCCCTGGCCTCGACAGCTCACTACCTGCAAAGCTCGGGCTGGCAAAAAGGTCAGCCATGGGGGTTTGAAGTCAAACTGACGCAAGGCTTTGACTACGCGCTGGCCGATGCCTCAACACGCAAAACCGTAGCCGAATGGCAGCAGATGGGGCTGAAGCTACCGAGCGGCAGCGCCCTGCCCACCAACGTCGCGCAACTACAGGCCGCCCTGCTATTGCCAGCGGGTTACAGAGGCCCGGCATTTCTGGTGCTGGATAACTTCCGCACGATCCTCAAGTACAACAACTCGTCGTCCTACGCCATGGCCATCGGCCTGCTGTCCGAGCGCTTCAACGGCGGCGGCTATGTACTGGGCGATTGGCCGCGCGGAGACCTTCCTCTGAGCCGCTCTGAGCGCATTGAGCTGCAAACCCTGCTGTCATCACGGCAGTACGACGCCGGCGCGTCTGACGGCATCATCGGTGCCAATACGCGCAAAGCAATCCGTAGCGCGCAACAGTCGTTCGGCTGGCCGGCCGACGGTTACCCGACTCATGAGCTGCTGGACAACCTGCGCAAGCCGTAACGCAAGGCGGCAGCGGATGTATTCGCGTAAGTCTCAGCGGTAGCCACATAAAAAAACGGGTCGGACATCACTGTCCGACCCGTTTTGCTTTCAGGCTAACGCATCGAAGGCTATTCGCCTCAGATCATGGCCTTGATAGCGGCACCCGCTTGCTCATCGGCATGGTACGAAGAACGCACCAGAGGGCCTGAGGCGACGTTCTTGAAGCCCATTTTGTAGCCTTCTTCAGCAAACCAGGCGAAGACATCGGGGTGCACGAAGCGCTCCACTGGCAAGTGGCTGCGCGACGGTTGCAGGTACTGGCCTAGAGTCAGCATGTCGATATTGTGTTCACGCATACGCTGCATGACTTCGATGACTTCCTCGTTGGTTTCGCCCAGACCCAGCATCAAGCCGGATTTGGTCGGTACGTGCGGGACCATCTCCTTGAAGCGTTGCAGCAAGGTCAGCGACCACTGGTAATCCGACCCCGGACGCGCAGCCTTGTACAGGCGCGGCACGGTTTCCAGGTTGTGGTTGAACACATCTGGCGGCTCTGCAGCCGTGATTTCCAGCGCGATGTCCATGCGCCCACGGTAGTCCGGGACCAGGGTCTCTAGCTTGACGTTTGGCGACAACAGGCGAATTTCACGAATGCAATCGGCAAAGTGCTGGGCACCGCCGTCACGCAGGTCATCCCGGTCAACCGAGGTGATCACCACGTACTTGAGGCGCAGATCGGCGATGGCAACGGCCAGGTTTTTCGGCTCGTCGACGTCCAGGGCTTTCGGTCGGCCGTGGCCAACGTCACAGAACGGGCAACGACGGGTGCAGATATCACCCATGATCATGAAGGTCGCGGTGCCACCGGAGAAGCATTCGCCCAGGTTCGGGCAGGATGCCTCTTCGCATACGCTGTGCAGCTTGTGCTTACGCAGCAGTTGTTTGACGCGGTCTACTTCGGGAGAAACCGGGATACGTACACGAATCCAGTCGGGCTTTTTCGGCAAGTCGACGGTCGGAATGATCTTCACCGGAATCCGCGCGACTTTTTCCGCGCCGCGCAGCTTCACGCCGGCTTCCACTTTCGGACGGGCCGCATGCTCAGCGATGTCGAGCGTCGGGATCAGGGTTGGCGCAGTGTCAGTCGCAATAGTCATAGTCAGTCGATTCCGCCCGTTAGGGTCGTCTGCTCAGCATAGTCGAGGTGTTTGACGAGCTGCGCACGCAGCCGGGCACTTACCTCGGCAAATTCAATCGGGCCTGCATGATCGCGTAGCTGGGTCATTGCCAGCCCCGCATACCCGCAGGGATTAATCCGTCGAAACGGCTCAAGGTCCATGTCCACATTCAGCGCCAGGCCGTGGAATGAGCAACCGTTGCGAATCCGCAGGCCGAGGGAGGCGATTTTCGCTCCATCGACATAGACACCCGGCGCATCCGCTTTCGCTACCGCTGTTACGCCGTAGCTGGCCAACAGTGCAATCAGGCTGTGCTCGATCCGGGTGACCAGTTCGCGCACCCCGAACCCCAGACGCCGTACATCCAGCATCAGGTAGGCGACCAGTTGGCCGGGCCCATGATAGGTCACTTGACCACCACGATCGACCTGTACCACCGGAATATCACCCGGCAGCAACAAGTGTTCGGCTTTGCCTGACTGACCTTGGGTAAACACAGGAGGGTGCTGCACCAGCCAGACCTCGTCACCCACCTCGCGAGCACGCTCGTCGGTGAAACGTTGCATGGCGTGCCAGGCCGGCTCGTAAGCGACCAGACCCAGGTCACGGAAGCCCAGGCTGCCGGACATCAGAGCACCATGTGCACGAAACCCGTAGCGCGCAATGCACTATTGATATCGCGCAATTGTTCTTCGCCAGTCGCGGTGATGTGCAGCTGTACGGTGGTGTATTTGCCATTGCTGCTTTGACGCTCGGCGAGCGTGGCGATATCGAGCGTGGCGTGCTTGGCCAACGTCTCGATCACAAGGGCAGTGAAACCTACGCCGGTATCGCCGATCACCTTGATCGGGTAGTCGAGGCAGGGAAATTCGATTTTATGCGACTTTACGTCGGTATCAGTCATGGCAGTAACGGCCTCGTAAGCCGTGACGAGCGGCACGCACCGCGCTCTGGGTCAGAGCCGGTGCACGCCGGTCGGCAATATCAGTTGAACAAACCGTAGAAGAACAGGCGGATGCTGTCCCACACGCGACGGAAGATTCCACCCTGGTCGACAGCGTCGAGGGCGATAAGGTCGGAAGTGTGCACGATTTTGTCGTCCATTTTCACTTCAACTTTACCGATCACGTCGCCCTTGGCGATAGGTGCAACCAGCTGTGGATTCATAGTCATGCTTGCGGCCAGCTTTTTCAATTGGCCTTTAGGCAATGTCATGGTCAGGTCATCAGCCAGACCGGCTTTGACTTGATGCTCGACGCCTTTCCAGACAGCTGCCTGAGCCAGCTCGGTGCCCTTCTGATAGAACGTCTGGGTTTCGAAGAAGCGGAAACCGTAAGTCAGCAGCTTTTGAGTCTCGGCAGCACGAGCCTGTTCACTGTTGGTGCCAAACACCACGGCGATCAGACGCATACCATCACGTACTGCCGAAGACACCATGCAGTAACCCGCTTCGTCGGTGTGACCGGTTTTCAGACCATCAACGGTCTTGTCACGCCACAACAGCAGGTTGCGGTTAGGCTGTTTGATGCCGTTCCAGAAGAACTCTTTCTGCGAGTAGATCGCATAGTGAGCAGGGTCTTCATGGATGATCGCGCGTGCCAGCACGGCCATGTCATGAGCCGACGAGTAATGCTCCGGGTTTGGCAGACCGGTCGGGTTCATGAAGTGGCTGTTGGACATGCCGAGGTCGCCGGCGGTTTTGTTCATCATGTCGGCGAAAGCATCTTCGCTGCCGGCAATGTGCTCGGAGAGCGCGACGCTGGCGTCGTTGCCTGACTGAATAATGATGCCGTGCAGCAGATCGCTGACAGTAACCTGGGTGCCCACTTTGATGAACATCCGCGAACCGCCCGTGCGCCAGGCATTTTCGCTGACGGTCACTGGATCGTTTTCACCGATCTGGCCGCGACGGATTTCCAGGGTCGCAATGTAAGCCGTCATCAGCTTGGTCAGGCTTGCGGGTGCCAAACGCTGGTCGCCGTTATTCTCGACCAGAACGTTACCGCTGGAGGCGTCCATGAGCACGTAGGCTTTGGCGGCCAGTTGCGGCGGCGATGGCATCATCTGTTCAGCCGCCCAAGCGGCAGGGGCGATGATAAGCGGAACTAGCAGGCACAGGCGTTTTGCAAAGGTGGTGATGTTCATCCGTCTCTCGAAATTGCTAATGGGCAAACATGCCCTCGCGGGCAAAGCTAATCTGACTGGCGAAAAAATGACGTTTTCATCCGGTCTGCGACGCCAGGCATTACCCCTGGCTTACAAAACAGCCTGATTGATCAGACTGTCCTGTGAACAGTTGCATGTATCGCTTGCTCTGTCGGCAAGTCACCGTCGGCCAAACAACTGCACATCAACCCTGAACCAACCCGGGTTGAATTATTAATCCGACGTCACCACGCTCGGCTGGCCAAGATTGGCCGACCGGACGCTGGCTTGTAATTGCTGGGCTTCACCCTGAGTGTCTATCGGCCCCATCCGCACCCGATACAGCGTTTGCTGACTGCGTACTGTCGAGCTGACGAACACTGGAGTTTGCACCATCCCGCTCAACTTCGACCTCAGGAGTTCCGCAGCGTCCGGGTTGGCGAAAGCTCCCACCTGGAGATACAGCCCAGAGGCTTGTGCGGAAGCGTTTTTTTTTGCATCAATTTGCATGGCTGGAACTGCCACAGCGTGCTGCTGGGGCGGTGGCGTATATTGCTCGACCGTTCCAGTGGAAGCCGTAAAGGCAGGCGGCGCAGCCTGGGCGATGACTTGCGGTTGTTCAAGCATCAGCGGCGCTGGACGTCCGCGCTGCGCCCACCATTCCTGGGGGTCGATACCTTCAACCTTGACCCGCGCAGTACCGATTTCGGCGTAACCGAGCTTTTTAGCGGCCGCGTAGGACAGGTCGATAATCCGGTCGGAATAGAACGGCCCACGGTCATTGACCCGCAGGATCACGCTCTTGTTATTGTCCAGGTTGGTCACGCGAACATAGCTGGGCAACGGTAACGTCTTGTGGGCGGCACTCATGCCGTACAGGTCGTACTTTTCACCGTTGGCTGTGTCCTGGCCGTGGAACTTGGTGCCATACCAGGACGCGGTTCCCGACGCTACGTAGCGCTTGGAGTCAGACAGCGGGAAATAAGTCTTGCCCAATACGGTGTAGGGGTTGGCCTTGTAGGGGCCGTTATGCAGGGTCGGCACTGCGTCCGGAATCCGCGAGACATCGACATCCCACCATGGCGCACCATCTTTATGCGCACGGTTGATATCCAGACCTGGGGCCGAACGCACAGCCGTACTCTGTGGCGAGCGGCTGGTCGAACAGCTGGCCACCAGGATGGTCAAGGCTGCGAAGGCCAGGAACTTTAGTGGTTTGCGAATCGGCAATGCCCGCATTACTTGACGCCCCGTGCTTGGACCAGCAGTTCAGACAGTTGATGCACGGCCATGGCGTACATCACACTGCGGTTGTAGCGCGTGATTGCATAAAAATTCTTCAGGCCCATCCAGTATTCAGGGCCATTTTCACCATCGAGCCGGAAAGCGGTCACCGGCATATCATCGCGCAGCGCATCATGACTCGACCACCCCAACGCTCGCAACTCCCCAACATTCTTTACCGGATCGATTCCAGGGCTCAAACCTTCGTCGGCATGCTCACCGCGCACCGTCGCCAGGCTCACAACCGGCTCGCCCGCGACCCAACCGTGACGTTTGAAATAGCTGGCAACGCTACCGATCGCATCGTCCGGATCGGTCCAGATATTGATGTGGCCATCACCGTCGAAATCCACGGCATACGCCCGAAAGCTGCTGGGCATGAACTGCGGCAATCCCATAGCACCGGCGTACGAGCCTTTAAGCGTCAGGGGGTCGACTTGCTCTTCACGGGCCAGCATCAGGAACTCGCGCAGCTCCTTGCGGAAGAAGTCGGCACGCGGCGGATAGTCGAAGCCCAACGTCGACAAGGCGTCTATTACGCGGTAGTTGCCGGTATTGCGACCATAAAACGTTTCCACTCCGATGATCGAAACGATGACTTGTGCCGGTACGCCGTACTCCTGCTCGGCACGTGCAAGGACCGCTTCGTGTTGACGCCAGAAGTCCACGCCACGCGCAATACGCGCATCAGTGACGAAAATCGGCCGGTAGTCCTTCCATTGTTTTACCCGTTCGGCCGGACGAGAAATTGCGTCGAGAATGGCCTGTTTACGTTCTGCTTCGCGAAAAACAGCCATGAGCTGTTCACCGGCAAACCCATAGTCGCGGGTCATTTCGCCGACGAACTCAGCCACTTGCGGCGAGCCGTCGTAATCGCCTGCGGCCGCCTCCTGCACTGAACCAAGGATGCCCACCAGGCCGACCAACGGAGCATATCGAGCAGCCCAGCTACGCATTACTTGCATTGAGTTGTTCACCTTAATCAAACCTGTGCGATCCACTTACGATGGGTATGGACCGACATCAAAACCCCAAACGCTGACAACAGTGTTACCAGCGAGGTTCCGCCATAGCTAATGAATGGCAATGGGACACCTACAACCGGCAACAGGCCACTGACCATACCGATGTTGACGAAAACGTAAACAAAAAACGTCATTGTCAGGCTACCGGCCAACAATTTGCCAAACAGCGTCTGAGCTTGAGCGGTGATCACCAGCCCTCGACCGATCAACAGAACATAGATCAGCAACAGGGCGCAAATACCCACCAAGCCAAACTCTTCACCCAACACAGCAATAATAAAGTCGGTGTGGCTTTCCGGCAAAAAGTCCAGGTGCGACTGCGTACCCAGCAACCAGCCCTTGCCAAATACGCCGCCAGAACCAATCGCCGCCTTGGACTGAATGATGTTCCAGCCAGTGCCCAGCGGGTCACTTTCCGGGTCGAGGAACGTCAGGATTCGTTGTTTCTGGTAGTCGTGCATGAAGAAAAACCACATGCCGACCGCCACCGGCACGGCTGCGGTGAGCACACCAATGATCCAGCGCCAGCGCAGGCCGGCCATGAACAGTACAAACGTACCCGACGCCAGGATCAGCAAAGAAGTGCCCAGGTCCGGCTGGCGCACGATAAGGATGAACGGAAGACCGATCAGCCCCAGGCTCAAGGCCACGTGCTTCAAGTGCGGCGGCAACGTGTGCTTGGCCAGGTACCAGGCGATGGTCGCCGGCATGATGATTTTCATGAATTCGGAAGGCTGGAAGCGAATGACGCCGGGGATGTTGATCCAGCGGGTCGCGCCCATGGCGTTGTGGCCCATGACGTCCACCACCACCAGCAGCATCAGCCCCACTACGTAGGCGGCCGGTACCCAGCGCGCCATGAAACGCGGCTCGAGCTGCGCGATGATGAACATCGACACCAGGCCGATACCAAAGGAGGTCGCCTGCTTGATCAGCAGATCCCAATTCTTGCCACTGGCCGAATACAGCACGAACAAACTGCCGGCGGCCAGGGTCAGCAACAGGATCAGCAGCGGCCCATCGATATGAATGCGCTGGAGGAAACTGGCGCGACGGCGCATCACGTCCTCGCTGGAAAGGATGCGGTCGAAATTACTCTTCACGGGCCGAAGCCTCCGCATTTGAGGTGCTGGCGTACTCAGGTTTGAGCAAACCGTCCGGGCCAAGCAACCAGGCATCCATCACCTGGCGGACCACGGGGGCCGCGACGCCAGAACCGGACTCGCCGTTCTCCACCATCACTGCCACGACTATTTTCGGGTTATCCGCCGGGGCGAAGCCGACGAACAGGGCATGGTCACGGTGACGCTCCTGAATCTTGGAGCGGTCATACTTCTCACCCTGCTTGATTGCCACCACTTGAGCTGTACCGCTTTTGCCGGCAATTCGGTATTGCGAACCGATCGCAGCCTTGCGCGCAGTACCACGGGCGCCGTGCATCACTTGTTGCATGCCGTGATTGACCTTGTTCCAGTCCGAGGCGTCACGCAGCACGATGTCCGGCATCGGGTTTGCGTCTACCGGCGGCAAGCCCTCGATGGTTTTTGCCAGGTGCGGACGATTCCACTTGCCCTTGTTGGCCACCAGTGCAGTCGCTTGCGCCAGTTGCAGCGGGGTCGCCTGCATATAGCCCTGACCGATACCGAGGATCAGCGTCTCACCAGGAAACCAGGCCTGACGCCGGGTAATCCGCTTCCAGTCTCGCGACGGCATCAAGCCTGGCGACTCTTCGAACATGTCCAGCGACACCTTCTGCCCGATCCCGAACTTGTTCAGGTACGACGACAGCCGGTCGATGCCGAGCTTGTGCGCCAGGTCGTAAAAGTAGGTGTCGTTGGAGCGCATGATCGCCGTGTCCAGATCGACCCAGCCATCGCCCGTGCGGTTCCAGTTGCGATATTTGTGGTCGTAGTTCGGCAATTGGTAATAGCCCGGGTCAAACACCCGAGTGGATGCCGTGACGACGCCACTGTCGAGCCCGGCGATAGCAACAGCCGGTTTGATCGTCGAACCCGGCGGGTACAAGCCACGCAGAATACGGTTGAACAAGGGCCGGTCAATGGAGTCCCGCAGCTCGGCATAGGCTTTAAAACTGATGCCGGTGACAAACAGGTTAGGGTCGAAACTCGGCTGACTGACCATCGCCAGCACTTCGCCAGTACGCGGATCAAGCGCGACCACCGCACCGCGACGCCCGGCCAATGCAATTTCGGCGGCTTCCTGCAGTTTGATGTCGAGGCTCAGGACGATGTCTTTGCCTGGCGAAGGATCGGTGCGCTTGAGCACACGCAATACTCGCCCGCGGGCGTTGGTTTCAACTTCTTCGTAGCCCACCTGACCATGCAGCTCCGGCTCGTAGAAACGCTCGATGCCGGTTTTGCCGATATGGTGGGTGCCGCTGTAATTGACCGGGTCGAGCACCTTGAGCTCTTTCTCGTTGATCCGCCCCATGTAACCCACCGAGTGCGCGAAGTGCGCACCCTGCGGATAGTGGCGAACCAGCTGCGCAACCACCTCAACGCCGGGCAGACGGAACTGGTTGACGGCAACGCGGGCAATTTGCTCTTCAGTCAGCTCAAACAGAATGGGCACCGGCTCGAATGGCCGTCGCCCCTGCTTCATGCGCTTTTCGAACAGCACCCGATCATCAGGCGTCAATTCCAGCACGCTGACAATGACGTCCAGCACCTGCTCCCAGTCGCCAGAACGCTCGCGGGTCATGCTCAAGCTGAAACTGGCCCGATTATCGGCGACGACCACCCCATTGCGGTCGTAGATCAACCCACGGGGTGGCGGAATCGGCTGAACATGAACCCGGTTGTTCTCCGACAGGGTCGAGTGATACTCGTACTGGATGACCTGCAGGAAATACAGCCGCGCAATCAGCACGCACACCAGCACCACCACCGCCACAGCCCCGACCACGACTCTGCCGCGCACTAGGCGGGCATCTTTCTCATGGTCCTTGAGGCGAATCGGCTGGGACATTTAGGGCGTGTTCACACGACTACTTGTGATAAGGGTGCCCGGACAGAACAGTCCAGGCGCGATACATCTGCTCACCAATGAGGATGCGCACGAGTGGATGCGGCAAGGTCAGCGGGGACAACGACCAGCGTTGTTCGCTACGCGCGCAAACCTCCGGCGCCAGCCCTTCCGGGCCACCGACCATGAGATTCACCGTGCGCGAATCCAGACGCCAGCGATTGAGTTCGACCGCCAATTGCTCGGTGCTCCACGGTTTACCGTGCACTTCGAGGGTGACGATACGCTCGCCCGGCTGCACTTTTGCCAGCATGGCTTCGCCTTCCTGGCGGATGAAGCGCGCCACGTCGGCATTCTTGCCCCGGGTATTGAGCGGAATTTCCACCAGTTCGAGCGCCAGTTCGGATGGCATACGCTTGGCGTATTCATGCCAACCTTCTTCCACCCACTTTGGCATGCGCGAACCGACAGCGATCAAACGCAGACGCACAGCAACCCCTTACTCTTTGTCAGACGGCGTGTTGTCGAATGACATTTTGTCGGCTGCCATTGGGTCAAACGGGTTCGCATCGTGGCTGCCATGGCTTGCACGGCTTTGCTCGGCACCATGCCACAGACGCTCAAGATCGTAGAACTGACGGGCGCTGGCGGTCATTACGTGCACGATGATGTCGCCCAGGTCCAACAGAACCCAATCGCTGTCGCCCTTGCCTTCTTCACCCAGTGGCTTGAAGCCCTGAGCCTTGACCTTGTCGCGCACGTTCTCGACCATCGAGGCGATGTGGCGGTTGGAGGTACCTGTGGCGATGAGCATGTAATCAGTGATGCTGGTCTTGTCGCGCACGTCGATCGCCAGGATGTCCTGGGCCTTGATGTCTTCCAGTGCAGCCGTTGCCAGCTTGATCAGGATTTCGCTATTTTGCTTCGTCATAAAAAACTCATTCAGCTCGTGTGTATGAGGACCTGAAACGCCATCTAGAGAGGCTGTTTCAAAGGGTCCCCTGAGTGTTCGGCGCATGGTACAGCCCGTGCGCGTCGATATAGGCCAGTACCGCGTCTGGCACCAGAAAACGTACCGACTTCCCGCTGGCCAGCAGTTGGCGGATCTGGGTGGCAGACACCGATAACGGCGTCTGCCAGACGAATGTAATGTGTCCACCCGGCCCTTTCAGGGCCTTCGGATCGCTGACTGCGCGCCCCGCCAGCAAGTTACGCATGGCGTCAGGCGACTCGCTGTCGGCGTCCGGGCGTTGCAGCACCACGATATGGCAGTGCTCCAGCAGTTCTTCCCAGCGATGCCAGGTCGGTAGCCCGCAAAAGGCATCCCAACCCAATAACAGGAATAACTGGTCATCTGCGGCCAACTCGGCCCGCATCAGTTCCAGGGTGTCGATGGTGTACGACGGTTTGTCCCGTTGCAGCTCTCGGTCATCCACCGTCAAAGGAGGCACACCGGCCACCGCGCACTTGACCATCGCTAGTCGGTGCTGCGCACTGACGCTTGGCATGTCGCGATGAGGCGGCCTGGCACTGGGTGTCAGGCGTAACTCATCAAGCCCCAGCAACTCGGCGACTTCCAGCGCACTGCGCAAATGGCCGATGTGCACGGGGTCGAACGTGCCGCCCAGCATACCGATACGTCTGGGCAGGCCTGGCGTCTGTGGCACCTGCGCAGCGGGTTTTTCGGGATCGGCCAAGTCAGACAGGCTCCTGGCCACGCAACTGACCATCGCCGACCACGATGTACTTCTCGCAGGTCAAACCTTCCAGACCGACCGGACCGCGGGCGTGCAGCTTATCAGTAGAAATGCCGATCTCGGCACCCAATCCGTATTCAAAGCCATCAGCGAAGCAGGTCGGGGCGTTAATCATCACCGAACTGGAGTCCACTTCGGCCAGGAAACGCCGAGCCTGGCCCTGATGATCAGTGACGATGGCATCGGTATGGTGCGACCCATAGCGGTTGATATGTTCGATGGCCTGATCCAGATCCGCCACCACAAGGATCGACAAAATCGGCGCAAGGTATTCGGTGTTCCAGTCTTCTTCGGTTGCTGGCAGGGCATCAATCAGCTCGCGGGTGCGTTCGCAACCGCGCAGCTCGACACCTTTTTCGCGAAATTGCGCGGCCATTGGCGGCAAAAACTCGGCAGCAACAGCCTGATCCACCAACAAGGTTTCCATCGCGCCGCAGATGCCGTAACGGTAGGTTTTGGCGTTGAAACTGATGCGCTGAGCCTTGGGCAGATCGGCGTGGGCACTGACATAAACGTGGCAGATGCCGTCCAGATGCTTGATCACCGGCACCCGTGCATCGCGACTGACCCGCTCAATAAGGCCTTTGCCGCCGCGTGGAACGATCACGTCGACGTACTCGGGCATGGTGATCAGCGCGCCGACTGCCGCACGATCCGTCACTTCAACCACTTGCACCACGGCCGCCGGCAAATTGGCAACCGCCAGGCCGCGCTGAATGCAGGCGGCGATGGCACGGTTGGAGTGAATGGCTTCAGAGCCACCACGCAGAATCGTGGCGTTACCCGACTTCAGGCACAGGCTCGCGGCATCGATCGTCACATTCGGACGCGACTCGTAAATAATCCCCACCACACCCAGCGGCACACGCATCTTGCCGACCTGAATGCCCGACGGCCGATAGCTCATGTCGCGAATCGCGCCAATCGGGTCCGGCAGGCTGATCACCTGGCGCAAACCTTCGATCATGCTATCGATGCGTGCCGGCGTCAGGGTCAGACGCTCGAGCATGTACGGCGACAGGCCGTTGGTCCGACCGGCCGCCAAGTCCAGCTCATTGGCGGCAGACAATTCGGTCCGGGCGTCATCGAGAGCGTCAGCGGTGGCTTGCAAGGCGCGGTTTTTCTGCGCGGTGCTGGCGCGGCCGATCACTCGCGAAGCTTCGCGGGCGGCGCGACCCAAACGGGTCATGTAGTCAAGAACGGACTCAGTCATGGTCTCAGAGGTCTTGGCGGAGAGGAAAGCGGCCGATTATAGCTGTCGAGCCCGTGTAACGACAGCGGTGGCAGGCGGATGGTCGATAACCCGAGCAAAGTCGGGATAAAAAGCCCTCTGGAGCACCCAAAACCTCACGCCGGCACCTGATATAACGCCTTCGCGAAGAGGCCCCGCAGCCATACTCATCAATACCCGGCACACCGTCATTCAGCTTTGATTAAGACAGTTGTTGTTATCATCGCCGCCCTGATTGCCATTCGACGACCGTAAGCACCGATGCCCACCCCCCTGCCGGACTCGTTTTTCCACCGAGATGCGCAAGTCCTCGCCCGGGCGTTACTGGGCAAAGTGATTCGTCATCGCGTGGGCAATGGCCCAGATGCGTTGTGGCTGTCGGCTCGGATCATCGAGACGGAAGCCTACTACTGCGCAGAAAAAGGCAGCCACGCGTCATTGGGCTACACCGAAAAACGCAAAGCGCTGTTTCTCGAGGGCGGGCACATCTATATGTACTATGCCCGCGGCGGCGATTCGCTGAACTTCAGCGCCGAAGGGCCGGGCAATGCCGTGCTGATCAAGTCCGCGTATCCGTGGGTCGACGAACTTTCCGACGGCAACAGTCTCGCGCACATGCTCTTGAACAACCCTGATGCCAAGGGAGCACTGCGTCCGCCCGAGCGTCTGTGTGCCGGTCAAACCCTGCTGTGCAGGGCCCTGGGGCTCAAAGTCCCGACTTGGGACGCCAAACGCTTCGACCTTGAGCACCTGTTCGTCGATGATGTCGGTGCCGAGCCCAAGCAGATTATCCAGACCACACGACTGGGCATCCCCGAGGGCCGCGACGAGCATCTGATGTACCGTTTCGTCGACGCCGCCTACGCCCGGTATTGCACGCGGAACCCGCTGCGACGCGGCCAGGTCGAAGGCCGCGATTACTTTTTACTCAAGCAAGGAAACTGAGACATGGGCCCATGGCTCGATGGCATTACCGGCTGGCTGAGCGCAAACCCCTCGTGGCTGGGTCTAGCGATTTTTTTGGTGGCGTTCCTTGAATGCGTGGCCATCGCCGGGATCATCGTGCCGGGCACCGTGCTTCTGTTCACTGTCGCGGTGCTGGCCGGCAGTGGTGCCTTGTCACTGGGCGAAACACTTTTACTGGGCTTTTGTGGCGGCTTGCTGGGTGACGGTCTGTCGTATTTTCTCGGCAGGCGCTTTCACCAGAACATCCGCCGCCTGCCCGGGCTGCGTCATCACCCGGAATGGATAGGCGGTGCGGAGCTCTACTTCCAGCGCTACGGCATTGCCAGCCTGCTGGTCGGACGCTTTATCGGGCCACTGCGACCCATGTTGCCCATGGTCGCAGGCATGTTCGACATGCCTTTCCCGCGTTTTGCTGCTGTCAGCGTGATCGCGGCCGCTGGCTGGTCCCTCGCGTACCTGCTGCCGGGCTGGGCCACCGGCGCGGCCATGCGCTTGCCACTGCCCGAGGGCTTCTGGTCACAGGCAGGGATGATCGGTGGTGGGTTGGCGGTGTTGCTCGGCGTCAGTATCCACAGCAGCTTTGGCGGGAAGCGCTATGCAACCCCGCTGATCGCCGTGTTGAGCCTTGTCATGCTCGCTGGGGTATTTCTCGGCTGGCCCTACCTGACGCACTTCGATCAGGGCTTGATGGCATTGGTGCAGGAACATCGCAGTGAAGCGGCTGATCAGTTCGTGGTGATGATCACTCGGCTGGGCGACTTCAAAACCCAAGTGGCCGTCGTCAGCCTGTTGTTGGTGCTGTTGCTGGCAACCCGGCAATGGAAACAGGCGATGTTTGCTGGCGCAGTGACCGTGGGCTCGGCACTGGCCAATACAGGAATGAAAGGGTTCTTCGCCCGCACGCGTCCCGACGTACTGATCGACCCGCTCACCACTTACAGCATGCCCAGCGGGCACAGTTCGGGGTCATTCGCGCTGTTTATGGCGTTGGCAGTATTGGCGGGACGCGGTCAGCCGGTACGTTTGCGCCTGACCTGGTTATTGCTGGGCGGTATTCCGGCGCTGTCGATTGCCATGTCGCGGGTCTATCTGGGGGTGCATTGGCCGTCTGATGTGCTGGCCGGGGCCCTGCTCGCGTTCTGCCTCTGCGCAGCCAGCCTGTCCTTCATACAGCGTAAAACACCGCTTGAGCCCATGCCCGTAAGGGTGTGGTGGCTGATCCTGCCAGCGCTGGTCACCTTGTACGGTTACTTCGCCCTGCATTCACTGTCCCACGCGGCGCTGCGTTATCAGTACCTGGCCCCCACGGGCGCGATTAACTAACGCGTCAGGCCTGCACGTCACCCTGTATTTCATCGAGCAGGTCCTGAATCGCGTCCAGGCGCTCCTGAGCATCGTTGAGTTCCAGTAACTCGACCTTGTCTTCTTCGGTGAAGGGCAGCAGATAAGCCAGCTGATTGGCCAGCGATTGCTGCCCGCTGGCCGTAACGCCCATGTTCAACGCGGCAACCATCGGGTGCTCGGCCAAGGCGGCAAGCAAGGCCACCAGATCGGCGTCCGCTTCCTGCAACGGGCGCTCCGGCAGTTCATCCAGCCACTCAACGTCAGCCATAATCAGCTGGTCACGCTGCACCTGAGTGCTGACCACGCGGAAACGGCGCCCACCTTCCACGCGAATCCCCAGCAAGCCGTTGTCCTGCTGCTGAAAATCCCGCACCAACGCTTCGCAACCTACCAGCGCATAGCCCTCTGGCGCCTGCCCGACTTCTTCGCCGTCAAGAATGCATACCACGCCAAAGCCTTCGCCCTGCTTCATCCCGCGGCTAACCATGTCCAGATAGCGTGCCTCGAACAGCTGCAAATCGAGCATGCACCCCGGGAACAGCACTGCGTTGAGAGGAAATAATGGCAACACCATGGAAGCCTCCTTAAACGACCAGCGTAACGGCCAATGGCAGGAATACCGCCGTGCCGACGCCCATCAAACTCATTGCCAGGGCGGCGAACGCACCGCACTCCTCACTTTCCTGCAACGCCACCGAGGTGCCGACGGCATGCGCGGCCAAACCGAGGGCCATGCCGCGCGCAGCCTGATTCTCCACCCCAAGAAGGGACAGCAGACCAGGGCCAAAAATCGCGCCGATCACCCCGGTAATCAACACGAACACCGCCGCCAGTGGTGCGACGCCACCAATCTGTTCGGCCACCAACATGGCAATCGGCGACGTCACTGATTTGGGCGCCATGGTCATCAAGATCATGTGGTCGGCACCGAACAGCCAGCCCAGCGTCACACCCAGGGATGTCGCCAGTACTCCGCCCACGATTAGCGTAGTAAAAGTCGGCCAGAACAGCTGGCGAATACGTCGCAGGTTCAGATAAAGCGGGACCGCCAGTGCAACCGTCGCAGGCCCCAACAAAATACTGAGGATTTCCGTGCTTTTGCGGTACTCGGCATAGTTCAAACCGCAGCTGACCAGAATGCCGACCACCAGCAACATCGAGATAAGCACCGGCTGCAAAAATATCCAGCGGGTTTTTTCGTATGCGGCCAGCATCAACTGGTACGCCCCCAGCGTAATCGCAATGCCGAACAGCGGATGATGGATCACCGCGTTCCAGGCGCCATTCCAATCCATGTTCATGAGGACTCCCCGCGTCGCGACTGGCGCAGAACCAGCTTCTGCATCAGCCAGCCGACGAACGCCAAGGACAGCAGCAACGACAGCACTAACGATCCGACGATGGCCCAGAAATCGGCGGCAATCTCGGCAGCGTAGACCATCACCCCCACGGCGGGCGGCACCAACAGCAGCGGCAGATAACGCAACAAGCTGCTGGCGGCCAGACTCAATGGCTCACTGACTTCGCCGCGCGTCATCAGAAAAATCAGTAACAACACCAGACCGATGATCGGCCCGGGCAGTATTGGCAAGAACAGGTGATTGAGCGCGGTGCCCACCAATTGGAACAACACCAGCCATGTCAGACCCCGTAGCAACATAAGAAACTCCAGCAAATTCGCGACGCCATTATAGGCACGCTGCGGTAACGGCTGATAAATCAGCATTCGCCAAAGGCATACATCCTTGACCATCCCTAAAGCCCATGCTGATCTTAGGCCTTGGCACGGTGAAAAATCCGACGCCTATAAACACTGAGCGCGACAGCCATACCCACAAAAACCAATGACAACAAGGAGAGTATCTATGCCCTTTGTACCCGTTGCAGAGCTGAAGAACTATGAAGGCAAGGAACTGGGACGTTCCGAGTGGTTCACTATCGACCAAGAGCGCATCAACTTGTTTGCCGAAGCCACCGGCGACTTCCAGTTCATCCACGTCAACCCTGAAAAAGCCGCGAAAACCCCCTTCGGCAGTACCATCGCCCACGGCTTTCTGTCGCTATCGCTGATCCCGAAGTTGATGGAAGACCTGCTGGTAGTGCCCGAAGGGCTGAAAATGGTGATCAACTATGGCCTGGACAGCGTGCGTTTTATCCAACCGGTAAAAGTGAACTCACGGGTTCGGCTCAACGTAACCATGACTCAAGTCACCGAAAAGAAACCAGGCCAATGGCTGCTCAAAGCCACGGCAACGCTGGAAATAGAGGGCCAGGACAAGCCGGCCTTCGTCGCTGAACCCCTGTCGTTGTGCTTCGTGTAAGACCACTAAAAAGCGAAACAGCTGTTACCGGCTGTTTCGTTGCCTCTATAAAGCAACCACATAGCTGCGTCATACTGCCCGCGGCTGTGTGAAAGCGACTGTTCAGGGACGTCTTCAACACGCTTGGATTTTTATCTTCAGGATCGACCATGCGCGCGTTCGCCCCTCTTGCCCCTCTGGCACTCATTCTTTTACTCGCGGCTTGCGGCGAGGGCGAACCACTGTCGCCCCCAGACGCACGTCTGCCCGACGGCGGCCGTTACCGCGGCGATGTCGTCAATGGCCTGCTGCAAGGTAAGGGCCGAGTCGACTATCCCAACGGCAGCTGGTACGCAGGTCAGTTCCAGAAGGGGCTGTGGCAGGGTGCCGGCGAATGGCACGCCAGTAATGGCGACGTCTACCGCGGCCAATTCCAGAACGGTCTGTTTCACGGTTTAGGCACGTTGACCACCAGCACCGGCAATTATGTCGGCGGCTTCAAGCTGGGCCGACGCGAGGGTGAAGGCACGCTCAAAGAGCCAGGCATGGCCTATAGGGGCGAATTCAAGGCTGACCAATACGACGGCCTCGGTCACCTCGAACTTGATGACGGCAGCCAATATCAAGGCCTGTTCGCGCACGGCAAACCCAATGGCGAAGGCCAGCGCAGCGACGCCAGTGGCAATCAATTCAGCGGCAAATTCGTCAACGGTCAACTGGAAGGCAACGGCAGCTTCAACAGCGCCGAGGGTGATCAATACGTCGGCGGTTTCCGCAACAACCAACTGCAAGGCAAAGGCCGCTACGAAAACAGCGACGGCGATGTCTGGATTGGGCAGTTCAAGGACGGCGCGCTCAACGGTAAGGGCGAACTGATCGGTGCAGATGGCAGCCATTATCAGGGTCAGTTCAGCAACTGGCGCTTCAACGGCGAGGGTGTACTGCACCTGGTCGATGGCAGCACCTATCAAGGTCCGTTCGCCGACGACACCTATCAAGGCAAAGGCACCTTGACCCTGGCAGATGGCAGCGTTCAAAGCGGCACCTGGACCAACGGTCTGCGTGTGCGTGACGCGCAAGGCAATCTGTTGCCCGATGCACTTGAGGTCGGCTTGCTCGCCCAAGGCCCCCTGTTGGAAAAAGCCCTGGCCGCAGTGCCCGCCTCCACTCCCGCTGTCGAATTGTACAGCCTGGTCGTGGGTGGTGACGGCAAGCAGAGCGTATTCATGCGCGAAGCAGATTACGTGAACAACCTGCTGGCCACGCGCTTCGGCGCCTACGGGCAGATCAGCCTGGTCAATCATCGCGATCACATGAACGACCGGGCACTGGCGACCCGCGAAAGTATCAGCCGCGCGGTTCAGACCCTGGCGCAACGCAGCGGGCCGGAAGACCTGGTGTTCATCTACCTGACCAGCCACGGCACTCAAGAACATGAACTGGTGCTTGATCAACCACGGATGGAACTGGCCGACCTGCCCGCCGATGAGCTGGCCGTCGTCCTCGCACCGTTAAAAGACCGCGACAAAATTATCGTGATCTCCGCCTGTTATTCCGGTGGTTTCATTCCGGTGCTCAAAGACGAAAAAACCGTAGTGATCACCGCCTCGCGTGCAGACAGGGTGTCTTTTGGCTGCTCGGAAGAGGACGATTTCACTTACTTTGGCGAAGCCATGTTCGCAAAGGCATTGGTTGAAACAGACAACCTGCAACAAGCGTTCAACGACGCCAAATCGTACGTGGCGGCCCGCGAAATAACCGAAAGCTTTGAGGCATCGGAGCCGCAGATCTGGGCGCCCAAAGGGGTTCTTGCGCACTGGCAGCAGTTGCGCAAGAGCCAGGCGCAGAGGGCCCTGAACACATCGTTGAGCAGCAAGGAAGCGAAGACCACGGGCAACCGCTAGACTGCGTTGTAAAAAGGGAGAAACACTATGTACCTGACCCCTCAGCACATCCTGCTTGCCGGAGCCACCGGCCTGACCGGTGAACATTTGCTTGATCGCTTGCTCAGCGAACCGACGGTCAGCCGCGTACTGGCACCGACCCGTAAACCCCTGAACAAGCACCCTCGCCTGGAAAATCCGGTGGGTGAACTCAATGCACTGCTGCCAACGTTAAGCGGGCGGGTCGACATCGCCTTTTGCTGCCTGGGCACCACGATCAAGCAGGCTGGCTCGCAGGAAGCGTTTCGCGCGGTCGATCTGGATATGGTGGTGGCCTTCGGCAAGCGAGCTCGCGAACTCGGAGCGCGGCATCTGGTGGTGATCAGCGCAGTCAATGCCGATCGGCGATCCAGCGTTTTCTACAACAGGATCAAGGGCGAAATGGAATATGCACTCAAAGCTCAGGATTGGCCGCAACTGACCATCGTCCGACCATCACTGTTGCTTGGCGAACGCACCGAACAGCGTCTGGCCGAACAACTGGCAGGCCCATTGGCAAAACTGATTCCCGGCAAATACCGTGGCATAGAAGCCTGCTGCCTGGCCCGAGCGCTTTGGCGCCTGGCGCTGGAAGACCAGGACGGGGTGCGGATCGTCGAAGCAGAAGAGTTGAACAAACTGGGCAAGTGAGCCCGACAGCACGTCAGGTTCAGACGTCTACAAGCCGCCCGTCGCCTGAAACCCCACGCCCAGCACGGTCAGCAGCGACAGCGGTAAAAGCAGGGTGTCGAGCAACGCGCTGGCGGGCAGGTCCACGCCTGGATAGCTCGGTGCCTCGGCACCGAAACGATCCATCTCGCAGCAACCACCCTGTATCGCATACCAATCCAGACGCGCACCCGAATACACAACGGGGGCCCCAGGTTTGGCGGCATCAAGCGTTCGAGCCGTGGCACACCCAGTCAGCTGTAGCACCAACAGGGTCAACAGCAGGCGCTTATTCATCTGCACTCAGGTGATGCTCGCCCCAGCGCGGCAACATGTCTTGAGGGATATTCAGCACATTGAGAATCCGCGCGACAACAAAGTCGATCAGATCATCAATGGTTTGCGGCTGATGATAGAAACCCGGTGACGCCGGCAGAATCACCGCACCCATGTTCGACAGTTTGAGCATGTTCTCCAGATGGATACTGGAAAACGGCGCCTCACGCGGCACCAGAATCAATTGGCGACGCTCCTTCAACGTCACATCCGCCGCACGCTCGATCAGGTTGTTGCAGGCCCCGGTCGCAATCGCCGACAAGGTGCCCGTGGAACAGGGCACCACCACCATCGCGCTGGGCGAACCCGAGCCAGAGGCCACGGGCGACATCCAGTCTTCCTTGCCATACACCCGAATCTGTCCCGCCGCTGCGCCGGTGTACTCGGTCAGAAACGCTTGCATCATCAGGGTTTTCGGCGGCAGCGAGACATCGGTCTCGGTGGCCAACACCAACTGGGCCGCCTTGGAAATCAGGAAGTGCACTTCCCTGTCTTCACGCACCAGACAGTCGAGCAGGCGCAACCCATACTGCGCGCCAGAAGCACCGGTCATCGCCAGGGTGACGCGTTCCGGGCCACTCATTTCAACGCCTCAGCCAACTTGCCGTGCAAGCCGCCGAAGCCGCCGTTACTCATAATGACGACCTGTGTACCCGGTTTAGCCAGGTTTTTCACCTGGGCGATGATCGCCTCAAGGGAGTCGCAAACCACCGAAGGCACCGTGCACAATGCAGCAGTGGCGGCCAGGTCCCAGCCCAGATTGGCCGGCGCGTACCAGATCGCCTGATCAGCCTGACGCACACTTTCCGGCAAGCCGTCGCGGTGCGCACCGAGCTTCATGGAATTGGAGCGCGGCTCGATAATCGCGATCACCGGCGCATCGCCAACGTGTTTGCGCAGGCCATCAAGGGTGGTGGCAATCGCAGTCGGATGATGAGCAAAGTCATCATAGATAGTGATGCCGTTGACCTCCGCGACCTTTTCCATGCGGCGTTTGACGCTTTTGAACAAGCCCAGCGCTTCGATACCTTGCTTCGGCACCACGCCAACATGCCGCGCGGCCGCCAGAGTGGCCAACGCGTTGGCTACGTTATGCTGACCGGTCATGTCCCACTCGACCACGCCCTGAACTACGCCTTCAAAGGTGACTTCGAAACGCGAGCCGTCATCGCTGAGCAGACGCGCCTGCCATTGACCGCCCTCACCGGTGGTTTGTACCGGCGTCCAGCAGCCCATTTGAATCACTCGCAGCAACGCCGGCTCGGTGGTCGGATGGATCACCAGGCCTTCGCTTGGGATAGTTCGCACCAAGTGGTGGAACTGCCGTTCGATGGCTGGCAGATCGGGGAAGATGTCGGCGTGATCGAACTCCAGGTTGTTCAGAATCGCAGTACGCGGACGGTAATGGACAAATTTTGAGCGCTTGTCGAAGAAGGCGCTGTCGTACTCGTCAGCCTCGACGACAAAAAACGGGGTCTCGCCCACACGCGCCGACACGGCAAAATTCTGCGGTACACCGCCGATCAAGAAACCGGGGCTCATGCCAGCATGTTCCAGCACCCAGGCGAGCATGCTGCTGGTCGTCGTCTTGCCATGCGTTCCGGCAACGGCCAATACCCAGCGCCCTTGCAGCACGTGATCGGCCAGCCATTGCGGGCCGGAAACATAAGGCAGGCCTTTGTTCAGCACGTACTCTACCGCCGGGTTGCCTCGCGACAGCGCGTTGCCAATAACCACCAGATCCGGCGCAGGGTCAAGCTGTGCCGCGTCGTAGCCTTGGGTCAACTCAATGCCCTGAGCCTGCAACTGCGTGCTCATCGGCGGGTAGACATTGGCGTCCGAACCGGTGACCCGATGGCCCAACTCTTTGGCGAGTACCGCCAGCGAACCCATGAAAGTACCGCAAATACCGAGAATATGAATATGCATGATCGACCTCGTAAACTATGGGCGCAGGTTAGCGTAGAGGGCGACAAATCACACCTCGAGTTTAAAATCCGGATTTGTTGCTCCCACAGCCGTACAAGGAGCTGACTTGTCTGCGAAACGATCGACCCGCTGTTTGGCCTAACGCGCGATCCCGTGCTTGCGCAATTTCCGGTACAGCGTATTTCGGCTGACCCCCAACTGTTCGGCGGTGTGGGTCATGTGCCAGCGCTGGGCGTCCAGGGCTGACAGCAGGGCGATGCGCTCGGCGTCGTCCAGCGGGTGTTCGCCCATCAGTGCAAGAGCCGGCGCGGATGCGCTTTGCCGAATGGCGAACGGCAATTCATCGAAGCCAATGTGCTGGTCATCGCACAGTGCCGCCAAGGTGCGCAGGACATTGCGCAATTGCCGCAGGTTGCCCGGCCAGGCGAAGTCCAGCAGCGCCTGGCGGGCGTCCGCGTCGAGGATCACGGTCTCGCCGCCCGCCTCTTCTTCCAGAAGAAAATCCAGCAACTGCGATTTGTCGCTGCGCTCGCGCAACGGCGGCAACGCGATCTCCAGGCCGTTCAAACGGTAATAAAGATCTTCGCGAAAGCTGGCATCGGCCACGCGCTCCAGCAAGTTGCGGTGAGTCGCGCTGATGATCCGTACATTTACCGCTTGCGGCTCACCCCCCAAGGGCACCACCAAACGGTCTTCCAGCACCCGCAACAGCCGGGTTTGCAGCGCCAGCGGCATGTCACCGATTTCATCGAGAAACAACGTACCGCCATCGGCCTGTTGCAGCTTGCCGCGCATGCCTTCCTTGCGCGCACCGGTAAAGCTGCCACCGCGATAGCCGAACAGTTCACTTTCGATCAGGCTTTCGGGAATCGCCGCACAATTAAGCGCGATGAACGGTTTATCGCCGCGCACGCTGGCTTGATGCACTGCTTTGGCAAAAGCTTCTTTGCCGGAACCTGTTTCGCCATTAATCAGCAAAGGCACATCGCGTTCGAAAACCCGCAGTGCGCGACGGAAATCATTCTGCAGCGCTGCATCGCCCAGGCAGATCCCACTCAAGCGCGGCGGCGCCCCCGTCGGGCTGACCGGCAACGCTGTCGGCACGCTATGCGGTTGGCTGCGCAGTCGTGCAAATAAGCGTCGGCCTTCGCGGGTACGCAACGGCCAACTGGCACTGGCCTCAACACTGGCACGGCCGAGCAACTCATCCAGTGAGCAATCGAACACGCTCTCGACTGATTGCCCGAGCAAACCACCGCGCCCGAGGCCCAGCAGGTTCAAGGCACTCTGATTGACCGCACTGACCCGCCCCTCATCATCGAACGCCAGCAACCCCTCGCTGAACAAACCGGCGGACTCGACCTGCACGTGAAAACGCAACAGCCACTGATTGTCGAAGTGGCGCAGGAAATAGCAGCTCTCGATCATCTTTGCCGACAAATTGACCAGGGCCATGGTGTGGAACTGGCTTTGCCGGGACACGTCATGGCGTGCAGACGAGACGTCCAGCACCGCCAGCAAGTCGCCATGAGGGTCGAAAACCGGACTGGCCGAGCAGGTCAGCCCGGTGTGGCGTCCGCGAAAATGCTCCTCCTGATGAATGGTCAGGGACTGGCGTTCGACCAGGCAGGTGCCGATGCCGTTAGTGCCTTCACAGGCTTCGCTCCAGTCGGCGCCCAACCAGAGCCCGGCGCGTTCGAATATCTTGCGTTCAGTAGGGGCGGTCACGCAGTTGAGGATCACCCCACGCGCATCAGTCAATAAAATTGCATGCCCGGCACCCGACAACTGCTGGTGCAGGCTGGTCATTTCGCCACCGGCAATGCTCAGCACTTGCTGCATGCGCTCACGGCTTTCCAGCAAACGGTCGTGCTCAAGGACAGTCGGCGCAATGGCCAGTGCGGGGTCGAGATGATAGTCCTCAAGACAACGCAACCAGGACCGCGCAATGGAAGGATCGCTGCCCGGCCCGCGCAACTGCGCTTTGCCTTGGGTGACCGTCAGCACTTGTCGAGCGTGCCGTGTCAGGTGATTGCTGTGCACTTTTTATTATTCTCCTTTTTTGCGGTGCTTTTGCGGAGGTGCAGCCCAGCATCCTCCTCGCGACACGGCATTGCAATGTCGACCAAACCGATGAGTCACGCGCTGTACCGATAGCGGTACAAAGTGTCACATCCTCCGTATCGGATACGCGACAACACTGGCGCTTTGCCCTCACGAAAACCGCCGAAAGCCTTATAAACCGTGCCGTACAGGGCGCTGGCCCGACCTTTGCTCTACGCTTAAGGTAAGCGCTACAGCGCGTCTTCCCCTATAAACACAAAAGTCAGGAGACACTCACCATGCGTTACGCCCATCCCGGTACTGAAGGCTCTATCGTCACCTTCAAAAATCGTTACGGTAACTACATCGGTGGCGAGTTTGTGCCGCCGGTCAAAGGCCAATATTTCGAAAACACGTCGCCGATCACCGGCAAGCTGATCGCTGAATTCCCACGCTCCAGCGCCGAAGATATCGAAAAAGCCCTGGATGCCGCCCATGCCGCTGCCGCTGCATGGGGCGCAACCTCGGTGCAGGCGCGTTCGCTGGTGCTGCTGAAGATCGCCGACCGCATCGAAGCAAACCTGGAGCTGCTGGCCGTCACTGAAACCTGGGACAACGGCAAAGCCGTTCGTGAAACCCTGAATGCCGACATCCCGCTGGCCGCCGATCACTTCCGCTACTTCGCGGGCTGTTTGCGCGCTCAGGAAGGCAGCGCTGCCGAAATCGACGGCAACACCGTGGCTTATCACATCCATGAGCCGCTGGGTGTGGTCGGGCAAATCATCCCGTGGAACTTCCCACTGCTGATGGCGGCCTGGAAACTCGCGCCGGCCTTGGCTGCAGGTAACTGCGTAGTGCTCAAACCTGCCGAACAAACCCCACTGGGTATCAGCGTGCTGATGGAGTTGATCGGTGATCTGCTGCCACCCGGCGTATTGAACGTGGTGCAGGGTTATGGCCGCGAGGCTGGCGAAGCGCTGGCCAGCAGCAAACGCATCGCCAAAATCGCCTTTACCGGCTCGACGCCCGTGGGCTCGCACATCATGAAACTGGCGGCGGAAAACATCATTCCGTCCACCGTGGAGCTGGGTGGCAAGTCGCCGAACATCTTCTTCGAAGACATCATGCAAGCCGAGCCCGAGTTCATCGATAAAGCTGCTGAAGGCTTGGTGCTGGCGTTCTTCAATCAGGGCGAAGTCTGCACCTGCCCGTCGCGGGCACTGGTGCAAGAGTCGATTTACCCGGAGTTCATCAAAGCAGTGATGAAAAAGGTCGGGCAGATCAAACGCGGCGACCCGCTGGACACCGACTGCATGGTCGGCGCTCAGGCGTCGGAGCAGCAATTCGACAAGATTCTCTCGTACCTGGAAATCGCCAAGGGCGAAGGCGCCGAGCTGCTGACTGGAGGCCAGGTGGAAAAGCTCAGCGGCGACCTGTCCACCGGTTACTACATCCAGCCGACCCTGCTCAAAGGCAATAATCAGATGCGGGTGTTCCAGGAAGAAATTTTCGGCCCAGTGGTCAGCATCACCACGTTCAAGGACGAAGCCGAAGCCGTGGCCATCGCCAACGATACCCAGTTCGGTCTGGGCGCTGGCGTATGGACCCGTGACATCAACCGCGCCTACCGAGTCGGCCGTGCCCTCAAGGCTGGCCGCGTGTGGACCAACTGCTACCACCTGTATCCGGCGCACGCGGCATTCGGCGGCTACAAAAAATCCGGCGTCGGCCGCGAAACCCACAAAGTGGCTCTTGAGCACTATCAACAGACAAAAAACCTGTTGGTGAGCTACGACACCAATCCGCTGGGTTTCTTCTAACCCCTTAGCCTCTCGTCAGACCTTCTCCCCGTGCCAGTTGCGGCGTAATCCGCAACTGGCACGGGGGTTGCGTGCGTGCTGTACCCATTACTGAAAGTCCATCAATCGAACAATAAAAATACACGCGAGGACTTATGACTTCTACAACACAGCTCAAACCGACACTCGGGACCCTGCATTTATGGGGCATCGCTGTTGGCCTGGTGATCTCCGGCGAATACTTTGGCTGGAGTTACGGCTGGGGCGCGGCGGGTACGCTGGGTTTCCTGATCACCACGTTGATCGTGGCTACGATGTACACCTGTTTCATCTTCAGCTTCACTGAATTGACCACCGCCATTCCTCACGCGGGCGGCCCCTTTGCCTACAGTCGACGGGCCTTCGGTGAAAAAGCCGGACTGATTGCCGGGATCGCCACGCTGATCGAGTTCGTCTTCGCCCCACCCGCCATTGCCATGGCAATCGGCGCTTACCTGAACGTGCAGTTCCCGGAACTGGACCCGAAACACGCGGCGGTTGGCGCCTATTTCGTGTTCATGACCCTGAATATCCTTGGCGTCAGCATCGCGGCCACCTTTGAACTGGTGGTGACTGTTTTGGCGGTTGCCGAGCTGTTGGTGTTCATGGGCGTGGTTGCGCCGGGCTTCAGCTTCAGTAACTTCGCGCTCAACGGCTGGTCCGGCTCCGACACGTTTACCATTGCGTCTGTGCCCGGTATTTTCGCCGCCATTCCTTTTGCGATCTGGTTTTTCCTCGCCATCGAAGGCGCGGCCATGGCTGCTGAAGAAGCCAAAGACCCGAAACGGACAATCCCCAAGGCCTATGTCAGCGGCATTCTGACCCTGGTGTTCCTGGCCATCGGGGTGATGGTGATGGCAGGCGGCGTGGGCGACTGGCGGCAACTGTCGAACATCAACGATCCGCTGCCGCAGGCGATGAAAGCGGTGGTCGGCACGAACTCCAGCTGGATGCACATGCTGGTGTGGATTGGCCTGTTCGGCCTGGTAGCAAGCTTTCACGGGATCATCCTTGGCTACTCGCGGCAGTTCTTCGCCCTGGCTCGCGCCGGTTACTTGCCCAAAGGCCTGGCCAAACTCTCGCGCTTCCAGACACCGCACCGCGCCATTCTGGCAGGCGGCGTGGTCGGCATTGCCGCAATCTACAGCGACGGCCTGGTCAACCTGCAAGGCATGACCCTGACCGCTGCCATGATCACCATGTCGGTGTTCGGCGCCATCGTGATGTACATCATCAGCATGCTTAGCCTGTTCAAACTGCGCAAAACCGAACCGCTGCTGGAACGCACTTTCCGCGCGCCCGGTTACCCGATCGTGCCCGGCATCGCCCTGCTGCTGGCGCTGGTGTGCCTGGTGGCAATGGCCTGGTTCAACGCGCTTATCGGCTTGATCTTCCTTGGCTTCATGGTTGTAGGCTTCATCTACTTCCAACTGACCGCCAAGCAGCGTTCCGATGCGCCGGCTGATGCGATGCTCACCGGTATATAAGTTGCACCTGTGCCGGGCTTGCGTCCGGCACAGGCCCTATTAAGGTGCAGGCCCGGCGCTTTAGAGTGATCAGGTCCGTAGAACCACAGGAGGACTCCGTCCATGGCTGCTTTTGCCCATACCGTCGGCGCCCAGACCTACCGTTTCGACAGCCTCAAGGACGTCATGGCCAAGGCCAGCCCCGCGCGCTCCGGCGATTTCCTCGCGGGCGTTGCGGCGCTCAATGATGGCGAGCGTGTGGCCGCGCAGATGGCACTGGCCGACATCCCGCTCAAGCACTTCCTTGAAGAAGCCCTGATCCCTTACGAAGACGATGAAGTCACCCGACTGATCATCGACACCCACGATAAACAGGCGTTTGCCGTCGTCAGCCACCTCACGGTCGGCGGCCTGCGCGACTGGCTGCTCAGCGATCACGCCAACGAAGACAGCCTGCGCGCCCTCGCCCCCGGCCTGACCCCGGAAATGGCGGCGGCCGTGTCGAAGATCATGCGCGTGCAGGATCTGGTGCTGGTGGCGCAGAAAATTCGTGTCGTCACCCGTTTTCGCGGGACGATGGGCTTGCGCGGACGTCTGTCGACACGACTGCAACCCAATCACCCCACTGACGAACCGGCCGGGATTGCCGCGAGCATCCTCGACGGGCTGCTGTACGGCAATGGCGATGCCATGATCGGCATCAACCCGGCCACCGACAGCACGTCATCGATCTGCACACTCCTGGAAATGCTCGACGCGATCATCCAGCGCTATGACATCCCGACTCAAGCCTGCGTGCTGACCCATGTCACCACCTCGATCGAAGTGATCAATCGCGGCGTGCCGCTGGATCTGGTGTTCCAGTCCATCGCCGGCACCGAAGCGGCCAACGCCAGTTTCGGCATCAATTTGAATCTACTGCAGGAAGGTTATGAAGCGGGCCTGAGCCTCAACCGCGGGACCCTCGGGCACAACCTGATGTATTTCGAAACAGGCCAAGGCAGCGCCTTGTCGGCCAACGCCCACCACGGCATCGATCAGCAGACCTGCGAAACCCGCGCCTACGCCGTGGCCCGACATTTCAATCCGTTCCTGGTGAACACCGTGGTCGGCTTTATCGGCCCCGAATACCTGTACAACGGCAAACAGATCATCCGTGCCGGTCTTGAAGATCACTTCTGCGGCAAGTTGCTCGGCGTGCCAATGGGCTGTGACATCTGCTACACCAACCATGCAGAAGCCGATCAAGACGACATGGACACCCTGCTAACGTTGCTGGGGGTGGCCGGGATCAACTTCATCATGGGCATCCCCGGCTCCGACGACATCATGCTCAACTACCAGACCACCTCGTTTCACGATGCCCTGTATGCCCGGCAGACCTTGGGCCTGAGGCCCGCCCCGGAATTCGAGGCATGGCTGGCAAACATGGGCATCTTTACCCAGACCGATGGCCGCGTGCGTTTCGGCGACAACCTGCCGCCGGCCTTCCGCCACGCCCTGGCACATTTAGGATGAGTGAGCTGCCCATGGCCGAGCTACCCATAAATGGACTGCCTGAAGAGCAGGCCGCTTTACCCACCGACAGCCAGAACCCGTGGCTGGAGCTACGCCGCCTTACGCCCGCGCGGATCGCCCTAGGGCGCACCGGCACCAGCCTGCCCACCCGTGCGCAGCTGGATTTTCAGTACGCACATGCTCAAGCCCGCGATGCCGTGCACTTGCCATTCGATCACGCAGGGCTCCGCGCCCAAATGGCCGAACGCGGGCGCGACACCCTGCTGCTGCACAGCGCGGCGCTCGACCGTCACAGCTACCTGCAACGCCCTGACCTGGGCCGACGCTTAAACGAAGCCTCCGCTCAACAGCTGCGCGACTATGCCCTGGCCCACCCCGGCGGCGTCGATCTGGCCGTGGTGATCGCCGACGGCCTGTCAGCGCTGGCCGTCCATCGACATGCCCTGCCGTTTCTGGCGCGGATGGAAGAACAGACTTTGTCCGAAGGCTGGTCACTGTCTCCGGTGATTCTGGTAGAGCAGGGCCGAGTGGCGGTGGCCGACGAAATCGGCGAGCTGCTCGGGGCAAAAATGGTAGTGATCCTGATCGGCGAACGCCCTGGGCTCAGCTCGCCGGACAGCCTGGGCCTGTATTTCACCTATGGCCCGAAAGTCGGCCTGACCGATGCCTATCGCAACTGCATTTCCAATGTTCGCCTGGAGGGTTTGAGCTACGGCATGGCCGCTCACCGCCTGCTTTACTTGATGCGTGAAGCCTGTCGACGCCAGCTTTCAGGGGTCAATCTAAAGGATGAAGCCCAACTTCACACCCTGGAATCGGATGCACCACTCCCGGTGAGCAGTAACTTCCTGCTGGCGAAGCCCAAAGACTGACGGTCATTGGATTGCGCTTTCTAAATGCTTTAGGCAGCATCGAAAACGACTGGCTGAGCGACCCGTTCGCTGTCATCCCCCATTGTGAAGTTGAGGCCCAACGTATGCGGATCATTCAAGCCACCCTGGAGCACCTGGACCTGCTGAGCCCTCTATTCGTCAAATACCGCGAATTTTACGGCGAGCTGCCTTTCCCCGACTCCTCCCGCGCCTTTCTGGAAAAGCGTCTGCGTCGCAAAGAGTCGGTGATCTACCTGGCATTGCCTGATGACGACGACAGCAAGCTGCTTGGTTTCTGCCAGCTTTACCCAAGTTTTTCGTCGCTGTCGCTCAAGCGCGTGTGGATTCTCAACGACATCTACGTTGCCGAAGAGGCTCGCCGCCAGTTGGTCGCCGACCATCTGATCAAGAAAGCAAAAAAAATGGCCAAGGAAACCCACGCGGTGCGCATGCGCGTTTCCACCAACAGCAACAATGACGTGGCGCAGAAAGTCTACGAGTCCATTGGATTCAAAGAAGACACGCAGTTCAAGAACTACGTATTGCCGATCAACGAGGATTGACTCAAGCCCATTTGCCGACAGGCAATCGCCCACAGATCCGGCGGGCGATTGCCTACGAACAAACTGATACGGTCTGACCGGTCGGCAGCCGCTCCCCCTCCCCGCTTAAAAAACATTCTATTGACATACTTCGCGACAAACTGATCGGGCATTAGAGGGTTGCCCCCCTATAATGCTGCCCATATCGCCTCAGCATTCCCCTTAGCACACGACCCAGAATCTGGTCATTTACACAGGTGCCGTACATGGACTTCAACCCGATCGACATTATTTTGCATCTCGACGTATACCTCGACATGCTCGTAACCAACTACGGCGTCTGGATCTACGCGATCCTGTTTCTCGTCATCTTCTGCGAGACAGGGTTAGTGGTCATGCCATTCCTGCCCGGTGACTCATTACTGTTCATCGCTGGCGCGGTTGCCGCCGGTGGTGGCATGGACCCGGTCCTGCTCGCTGGCCTGCTGATGCTGGCGGCAATTCTCGGTGACAGCACTAACTACGTGATCGGCCGAACAGCAGGCGAAAAACTGTTCAGCAACCCGAACTCGAAAATTTTCCGGCGCGACTACCTGCAACAAACTCATGACTTCTATGATCGCCATGGCGGCAAAACCGTAACGCTGGCGCGCTTCCTGCCCATTATCCGCACCTTTGCCCCCTTTGTTGCAGGCGTGGCCAAGATGCCCTACCCGCGGTTTTTCGGTTTTAGCGTACTGGGCACTGTCGCCTGGGTTGGCGGGCTGGTCACCCTGGGTTACTTCTTCGGCAACGTACCGTTCATCAAGAAGAACCTGTCGTTGCTCGTAGTCGCTATCATTCTGCTATCACTGATGCCGATGATCATCGGCCTGGTACGTGGCCGTCTGGCCCGTTCAGCTGCTGCGCGCTGATACTTGATGTGGTCGCTTGGCTCATGGCACAGGCAGCGGATACTCGACCAGCATCCGGTCGATCAACAGGTCTGGAATCGCGTCCGGCAACGGCTGGCGATTCTCGACGGGTTAAATGCCGAGGAGGATCAGCGCCTGCGCGAACGCAGCGTGCTGTTCCTTCAGGACAAGCACTTGACCGCCCTGCCCGGCGTAGAACTGGACGACGAGCAACGTCTGTTTCTCGCCGCTCAGGCACAATTGCCGCTGCTCAACCTTGATGAGTTGAACTGGTATCAGGGCTTCCATGAGCTGGTGCTGTACCCGGACGACTTCATCAGCCCGCAACGTCATCGCGACAGCAACGGCGTCGAGCATGAATGGAACGGCAAACACAGCGGCGAGGCCTGGTCCCAGGGGCCGGTAATCCTGGCATGGCCGGGGGTGTTGTCCAGCGGGGGCTGGCACGCCTACAACCTGGTTATCCATGAACTGGCGCATAAACTCGACATGCTCGATGGCGCCGCCAATGGGGTGCCGCCGCTGCACAGCGACATGCGCGGCAGCGACTGGGCCAGCGTCATGCAAACGGCTTATGACGACCTGAACCGACAACTGGAACACCACCCGCACGCCCAACCGACCATCGATCCGTACGCCGCAGAAAACCCCGCAGAATTCTTCGCCGTCACCAGCGAGTACTTCTTCAGCGCACCGAACCTGTTGATCGCAGCCTATCCAGCCGTCTATGAACAGCTAAAAGCCTTCTACCGACAAGACCCCCTGGCACGCCTGCGGCAACTTCGCCATGACCATCCCGCCTACAAGACCCACTACTAAGGTCTAGGGGCCAATCGCCATGCGTGGCAACCGGCTCTGAGTATGCCTATAATCGCCACCACTTTTTGGTCGATTCGACCAAAGCCTGACTGGTCAACTACGGGGGCAACGCCCAATGAGCTACAGCAAGATTCCGGCTGGTAAAGACCTGCCGAACGACATCTACGTCGCGATCGAAATTCCGGCCAACCACGCGCCGATCAAATACGAAATCGACAAAGAAACCGATTGCCTGTTCGTTGACCGTTTCATGGCCACCCCCATGTTCTACCCGGCCAACTACGGTTTCATTCCTAACACCCTGGCTGACGACGGTGACCCCCTCGACGTGCTGGTCGTAACCCCTTACCCGGTTACGCCAGGCTCGGTTATCCGCGCCCGTCCGGTCGGCATCCTGCACATGACAGACGACGGCGGCGGCGATGCCAAAGTCATCGCAGTCCCGCACGACAAACTGTCCCAGCTGTACGTCGACGTCAAAGAATACACCGACCTGCCTCCCCTGCTGCTTGAGCAAATCAAGCACTTCTTCGAGAACTACAAAGATCTCGAAAAAGGCAAATGGGTGAAGATCGAAGGTTGGGGTGATGCAGAAGCAGCCCGCACTGAAATCATGAAGTCGGTTGCTGCCTTCAAAGGTTGATCGACGACGGTTGCTGCGTCAGTAGCACCGTGAAAGAGCCCTGGCTTCTTGATGTGAAGCCAGGGCTTTTTTTCGCCTCGAACTTCTGTTGTTTACCTGTCACGAAACACTGATGGAAACCCCCTACAAAGCACCGCCACGCCTGTAGTACGCGCACTCATTTGGTGATTTGACGCACCGCTCATTTGAACACCTCGTTTATTTAAACAAGCTCGTGACCTCCGTAAACTCGGTGCTTATGAAGACATCAGGTGATCGCTTACGCGCCCTCCTTCGGGAGTGCCATCTCTCAGCCACGGACTTTGCCGCCAATCGCAAAGTGACGCCGCAGCACGTGAACAACTGGTTCAAGCGAGGCATCCCCATGGCCCGACTGGTGGAAGTGGCTGAATTATTGACCGTCAACCCCCAGTGGCTGCGCTCGGGTGATGGGTCCAAACACCCGAGAGAACGCACCGAGAACACCTATAACAACAGCACTTCAGTTGCCATCCGGGCCGACGCCCCCCAGTCCTCCGAAGACGTAAGCGTGCCATTGCTCAAGGAAATCGCATCCACCCTCGGCCCTGGACGAACCGTCGTCGCCGAAGCCCCCGACCAAAAAGTCCGCCTATCACTGCACACCCTGCAAGCCATGAACATCGACCCCAGCAACGCCGTGTGTGCCGCGATCATCGGCAACAGCATGGCCGAGACAATCCAGGACGGCTCGATCATCGGCATAGACCGCGGAACGACACAAGTCATCGACGGCGAAATGTACGCCCTCGAACATGACGGCATGCTCCGCGTGAAATACCTCTATCGCTTGCCCTGCGGCGCCATGCGCCTACGCAGCCATAACAGCGCCGAATACCCGGACGAGTTTTTTAGCGCCGAACAAATCAAGAAACAGAATATTCGGGTCATGGGCTGGGTATTTTGGTGGTCAACATTAAACACCCGTCGACGAACGGCATCGTTTCGGTAATCACGCTAAACAGCGTGTTCACGATTGAGCGAGAAACTACCTCCTCGATCACGCTCCAGGCGCAGAACGAGAATGATCTATCCAAACGCTGGGCATCAGGCACTAACCCAAGTATCCTACGCGCCTCGTTTTAGACGCCCCGAACGATACGTTCGCGTCGCCCCCCATTCAGTCGCCCCCGTTGCGGGTCGCACATTTTGAAGGCGGTTGCGGTTTACCAAAAATAAACCAAAACCGTCCCCGAGAAGCCGGCCACAAGCCGGCTTTTTAATTGTCCGAAATAAACCTGTCCCATCCGAGATTCCACCTGATAGCCTAGCTATTTCGGAGGTTTCAGGCACTCCCTTGCCCGATGGGGTTCAACGCCACTTGACCTCATCCGACGATGAAGTGGGGGACAAAAGGGACGACAGGGGAAATCCAATGGGTAAGCTGAATCCGAGACAAGTCGAAAACCTGACCGAACCCGGCACCTACGGAGATGGTGATGGGCTTCGCTTGGTCGTCAAACCTACCGGGCGTAAATCCTGGCTACTTCGCTTCCAACTGGCGGGCCGCCGCAGGGAGATGGGCTAGGACTCACTCCCTGAAGTGAGTCTCAAGAAAGCCAGGCTTGAAGCCAGCGCCAAACGCAGCCAGTTGAGTGATGGTGTAGATCCTCTAGCCGCTCGCGACATCGAACGCGTGGCTCAACGCGAAGCTCAGAGAGCCATCGAGGCAAAACAGCTGAAGTTCGAGACACTCGCGAAAGAGCGCTGCGAACTCCAGCAACCGCCCGATGTTGGGAATCACAACACCTCGCTCAATGCGGGAAACGGCTTCGTTGCCAACTCCCAAACGCTCGGCCACTTCCTCCTGCGTCAAGCCACTACGTATGCGCTGTTTGGCAATTGCACGGCCCACCACACCCGCCATGTATTTCTGATCAGCCGCTATCACGACCCCTCCCCATCTCGACCTAGATGGTTGGGCATCGCCTCATTGACATGAAGGACATAGCACGATGACAATCAACTTCTAAGGTTGGTTACTCCATTTATGCCCACAGCAAAAAAACAAAGGAGTTTCTCACGCAAGCAATGAAAGGCAGTGAGCAACGGCTTTGCACAGAAAAAGTCGAGCGCAACGGACTCAGATCGAAGCAGCACGGATAAACTGTTAGAGCGGCTGCAAGTGAAGAACGTAGATGAACGCAAGGACAACATCCCTGTGTGCAAGTCGGTGCTGATCAGCACCGAATTTAAACTTTGTGGGATCGTATCAAGCGTAAGTAAAATTTATCCAAACGCACAGATAACGGAACATCAGGAAGCGCTATATCTACCAACTTCCAACATCTGGACCAATATTTGCAATCACTACCATTCTATTAAGTGGTTGCTCCGACCCACACCTAGAATACCAAAATGCTCAAATTTCGAATGGTCTTATCTACGAAAACAAGGCTAACGAGCCCTTTACAGGAACCCTGAATAATACATCTCCCTCGACACAAGAAAACGTAAGTTTTCAGATTATGTTAAACACCTACGACGCAAACATGTCTAACGTCTATGGTGGCGTTTATGGACTCCTTAACCCGCAAGCAATAGATACCAGAAACCTAAGATGTACGACAGGCGTAAAAATAGGCTATCTTGATGGCAATATCACCTGCTTCACCCCGTCCACAACCACAAAGCAATACGAAGAAAATTACACAAAAGGCACGCTTGACGGAACTGTAAAGTTTTATGCCGTCGATGGAGAAACAGTACTTACCGAAGGAATAATAAACAAAGATTTGATTGACGGCGATTTCAATATTTACAGCCCTACTAACAGAAATGTCATCGACGAACATCATTACAACAAAGAATCCCCGGACGGCATCCAGAGGACCCATGACGATAAAACGCGAGCGATAACGTCAGAACAATCTGTCAGCTCAAACATAAGCAATTATATAAAAACATTTACACCAGAAGGAAAACCATTAGGGGAAATTACTGTTGAGCGCGATGGAGTCACCATCAAAAATAAACGATGGGACCCAAAAACCGGAGTATTGATTGACGAGCTCATGAGTAAAAATTGCAATTACGCTGGCCCTAGTAAACACGGGGACAGTAATGGAGCACTCGTTAGCAATGGTATTTATGGCCCTGCGGTTATCAATCGCTTATGAGTGAAATCGTAGCACCTAAAGTTGATACTAAAAAGTGCCTCGGCATGTGGACTGACGCGTACCACAAAGAAGAAGGTGAAGAAGCGATGATCTCAGCTGACCAAATTGGTGAATGGGAACGCTGGTGTAGTGACGGAAAATCACCTAGCGTTCCGCGCTCACAATTAAAGCGCCTCCTGCCTGTGAGGCTATTACCTCAAGGGCTCGCCGTATTTTTTTTCAAAACATCCTCCCCTTGGTGTTCCAGACATAGTGAGTCGGTTGCGCATTCCGCAGTGCCAGCAGCAAAACGACTACAGTTGTAATATGTCTTCACTCTCGGTGTCAGCGATTCATTGAATGTTCAACGACTTGAAATATAAGTGCACGATATCGACAGACGGTATTGAAACAGAAGGGTGCGCAAGAAACAGGTGGTTGTCCATGGCTGTGCATTGATTTCTATGCAGTGCATGATTATAATTTTTGCCCCTTTTTGAGAGAAGGGCCAGGTTTTGTTTTTTTGAGTGAAGGGTGGACAGGCAGTGTCATATTCAGCATCAACGCTTGAATCGCGTTCGTTTCGTCGAGATATTAATGGGTTGCGTGCTTGGGCCGTAATTGCTGTTGTGCTTTATCATTTCGGGATTGTTGGTTTTGGCGGTGGGTTTGTCGGTGTTGATGTGTTTTTTGTTATTTCAGGGTTTTTAATGACTGGGATTATCAGTAGAGGGTTGCAAGGCGGTAATTTCTCCGTGTGGTCCTTCTACTGGGATCGGGGTAAACGGATTGCACCCGCATTGATTGCTGTGTCGGCAGTACTGTTAGTGGTCGGGTGGTTTTGGTTAATGCCCGATGATTATAAAAAACTGGCTCGCCATGTCAGTTGGTCGGTATTGTTTAAGTCGAATCTTGGTTACCTACAAGAAGCTGGGTACTTTGACAGTGCCGCTCGAGAAAAATGGTTATTGCATACGTGGTCGCTATCGATTGAGTGGCAATTTTATCTTATTTTTCCTCTGATAATAGCCGCCGTGTGGAAAGTCATCCCTAAACGGGGTGCATTGGTCGCCACCCATGTAATACTCTTGTTAATGTCTTTTGTGATATGCGTCATTCTCACTCGGCAAGACAGCGCGAAGGCATTTTACCTTTTCCAGTCTCGCGCGTGGGAGTTACTGCTGGGCGGTTTGGTTTTTTTACTTTTTCATCACCGCAGACTCTCCTCCCTGATGTGCAAAATTGCCGAGGGCCTGGGGTTGCTACTGATTTTAGCCTCCATTGTATTGCTCGAGGCCTCTAATGCTTGGCCGGGTATGCAAGCGCTACTTCCAACGCTGGGGGCATCGCTTGTTCTGGTCGCTCAGCGAGATGATTCTATTTGGACGGGGAGCGGGGTCGCCCAATGGCTGGGCACCCGGTCATACTCTATATATCTGTGGCATTGGCCTTTGGTTGTAGGGTTGGCCTATGTTAGTCAATTGCATAGCGCTGTTTGGACCCTGGCTGGGCTGTTGTTGGCACTCCTGATGGGCGAACTGTCTTATCGTTGGATTGAAGTCCCGACGCGCCGTGCGTTGCAGGTGGCGAGGCCGCGCTATGCAGTGAGCTGTCTGTTGTTGGTAGTGCTGTCGGTTTATAGCGTTGGCCAGTGGCTTCGACGTGATGGGGAGCCGAGTCGTTTGCCTCCTGACGTGGCGTCAGTTGAAGCGCAAAAAAACAATCGCAATCCTCGTATAGACGAGTGTTTACATCATGGTATTCCTTGCGTGTATGGTGGCTCTGATATTAAGGCGATTTTGGTTGGGGACAGTCATGCTGATGCAGTAGTCACGGCGGCTGAAGCGGCACTTCCCAGCGTGAAACAAGGTATCTACTTTCAGGCAGCCTCTAGCTGTTTATTCATACCTGAGACCAATTACCCTAACGCTCGAGATCGTGGTGAACCTTGCTCACGTATGATTGATAATATTCATGAGAAGTTGGCAAGTGATATGCTGGGTGCGCCACTTATTGTGATAAATCGAACGTCTATGTATGTGTACGGCCATAACGAGGAGGGTGCAGAGCCACAAGAGCGCAAGACGCAGGTTTTTTGGAATGTGCTGTCGGATGTCGCGACGCCAGAATACTTGGAAGACTTTAGTCGTCATTATATCGATACGGCGTGCTCTCTGGCCAAGGACCGCCCTGTGTACCTAGTGCGACCGATACCGGAAATGCTCGCGAAGGTGCCCACTACAATTGGAAAGGGCTTGATCATGGGGCAGGCACATGATGTGGTAATAAGTCGTGCAGACTATCAGGCTAGAAATGCTTTCGTTTGGAGTATTCAGGATAAGGCTCGCGAGCAGTGCGGTATTAAAATCCTAGACCCACTGCCGTATTTGTGTGACGCAAATTTCTGTTATGGCAGTAAGAATGAAAAGCCACTTTATGTCGATGACAATCATCTGAGTGAGTATGGCAACCGATTGCTGATACCCATGTTTTCTGAAGTGTTTACTCAAGGGGCTGTTGCGGTGAGCGGTGTGCAGAAGGATTAGTTATTTCGATAGGATCATTGTGCGCGCAGTGGATAGGCGACACCGAGTGCCTCACGGGCTAGCTATCTCTCAGCCATTACATAAAAGCCCCTGAATCCATTGATTTAAGGGGCTTTTTATGTTCTGGTGGAAAATTCTGCCTGCGCAATCGCCTTAGCTTAGTTATCAGTTTTTTTATCGAGCTTTCATGATTGGGGCCGTCCTCGAAGGTTTGAGAGCAATGAACTCGACCGGCGTATTACCGTCCACATGAGCCATCGGTCATGTGAAAAATCAACGACAATACGAGATGGGGGGACAAAACGAAGCCTCAATAATAATTCTTTAAAAACATGACTTTATGCAACTAAAAAGCCGGCCACCAGCCGGCTTTTTAATGCCTGCGGGAAAGCCATTCTCATCTACGGGAAACCGCGACGGCCCTGCTAAAGCGCCCGCTCGGCTGGCGCTAAAAATTGAGGGTCGGTAGTGCCGGTGCAGTGCTTGCATATGCCAGACGGCGGAGTTAATTGCCGAGGAGAGTTCTGCAGTACAAAACCCTCTGCATCAGTATTGGATTAGCACGTTGCTTTCCCGATACCTGGTTTCCGTCATCGGTTTCTCGGCGCCAACAACTCAGAACGACCAACCTGCTCTCGGTTGCGTTCAGGTGCTCGAGGGTCTGAGAAGCCCGCCTCGGTGATGGCGGTATCCAGCCCCCGAAAGTGCGGGGCCGCTCTTGGGCTGCGTAGCGTCTCCATCCCCTCGTTCCAGGCATGCACCATGTGTTTGGCCACATCGCGCCAAGCGGGCTCGTTCTTTGCGGCCTCGATCACTTCCTTGCCCACGGCGACAGCAGACTCGCACAGTTGCTCGACCATTGCAGAGTACTGGCGCGCGGCAATACCTAAGCGGCCATTAGAAAAGGTCTCGAGCGTACGTACCGGCGTCCAGATTTGCCGACCGCCGACGGACAAACCTGGCGGGTTCGGTTGAAGCCCAGATAAGGCGTAGTGTCGTCCGAGCCTTTAATGATATGAAAACCGGTGCGCAGGGTGGGATTACCCAATGGCAAAGCGTCATGTGCAACATTCTGTGCGATGAACTTGGGCACAACGCCCGAAATGGCTGCACGTGCGTACCGACGTACCAGCGTCGCAAAATGCTCGGTCGTGTTTTCAGCGCTCAGCAGATGGCCTATTTCCAACGGCTCCATTTCGATGCCAGGCATGACGCCTTCAGGCGTCACCGTCACTCGGCCAATTCCCGCGCCGCCAATTACGGCCAACAGTGACAAGTCAGTGCCGTCAAGCAACGCACCAAACTCTTCGCGGATTACCCCCAGCAAATACCCCTCAGGCAGGTTCTGCCGAAAAAACGGGAAAAGATCGCGAGGCCAGCGCCAGGGGGCTTCACGGACGGGCAACGTCAAGCTGACAAAATCCTCCGCAGTTGTACCTGGAAGGCATTTTCAAGACGTACTCATCACGCTCTCGATAGAGCTTGGCGACCGTTTTTCCGCTGACATGGACATCTAGAATCATGAATCAACCCCCCCTGAACGCTGCTCGGCCAGAATGGCCTCGACCGTACGTTCATGACCGGCCTTCACCAGCTTTAAGTCATACCCGGCGGCTTCCAATAAACGGACAAGAGCCGAGACGCTCATATCACCTTTAGCCATGGTTTCCATACGCACCACCGTCGAACGTGATACGCCGGCACGGCTGGCCAAGGCATCCTGACTCAAGCGAGCCTCACCTCGCGCCTGTTTCAGCATTTCGGACACATCAAACAGGGTGCTCATTTGTAGCCCTCAAGCATCAACTCGTGTGTTTCTAGTGAACGAATGCCATAACGTCATCAACCCATCTTTCCGACGGTTGCCGTAATTCCCACGCCAACTTGATGCGTATGCACACTTTTACGAAGGCCCACCCAGACCACCCGCTTATGAGTGGCAAAAAACGCAACACCTATCCGAATAAGTGCTACCAATCTCCTGCATCTGTTATCGTCAGCGGACTTCATCTCCTCCTCGCCAGCATTTCTAGCGGCAATCTGTGAGCATGCTCTGCGGCGCTGCCTTTTCGGTTCGCTGGTGTGATTGTTTACGGAAAGAATCCAATGGACGAGTGCAGTTCAGGCGATGGTGCACGACTGTTACGCGCCGAAGGTATAGTCGAGTCCCGTCGGCAGGAGACGTTGCTCAAGACTGGCGCCTTGCAGGACGCTATCTTTAATAGCGCCTATTTCTCCAGTATTGCCACTGACGAAAAGGGTGTGATCCAGATTTTCAACGTCGGCGCGGAGCGCATGCTCGGCTATGAGGCCCAGGATGTCGTCAACCTGATCACGCCGGCCGATATCTCTGACCCTGCAGAGTTGATCGCGCGCGCTGCCACGCTCAGCCTGGAATTGGACACACCTATCACTCCTGGCTTCGAGGCCCTTGTATTCAAAGCATCGCGGGGCATCGAGGACATCTACGAGCTGACCTACATCCGTAAGGACGGCAGTCGTTTCTCGGCCATTGTCTCGGTGACTGCTCTGCGCGATGCCCAGGACGACATCATCGGTTATCTGTTGATCGGCACTGACAACACAGCACGCAAGCAGGAGGAAGCCGCCCAGGCATTGCTCGATCAGCGCTTGCGCGATCAGCAGTTCTACACGCGCTCCCTGATCGAATCCAATATCGATGCGTTGATGATGACCGATCCCCAAGGGATCATCTCCGACGTCAACCAACAAATGATGGCCCTCACCGGTCGTACCCGTGATGAGCTGATCGGCGCACCCTGCAAAAAATTCTTTACCGATCCGGTGCGCGCGGATGCAGCCATCAAACGCGTACTCAGTGAGCACAAGGTCAGCGACTATGAGCTGACGGTGCGCGCGCATAACGGCACGGAGACGGTGGTGTCTTACAACGCCGCCACGTTTCATGACCGCGACCGCAAGCTACAGGGGGTTTTCGCCGCAGCCCGTGACGTGACCGAGCGCAAACGCTTCGAGCGCACCTTGGAGGAAAAGAATATCGAGCTGGAACATGCCAACCGCATGAAGTCGGAATTTCTGGCCACCATGTCGCACGAATTACGCACACCCCTGAACGCCATCATCGGTTTTTCCGAGGCGCTCAAGGATGGTCTGGCGGGTGAGATGAGCGCGACTCAGTTCGAATATGTCGGTGATATTTTCACCAGCGGCCAGCATTTGCTGTCTCTGATCAATGACATCCTCGACCTGTCCAAGGTTGAAGCCGGGATGATGGCCCTGGAACTGGAAGCGGTTGACCTGCAGAGTTTGCTGGGCAATAGCTTGTCAATCGTCAGGGAAAAGGCGGCGGCCCAGCGCATCCGTCTTGAGCTGGACACCGCTGAAGACTTCGGCGTACTCGTGCTGGACCCGCGCAAGACCAAGCAAATTGTCTACAACTTGCTGGCCAACGCGGTCAAGTTCAGTGCGAGCGGTGGCCGTGTCATCCTCTCGGCCCGTCGGGTTGATCGCGATGTGGTGGGAACACTGGCTGGCGAGTGGCCGGTGTACGGCTTCCCCCTCGCCGACAGCGAACATAAGCAATTCCTTGAACTCTGTGTGAGCGATACAGGCATCGGTATTTCCCAAGAGGACATGGCCAAGCTGTTCCAGGCGTTCAGCCAGATCGACAGCAGCCTGGCACGAAAATTCGAGGGCACGGGACTGGGGCTGGCGATGGTCAAGCAACTCGCCCAATTACACGGCGGCAGCGTGGCCGTTGCCAGTCTGGTTGGGGCCGGCGCACGCTTTGTGGTCTGGCTGCCATTACGTGATTCAGGACAAACCCCGCGACCGCAGGTAACAAGAGCGACAACGCCATGGCCCATGTACTGATCGTTGAAGACAATGCAGCCAACATGAAGCTGGCCCGGCTGCTGCTCAGCAATGCGGGCCATACCGTGTTGTGTGCGGTGGACGCGGAAACCGGCCTGACACTCGCGCGCGAGCAACAACCGGACTTGATCCTGATGGACATTCAGTTGCCCGGGATGGACGGGCTTGCCGCTACCGCCTTGCTCAAGCAGGACTCTGCCACGGCCAATATTCCCGTCATAGCGCTGACGGCGATGGCCATGAAGGAGGATAAGGAAAAGAGTCAGATCGCCGGCTGCGACGGTTACATCGCCAAGCCTCTGCGCTACCGGGAACTGTACGCTGCGATCGACACGTTGTTGACCAACCGCGCAGGGCCGAGCGCCCCTCACATGACTCCGCCCGAGCCAAACCCATGATCAGTTCATCTGCAACCGTATTGATCGTCGATGACGACCCCCAGGTACGCAAGCTGCTGGAATTGCTATTGCAGCACGAGGGCTATCGGACCCGCACCGCAGTGAGTGGCGAACAGGCGTTGGCAACGATCAAGTACGCCCAGCCAGACCTGATTCTGCTCGACGTCATGATGCCTGGGATGGATGGCTGTCAGGTCGCCAGCCATCTCAAGGCAAACGCCGAGACCTCAAGTATTCCAATCATCATGCTAACCGCGTTGAGCGACCGCAGCTCGCGCCTGGCTGCTCTGGAAGCCGGCGTCGAAGAGTTCCTGAGCAAGCCGGTGGACCGGGCCGAACTGTGGCTGCGTGTGAGAAATTTGCTGCGACTCAAAACGTTTGGCGACTTGCTTCGCAAACACAGCGCAAAACTGGAGGATCAGGTACAGCAACGCTCTGCAGATCTGCAGCAGTTTCGCGCGGCGATGGACGTCACTGCGGACGCGATCACACTTATCCATCGCAGCACCTTGCGCTTCGTCGAATTCAATGCGAGCGCCTGTGACATGCTCGGGTATAGCCGCGAAGAACTGTTGCAGATGTGCCCCGGTGAACTGGACGGCTCTTCCACGGCGGATTTGCAGGTGCTGTTTGACGATATTATCACCGGCCAAAATGCCAATGAATTGACCGAAACCCAATTGCGGTGCAAGAACGGCTCGCACGTGCAGGTCGAGATTCGCCGTCAGGCTTATCGCTCGGGAGAGGAATGGATCATCGTCGGGGTCGTGCGCGACATCACCGAGCGCAAAGAGGCCGATAAGCGCCTGCTGCATATGGCCCATTACGATGCCCTCACCGGCCTGCCCAACCGCACCCAGTTTTATGCCACCCTGCAAATCACCCTCGCTCAAGCCGCAGACAATGGATGGCAAGTGGCGGTCCTGTTCATTGATCTGGACCACTTCAAGAACGTCAATGAAACCTTCGGGCACGCCATCGGCGACGAACTGTTACGCCAGCTCAGTAATCGTCTGGTGCAATGCGTGAACATCAGGGACACCGTCGGACGGCTGGGCGGCGATGAGTTTGCGCTCATCCTGATGACGCAGGACGGCCAGAAAGGCGCGACCTCAATGGTCAAAAAAGTCCGCGAGGAACTGCGTGTACCCTTCCATCTAAAGGGCCATGAAGTCTCGGTGACCGCAAGCATCGGGATTGCCCTCTACCCCGACGATGACGCCGCTCCTGATACCTTGATCAAATTCGCCGACACCGCCATGTATCGGGCCAAGCAAGCCGGTCGCGACAGCTATCGATTCTTTACCGCCGAAATGAACACTGAGGTATTGGCCCGCCTTGATCTGGAAACAGCCCTGCGCAAAGCCGTGGAGAATGAAGAGTTCGTCCTGCACTATCAGCCCAAAGTGCGCCTGAGCGACGGGCGCGTCTGCGGCCTGGAAGCCTTGTTGCGCTGGGAACGTCCCGGTCATGGTTTGATTTCACCCAATGCCTTTATTCCGGCCCTGGAAGAGACCGGGATGATCATCCAGGTCGGCAAATGGATAATTGCCACTGCCTGTCAGCAGATCGCCCAGTGGCAACGCTCGGGCATCGGCCCGGTTCAAGTGTCAGTAAACGTTTCGGCCCGCCAATTCAATGAGGGCGAGTTGTGGACCGATATCATCCGCGCCCTCACGGACAACCATGTTGCAGCCGATTTACTGGAACTGGAACTGACCGAAAGCTCACTCATGATCAATACCGAGCGCACCATCGTCAGCCTGCAAAAATTGCGCGGCCTGGGCATCAAGGTGTCCATCGATGACTTCGGCACCGGCTATTCGAGCCTGTCCTACCTGCGCCGGTTTCAAATCGATACGCTGAAAATCGATATCTCCTTTATTCGTGAAGTTACCGTCAACTCGGAAGACGCCGCCATCGTCCTGGCCATCATCCACCTGGCGCATAGCCTGAAACTGGATGTGATTGCCGAAGGCGTGGAAACCGTCGAGCAAATGGACTTCCTGCTACGCAACCACTGCGATCAGATTCAAGGCTACCTGTTCAGTCGTCCGCTGGGACTGCATGCCATCGATCAGTTACTGCGCGAGGATAAACGCCTGACATTGCAGGCCCCATCCAAAGTGCGCCAGCCGCTGTAAATTCAGCGTTACCGCCGATCCCCATCAAACAACCGAAGTCCAAACTGTTGCCACGCAAACAGCCATAAAACACTTTGCCCCCGCAGCAACAGTCCGCTCCGCCTAAAAAAACACCTAATCCTATATAAATCAGGAGGTTGTTCTTCTGGTACACCTTTTGCTCTTTCTTGGCTGTCGACGTGTTTCTCACAGACTTGCCCAAGCAAGCCCCGATTACAAAGCCGTACTTGCCCTGCGTTGCACGCCCCGTCGCTCCTCACCTTGCTCGAGGCCAGTGACGTCCACCCCTGCAACGAGGATTGTGTTCATGAGTCTCGATATTTTCTGGTTTCTGCCCACCTCCGGCGACACCCGGTATTTGGGCAAGTCCGACAGCGGTCGCCCGGCCACCAACGAATACATGCGGCAGATCGCTGTGGCCGCCGAGAACCTTGGCTATGACGGTCTGTTGATCCCGACAGGCAGCAGCTGCCTCGACCCGTGGATCACCGCCGCCAGCCTGGTGCCCGTAACCCAGCGCATCAAACTGCTGGTGGCGCTGCGCACCTCGCTCGGCAACCCCACTGCGTCTGCGCGCCAGGCTGCGACCCTGGACCAGGCGTGCCACGGACGCCTGCTGCTCAACGTGGTGCCCGGTGGTGATGCCACTGAATTAGCCGCCGATGGCATTTTCCTCGATCACGATCAGCGCTACGAAGCCGCCGATGAATTCCTCACCGTATGGCGCCAACTACTCAGCGGCGAAACCGTGGATTTCGCTGGCAAGCATGTGCGGGTAGAAGGCGCGCAAAACTTCTTCCCACCGGTCCAGCGCCCTCATCCGCCGCTGTATTTCGGCGGTTCTTCACCGGCCGCCCATGAACTGGCAGCCAAGCATGTCGACGCCTACCTGACGTGGGGCGAGCCGCCTGCCGCCGTGGCCGAGAAAATCGCCGACGTGCGCGCCCGCGCCAAAAAACACGGCCGTACGGTGCACTTTGGCGTGCGCCTGCATGTGATTGTGCGCGAAACCAACGAGCAAGCCTGGGCCGCCGCCGAGGAACTGATCAGCCACCTCGACGACGACACCATCGCTGACGCGCAACAGAACTACGCGAAGATGGACTCCGAAGGCCAACGGCGCATGGCCGCCCTGCATGGCGGGCAACGCGACAAGCTGGAAGTGTCGCCTAACCTTTGGGCCGGTGTTGGCTTGGTCCGAGGTGGTGCGGGTACCGCGCTGGTCGGTGATCCACAGACCGTCGCCGCACGCCTGCTGGAATACGCTGCCCTTGGCGTCGACCGCTTTGTCCTGTCTGGCTACCCCCATCTGGAAGAAGCCTTCCGCTTCGCTGAACTGGTGTTCCCGTTGCTGCCGGGCAAGCAGCCGGTCACCGTGAGCGATCAGGTCTTGACCGGGGGAGCGTTCGACGTTCGCGCCGGCAAGAAACCAGCAACAGATGAGGCCGCCGCATGAAAGTCATCGATATGCGCTGCCGGCCGGCGTACCTCCATGACTTCTTCGGCGCCACACCCGGCTCCCCGGAATACGCCACCGCACGTTGGCTCAATCGTCGAGTGGGTACTCGCGGCAATGATGAGCACTTCGCCCGCTCGCTGACGCCCGAGGGTTTCCTCGACGAAGTACGCGATGCCGGACTAAGCAAGGCGGTGGTGGTCGGCCGTCACACCCCTAGCCAGCATCTGCCCAACGATCTGATCCACGGCATCGTTCAGGGCCATGACGAACTGCTCGGCATCGGCAGTATCGACCCGGCGCTGCAAGGCATCGACGGTGCTATTACCGAAATCGACCGTGCGATCAACCTGCTCGGACTGGTTGGCATCGACCTGGAGCCGGGCTTCGGGGCGCCTGCTCGTCATCCGGACGATGCGCTGTATTGGCCGATCTACGAACACCTGGAACAGCGCTGCATCCCCCTGTTCCTGATGAGCGGCCCGACCACCCCCGACCCGGCATTCAACAACCCTGGGCACCTGGCAAAAGTCGCCCAGGCGTTCCCGCAACTGCCCATCGTCTGCTACCACGGCTACTGGCCGAACGTGCAGCAGGCCATCGGCGTCGCCTTCCGCTACCCGAACATTTATCTGGTGCCGGACATGTATCTGTTCCAGCCCGGTAGCGAAGCCTATGTCCAGGCGTCTAACGGTTTTCTTGCCGACCAGTTGCTGTTTGGCTCGTCCTACCCGTTCAGGCCGATTCGCCAGTCCATCGACGACGCCCAGGCCCTCGGCTTCAACGAATCAGCACTCGACAAGCTGCTTTATGGCAACGCCGCAAGGCTGTTCGGACTGTAACGCCGTCTGGATGAACGTCGGGCAAGCACCTGTCTATAGGGGGGCTGCCCGGCGCATGAACCTCGGTGACGGCCTGCGCCCTAGCCAATCAAGGAGTCACCTGTGACCACCCCAAACGATCCCTTGCAGATCGCCCGTCGTCTGGCGGCCGGATTTGCCACGACCGCTGCCGAGCGTGACGAACGCGGCGGCACCCCCAAGGCCGAGCGCGACGCCCTGCGAGATAGCGGCTTGCTTGCCCTCAGTATTCCCCGCGAGTTCGGCGGCATGGGTGCCAGCTGGAGCGAAGCCCTGAATATCGTTCGCGAGTTCGCCAAAGTCGACAGCTCCATCGCCCACGTCTTCGGCTTCCAGCATTTGATGCTGGCCACCGTGCGTCTGTTCGCCAGGCCAGATCAATGGCAACCCTTGCTGGAACAAACCGCCCGCAAGAACTGGTTCTGGGGCAACGCCCTCAATCCTCTGGACACCCGCACGATAGCGACCCGTTTCGACGGCTGGCGCGAGTTCTCCGGCACCAAGAGTTTCTGTTCCGGCTCCAGCGACTCCGACATGCTGATCGCCTCGGCGCTGGATGAAAGCGCCAGTGGCAAGTTGCTGATTGCGGCCATTCCCACCGACCGTATTGGCATCACGCTGCATGGCGACTGGAACAACATGGGCCAACGCCAGACCGACAGCGGCAGCGCCAGCTTTGAACGCGTGCGGGTCGAGGAGAACGAACTGCTCCTCGACCCGGGTCCGTTGAGTACGCACTTTTCCAGCCTGAGGCCATTGCTCGCGCAACTGACCTTCGTCAACCTGTTCCTGGGGATCGCCGAAGGCGCCTTCGAACAGGCTCGCGACTATACGGTTAATGAGGCGCGCCCCTGGTTCAAGGCCGATGTCAGTAAAGCCGTTGACGATCCGTACGTGCTGGCCCACTACGGGGAATTCTGGGCGGGGCTGGAGGCCGTTCGCGCACTGGCCGAACGGGCCAATACACGGTTCGACCACGCCTGGAATAAAGCCGAGGACCTGGAAGCCGAGGAACGCGCGCAACTGGCCCTCGCCATCGGCAGCGCCAAAGTCTACGCCACGAGAATCGGCCTGGACGTGTGCAACCGTTTGTTCGAAGTCACCGGCGCACGCGCGACCAACGCGTCGCGGCGCTTCGATCGCTACTGGCGCAACCTGCGCACTCAGACCCTGCACGACCCTGTGGACTATCGCATCCGCGAACTCGGCGAGTGGGCGTTGAAGCAGACACCGCCTACTCCCAGTTTTTATTCCTGAGCCCTAACCTCGCAGGAAATTGATTGCCGGGCCGGGCTTGCTGCCCGGCCTTTCCGAGCACCGAACCGTACTGTTGGCTATTGCCCAATCAAACAGCAAAGTGTTGCCCGGCCAACACTTACACCCCCCCTAAAAACAACCAGCCCCCTTGTATTACCTGGCTTTCCTGACTCGGCACGGACTGTGCAATCTCGACATAAACAATCATTCATGTGCCGCGTGCGCTTAATGAACCTATCGAGTAAGGAGTTAACCGACTATGGCATCTCGCATTATTCTCAATGCATTCGACATGACGTGCGTTAGCCACCAGGCCGCTGGCACTTGGCGTCACCCAGAAAGCCAAGCGTGGAAATACAAGGACCTCGACTACTGGGTCGACCTGGCGAAGTTGCTTGAGCGTGGTTATTTCGACTCGCTATTCATCGCCGATGTCGTGGGTGTCTATGACGTTTATCGGGGCTCGGTGGAAACCTCGCTGATTGATGCCGATCAAGTGCCAGTGAACGACCCGTTCTTTCAGGTACCGGCCATGGCCACCGTGACCAAACACTTGGGTTTCGGTGTGACCTCCGCGCTGACCTACGAGCAGCCGTATGCCCTTGCGCGCAAGTTCTCCACCCTTGACCACCTGACCAAAGGCCGCGTGGCCTGGAACGTCGTGACCTCCTACTTGAACAGCGCGGCGGTCAATCTCGGCCTCAAGCAGCAGATCTCCCACGACGAACGCTATGACATCGCCGACGAGTTTCTGGATGTCACCTACAAACTGTGGGAGGGTTCCTGGGATGAAGACGCGGTGCTGCGCGACCGTGAGAAAGGCATCTTCACCGACCCGAGCAAGGTTCACCCCATCGGCCACAAAGGCAAGTATTTCGACGTGCCCGGCATCCACCTGTCCGAGCCGTCGCCGCAACGCACCCCGGTAATTTTCCAGGCCGGCGCTTCCACCCGTGGTCGCGCCTTTGCCGCCAAGCATGCCGAAGGCGTGTTCATCAGCCCGGCCACTCCAGAACAGGCGCGGGAGGTCTCCGATGACATCCGCAACCGCGCCGTAGAGGCAGGCCGGACACGCGATTCGCTGAAAATATTCACGCTGCTTACGGTGATCACTGCCGAAAGCGATGAGGCTGCGCAAGCCAAATACCAGGAATACCTGGGCTACAGCAATGGCGAAGGTATGTTGTCGTTCTACGGCGGCTGGACCGGCATCGACTTCTCCGAGTACGACCCGGATCAACCGCTGGAAGCCATCGACAACGACAGCATTCGCTCGGTACTGGAACTGCTCGCCACTGCCGACCCACACCGTAAATGGACACCGCGCGACATCATCAAGCACCGCAGCATTGGCGGCCTTGGCCCCGTACTGGTGGGTGGCCCGAAAACCGTGGCCGATGAACTGGAACGTTGGGTGGATGTCGGCGGTATCGACGGTTTCAACCTGGCCTATGCCATCACACCCGGATCGTTTGTGGACTTCGTCGAGTACATCGTCCCCGAATTGCAACGCCGGGGGCGTGTGCGCACCTCGTATGAGGGCAGCACCTTGCGAGAAAACCTGCTCGACAGCGACTCGGCGTACGCCGCGGCCGACCACCCTGCCGCTCAGTATCGAGGTGCGTTCAAGAACGGGGCAAACGCCACCGACCAGACCAAACCGTCCAAGTTTTCCAACCTGACCTGACGCGCAGTATCGTCCAAGAGGCGTTCAATCAATGTCTAGCCATCAACCGTTAAACCCGCTGTCGCTTGGTACCGATTACGAGCAGCTCGCTGCGCGCTTCAGGCCGATTTTCGCGCGTATTGCCGAAGGCGCGGTGGAGCGTGAACGCAACCGAGTGCTGCCCTTCGAGCAGATAAAATGGCTGAAAGAGGCCGGTTTCGGCGCTGTGCGCATCCCGGTTGAACACGGCGGAGCCGGTGCCTCGCTGCCACAACTGGTCCAGTTGCTGATCGAGCTGGCCGAGGCCGACTCCAATCTGCCGCAGGCGCTGCGTGGTCACCTGGCCTTTGTCGAGGACCGTCTTAACGCCCACGCCACAAGCGCCCAGGACGTCTGGTTCAAACGCTTCGTCGCCGGTGAACTGGTCGGCAACGCCTGGACCGAGGTGGGCGGCGTGAGGATCGGCCAGGTCATCACCCGCGTCAGCCGTCAGGGCGAGCAGTGGGTCGTGAATGGCACCAAGTACTACAGCACCGGCAGTCTCTTCGCCGACTGGATCGACCTGTATGCCCAGCGCGATGACAACGGTGCCGATGTGATCGCTGCTGTCAGGGTCCAGCAACCGGGCGTCCGTCAGAGCGACGACTGGGACGGCTTCGGTCAGCGCACCACCGGCAGCGGAACGTCGGTATTCGAGAACGCCGTGGTCGAAGAAGAGAACATCATCGACTTCTCCACCCGCTTCAAATACCAGACAGCCTTCTATCAACTGACGCTGCTGGCCGTGCTGGTGGGTTCCGGTCGCGCTGCCGTGCGCGACATCGCCGAGGAAGTGCGCACGCGTACGCGCATCTTCAGCACGGGCAACGCGTCGTCCGCCAGCGCAGATGCTCAGGTCCAACAAGTCGTGGGCAAGGCGTCGGCCCAGGTCTACGCCGCCGAAGCAGCTGCAATCCGGGCCGCGCACGCCTCGCAGCGGGCCTACGTCACCCGCTATGGCAAGGACGAGCAAGCGGAACGCGATGCCAACATCGCCGCAGAGCTGGAGTCTGCCCAGGCGCAGGTGGCGATCGCCGAGCTGGTGCTGCGCGCCACCAGCGACCTGTTCAATGCACTGGGCGCATCGGCCACCAGCACCACCAAGCAACTCGACCGGCACTGGCGCAATGCCCGCACAACGGCGTCGCACAATCCGCTGATCTACAAGGAGCGCATCATCGGCGACTGGGAGATCAACGGCACCGAGCCGCCTTATGTCTGGCAGATCGGAGGGGGCAGCAAACAGACTGCCTGATAAACCGGGTATCGCCCACTGACTACAAAGGCCAGCGCTTGCGCTGGCCTTTGTCTATTCCGCGCAGCAGAAAACGACTGTCTGGCCAGCAACAGAACTTCATCAGCACTGTCACTCGACAGACACTTTCGCGCAATCATATAGAAATAAAATCGTTTAAAAACAATAACTTAATATCTGGCATAAAGCCTGCAGAAGGTCTTGTGCTGCCCTGCATACCGGATGTACGGACGTGGTGGAGCAAACCCTATCGGCGTTTAAAACGCTGTCCGTTACACCTGGAATCAAGGAAGTGCTTTATGCAGTATCGCTGGCTAAAACGTACAACCCTCGGGGCCCTGCTATGTGTCGCGGCGCCACTGGTCTACGCAGAAAGCCCGTGGCAAGTGCGCGTAGGTATCAGCGACATCGTGCCTACCTCCGACCCCGGCAACATCACGCCCGGGACCATAGACATCAATAGTTCTATCGGTCCCACCTTCAACATCGCCTACTTCATCACCCCTAACTGGGCCATCGATGTACTGGGCGGCCTGCCGTTCAAACACGACATCAAGCTCAACGGAGAGAAGGTTGGCAGCACCCGCCACTTGCCGCCGATTGTTTCGCTGCAGTACCACTTCTTGCCCGGCGCCAAAGTACAGCCCTTCGTAGGCGTAGGCATCAATTACACCTACTTCTTCGACGAGCATCTGGACAACGGCGCCAAACTTGAACTCTCCGACTCATGGGGTGCGGCCTTTCAGGCCGGTGTGGATGTGGCCATCGACGAGCACTGGAGTCTGGGCGCTGACGTGCGCTACGCGAAGATCAACAGCGACGTAAAAATCGCTGGCACCAAGGTCGGCAGTGTCGACGTCGACCCCACCATCTACAGCCTTAACCTCGGCTACCGCTTCTAAAGGAAATCATCATGAGCTCATTACCTAAAGTCGATACTGCCAGCCCGAGCGATCCGTACCTGCAGATCCAATCCAAAACACCCGCCACTCGCCTGGAAAGCGAGGCCCAGGCCATCAATGCCGCCAAGCGCCTAGCCAGCCAGTTCGCTCAGGAAACCATCCAGCGCGACCGCGAACGCCGACTGCCATTCGCCGAGCTGGACGCTTATTCGCAAAGCGGCCTGTGGAGCATCGTCGTGCCCAAACAGTTCGGCGGTTTAGGGGCCAGTTACCGTACCGTGGCCAAAGTCTTCAAATTGATCGCGGCCGCCGACGCCTCGCTAGGCCAATTGCCACAGAACCATTTCGTCATTCTCGTCCACATCGCGCTGGACGGTACTGAGGAGCAGAAGCGCTTCTTCTTCGACCTCGCGCTGTCCGGTACTCGTTTCGGCAACGCCTTCTCCGAACGTGGCGGGCGCAACGTTGCAGAGTTCCAGACCAAAATCAGCGCAGAGGGCGACGACTTCATCGTCGAAGGGCAGAAGTTTTTCTCCACCGGGGCCTTACTGGCGCACTGGATTCCTATCGTCGCGGTCAATGATGAGGGTTTGCCGCATCTGGCCATCGTCCCGCGCGATACCTCGGGGCTCAAGGTGGTCAACGACTGGTCCAGCTTCGGCCTGCGGACCACCGCAAGCGGGACGGTGTTGATCGACAAGGTCCGCGTACCGGCCAGTCATGTGATCCCGATCTGGCGCGCATTTGCCAACCCTACCGCTGCCGGGCCGATCTCCCAGTTTCTCCAGGCCGCCATCGACGCCGGTCTGGCCCGTAGCGCGCTGGAAGACACCCTGAAATATGTGCGCAGTTTCACTCGCCCCTGGATCGATTCAGGTCAGGAAAAGGCCACTGAAGACCCGTATATCCTGCAACAAATCGGCGACATCCAGGTGCGCCTGCGCGCCGCGGAAGCGGTCCTTGATCTGGCTGCCGACGCCATTGACCATGCCTTGCTCGATCCGAGCGAAGACAGCGTCGCAGTGGCCTCGATCCGCACCGCAGAAGCCAAGATACTCACCACCGAGGCCGCCATCCTGGCCAGCAACAAGTTATTTGAGCTGGCGGGCACCCGCGCCACGCTGGAGGAATACGGCCTCGACCGCCACTGGCGAAACGCACGCACCCATACACTGCACGACCCCGTGCGCTGGAAATTCCACGCCATCGGCAACTATGTCCTGAACGAGATCAAGCCGCCGCGTCATCCCTGGCTGTAAGCCTTACACCTCGTCGGCACAGTCGCACTGGCGAGGTGTATCCCCCACGAAAAGGCCTCCCCGAGCAGACAAAGCGCGTCCCTTTGGCGTAGCGTTATGGCCTCTGAGCAGCGTCCTTGATTTGCCCCGAAGCCGTTGCTCTGCTAGTGTCGCGCCGGTTTAACGTCTACCGAGATAGCCGCCATGGCCCGCAAGAAAGCTGCACCGGATTTCGAACAGTCCCTCGCTGATCTGCAAACGCTGGTTGAGCGCCTGGAGAACGGCGAGCTGTCGTTGGAGGATTCGTTGACCGCCTTCGAACAAGGTATCCGCCTGACCCGCGACTGCCAGGGCGCCTTGGCGCAGGCCGAGCAGAAGGTGCAGGTATTGCTCGAACGCGACGGTGAACTGACTGAAGAGCCCTTCGACGAGGATCAGCCAGAATGATTTCCACCTATCAGGCCCGCAGTCAGGCCCGCGTCAATGCGGCGCTGGATGGCCTGTTCCAGGCACCAAGCCCCGAACTGACCCGACTGTATGCTGCCATGCGCTACAGCGTGATGAACGGCGGCAAGCGTGTCCGGCCGCTGCTCGCTTATGCTGCCTGCGAAGCCTTGGGCGCCAACCCGGAGCTTGCCAACGGCGCGGCCTGCGCGGTGGAACTGATCCACGCTTACTCGCTGGTGCATGACGATTTACCGGCGATGGACGACGACGATCTGCGTCGCGGCCAACCCACTACCCATAAAGCCTTCGATGAAGCCTGCGCGATTCTTGCCGGTGACGGTCTGCAAAGCCTGGCATTCAGCGCATTACTCGACTCCGCGTTGTCGCCGCAAGATACCGAAACCCGCTTGAACATGGTCAGCACCCTGGCCCTGGCCGCAGGCCCGGCGGGCATGGTCGGTGGTCAGGCCATTGATTTGGGCTCCGTGGGCCTCAAGCTCGATCAGGCCGCCCTGGCCTTCATGCACCGGCATAAAACCGGTGCCTTGATCGAAGCCAGTGTAAAGCTCGGCGCTCTGGCCAGTGGCCGCGCCGAGAAAGCCGACCTCAAAGCCCTGCAAATTTATGCACAGGCCATTGGTCTGGCCTTTCAGGTGCAGGACGACATTCTCGACGTCGAAAGCGATACCGCCACCCTCGGTAAACGCCAGGGCGCCGATATTGCCCGCGACAAACCGACCTATCCGTCTCTGTTGGGCCTGGAAGCTGCCAAAGGCTACGCTCTGGAGCTACGTGATCAGGCGCTGCAGGCCCTGCGACCTTTCGACGCGTCGGCGGAGCCCTTGCGCGAACTTGCCCGCTATATCGTTGAGCGCCGTAGCTGAAATACACCGCAACAACAAGCTCACAGACAACCGTCAGATCTGAAAATCCACGAAATTAAAGCCACTGTCTGATCATCCTCTGCCGTGCTTCGTGGGCAGCTTGCGCTGCATCAGGTAAACTGCCGCCTCTTTTACTTATAACGATTCGCCTGATGCCCACGACGTTCAAAGAGATTCCCCGCGAGCGCCCCACTACGCCCCTGCTCGACCGCGCGGCAACGCCGGACGGCTTGCGTCGGTTGGGTGAGGCTGAGTTGGAAACCCTGGCTGATGAACTGCGCCAGGAGTTGCTCTACACCGTCGGCCAGACCGGCGGGCATTTTGGTGCCGGCCTGGGTGTCATCGAGCTGACTATCGCGCTGCACTACGTCTTCGATACCCCGGACGACCGCCTGGTCTGGGACGTGGGCCATCAGGCCTACCCACACAAAATTCTCACGGGCCGTCGGCACCGGATGGGCAGCCTGCGTCAGAAGGACGGCATCGCAGCCTTCCCGCGTCGCAGCGAGAGCGAGTACGACACCTTTGGTGTTGGCCACTCCAGCACGTCCATCAGCGCAGCGCTGGGCATGGCCCTGGCTTCCCGCCTGCAAGGCAGTTCGCGCAAGTCCATCGCCGTGATCGGTGACGGCGCCCTGACAGCCGGTATGGCCTTCGAGGCGCTGAACCATGCGCCGGAAGTGGCCGCCGACATGCTGGTGATCCTCAACGACAACGACATGTCGATCTCGCGCAACGTCGGCGGGCTGTCGAATTACCTGGCGAAAATCCTCTCGAGCCGCACTTACGCAAGCATGCGTGAAGGCAGCAAAAAAGTGCTGTCGCGCTTGCCTGGCGCGTGGGAAATCGCCCGTCGTACCGAAGAATATGCCAAAGGCATGCTGGTCCCCGGCACCTTGTTCGAAGAGCTAGGCTGGAACTACATCGGCCCGATCGACGGCCATGACCTGCCGACGCTGATCGCGACGCTGCGCAACATGCGTGACCTCAAAGGCCCACAGTTCCTGCACGTGGTCACCAAAAAAGGCAAAGGTTTCGCCCCGGCGGAAGCGGACCCGATTGGCTACCACGCGATTACCAAGCTCGAGCCTCTGGACGCCCCGGCCGTTGCACCGAAAAAAGCCAGCGGGCCGAAGTATTCCGGTGTGTTTGGCCAATGGCTGTGCGACATGGCCCAGGCCGACCCACGCCTGGTCGGCATAACGCCCGCCATGAAAGAAGGCTCGGACCTGGTCGAGTTCAGCGAACGCTACCCGGCGCGCTACTTCGACGTCGCCATCGCCGAGCAGCATGCGGTCACGCTGGCGGCGGGCATGGCCTGCGAAGGCGCCAAGCCGGTGGTGGCGATCTACTCCACCTTCCTGCAACGCGGCTACGACCAGTTGATCCATGACGTGGCCGTGCAGAACCTCGACGTGCTGTTCGCCATCGACCGCGCAGGTCTGGTGGGTGAAGACGGTCCGACCCACGCTGGCAGCTTCGATCTGTCTTACCTGCGCTGCATTCCCGGCATGCTGGTCATGACCCCCAGCGACGAGAATGAACTGCGCAAAATGCTCAGCACCGGTTTCCTGCATTCAGGCCCGGCGGCGGTGCGTTACCCACGCGGCACCGGCCCGAATGCGCTGATCGACAGCAGCCTTGAACCGCTGAAAATCGGCAAAGGCGTGGTGCGTCGCATCGGTCAGAACGTCGCGATACTGGTGTTTGGCGTGCAACTGGCCGAAGCCCTCAAGGTCGCCGAAACGCTGGATGCCACCGTCGTCGACATGCGTTTCGTCAAACCACTGGATGAAGCGCTGGTTCGAGAGATGGCGGCCAGTCATACCTTGCTGGTAACGATCGAAGAGAACGCGATCATGGGTGGCGCGGGCGCTGCGGTCAGCGAGTTTCTCGCCCGCGAAAACATCCTCAAGTCGGTGCTGCACCTGGGCTTGCCGGACAGCTACGTCGAGCACGCCAAGCCTGCGCAAATGCTGGCTGAATGCGGGCTGGATGCGCCGGGTATCGAAGCATCGATCCAACAGCGTCTGCACCTGATCGAACAGGCTTCACGCTAAGCCTGCCCCTCTGAAACGGCGCACACTCATTAACCCGGGTCGTGCGCCGGTTTTGCCTTATGCGACCTATATGACTCTGCGCCGCCTTGCCCTGACCCTTTCGTTATTGCCCGCCACGAACGCGCTGGCCGATACCCTTGAGCGCGATGCCGCGCTGAAACTGCCGGACATGCTGATCAGCGCCAACCGCCAGGTTGAAGAGCGCAGTACCAGCAGCGCCGCGAGCAGCGTATTCACCCGTGAAGACATCGAGCGCCTGCAACCCGGCAGCGTCAACGACCTGCTCAGCCGCGTGCCCGGCGTGCAAGTCGCACCGAGCGGCGGTCGCGGCAGCCTCCCGGGGATTTTCATTCGCGGGACCAAGTCGGCGCAGAGCCTGGTACTGGTCGACGGACAACGCATCGCCAATGCCACCTCGGCTGACAGCAATCTGCAGTTTCTCAGCGTCGATCAGATCGAGCGGGTGGAAGTGCTGCGCGGCTCACGCTCGGTGATCTATGGCGCAGACGCGATTGGCGGGGTGATTCAGATCTTTACCCGGCGTGGCGCTGAGCAGGGACTAAAGCCACGGTTAAAGATGGGCTACGGCAGCAATAATAGCTGGCAGCGCAGCATGGGACTGTCCGGGGGCGATCAGCAGACGCATTTCAACCTTGGCGTCAGCCTTGATGAAACCGCCGGGATCAACCGGTCGCAGGAGTCTTTCGCCAGCGACGGCGATGACGATGCCTATCGCAACAAGTCGCTGAGCCTGAACCTCAGCCATCAGCTCGATGACGATATCGAGATCGGCCTGAACCTGCTGGATAACCGCGGCAAGACCGAGTTCGACAACAGCTTCGGCCGCTATGACCCCGCCACGCAGAACAGCGTCGGGCAACAGCCGTACAGCAAGTTCGACCTGAGCAGCGTCAGTACCTATTTCGACGTGCGACTCAGCGAGCACTGGAAGTCCCGCCTGGAGCTGGGCCACAGCGAAAACCGCGACACGTCCCTCGACACGCTCAGCGACGACCGCAGCGTCTTCAATACCTACAGGGACTCGGCCAACTGGCAGAACACCCTGACGCTCAATGATCGGCACAGCCTGATACTGGGCACCGATTGGTACGAAGATCGGGTCAATAGCAGCACGGTATTCGATGAAGACAGCCGCTGGAATCGTGCCGCGTTTATCCAGCATCGTTATCAAAGCGAACATTTTTCAACGGAGCTCGGGCTCCGTCATGATCAGAACCAGCAGTTCGGCGGACAGAACACCTGGAGCGGCACGCTGACCGTGCCGATTAACCCCGACAACGACGTGCTGCTTTCGTACAGCGAAGGGTTTCGTGCGCCGACCTTTAACGACCTGTACTACCCCGACTTCAGCAACCCCAACCTGAAGCCCGAGCATTCAAAAAGCTATGAACTGCAATGGCGCAGCCGCCTGACCGAGACCAGCCGCCTGGAAGCATCGCTGTATCGCACCGACTTGCAGGACGCGATTGCGCTGGACGCCAACTACCGCCCGCAAAACCTTGCCTCGGCACGAATCAACGGCTTCGAAGCAGCGCTGCACCAAGAGCTGTTCGGCTGGCAAAGCAGCCTGGGGCTGGCGATTATCGACCCACGCGACCGTGACACTGGCTATACCCTGAACCGCCGTGCCCGGCGCACGTTCAGCCTGGATGTGGATCGTCAATTCGACCGGCTGGGCCTGGGCGCCACATGGCAAGCCTTCAGCCACAGCTACAACGACGAGAACAACCTGCAGCCCATCGGCGGTTACGCCCTGTTCGGCTTGCGCAGCAGTTGGGCGGCGAGTAATGAAGTCAAACTGGAACTGAAACTCGATAACGCTCTGGACAGACGTTACAGTCGAACGCTCTACAGCTTCGAAGGCAACAACTACGGCTATCGCGAAGAAGGCCGCACCTGGATGCTGAGTTTGACCTGGACACCGGAGTTGTAGCCACCACTCAGCGCCCAGCCGACTTGCCCTGGAAGTCTGGAGGCGCAACGAAACAAAAACCAACATAAGCCTGATGTTGTTCCGTGGCTCCCTCCTCCTTCTCTATATTCGGAAGCGTCCTACAACCTGCCTGTCCCCCGTGGTAATAAACTGTCCAGCCAGCGAAGAAAGGACTTACGCGTATGGCTAACCACGGTTACATGACCCTGACCGGCAAGACTCAAGGGCTGATTTCAGCGGGCTGCTCAACTCAGGATTCCATGGGCAACAAATATCAGTCAGACCATACCGACGAAATAATGGTGCTGTCTTACAACCACACCATGGCCAATATTGGAAATATCAACAGGCCAACCCACCACCCCATCATCATCACCAAAAACGTTGATAAATCGTCACCGTTACTCGCTCAAGCGCTCTCAAACAGAGAAGAAATAAACGG